>JAFSEB010000016.1 GCA_017435905.1 Clostridia bacterium | reverse complement strand
TTGAATATCTGGATTATTATAACAACCGTCGCATTAAGGCAAAACTCAAGGGCTTGCCGCCTGCGATTCACAGACAGCAAGCCCTTTCGGCTGCTTAAACATTTTTTGATAATATTGTCTAACTTTTTGGGGTCACTTCAGTTCGGGAGGCTTTTTATTTATTTTTTTCTTTTTTCACGGGGCGCAGCTTCTG
Organism: Clostridia bacterium; assembly: GCA_017435905.1. Lineage (GTDB taxonomy): Bacteria > Bacillota > Clostridia > Christensenellales > CAG-138 > UBA1685. The sequence continues at coordinate 8,594 of JAFSEB010000016.1, read as the reverse complement.
GCAGTACTGGGTGCAAAGCTTATCCGTGCACTCGCTGCAGCGCAGCGCCTCGTTGGTCTGTTCCCAGAACCGTTCCGGGTACAGGAACACGCAGAATTCCCACACCAGCCACACGGCGATGGACATCAGCAGCAGGCTTGCGGCATAAAAACCGCCAAGGAAGAAGAAGGGCGAGAACATCATCAGGTGATCCCAGTTGAAGATGCGGCAGGTGGTGCAGCAGCGGTTTTTCATGATGAGGCGGAAGGGACACCAAATGAGCACGCAGATAAGGTCGCACACATAAAACGCCACCGAGAACATGAAAAGGCCGGTATCGCCAAAGACGCCGAAGTGGTGCAGCGCCCCGATGCAGCCGATGAACAGCACCCAGATCACAAACACCTTGTAGGCGGACTTGGTGGTGGTGACCACGTACTTTTTCAGCGCCGCATAGTTGATCTTTTCCTTGATGGGCTTGAAGCGTGCAAGAAGATGCTTCTGCGAGCCGAGGGGGATATGATCCTTTGCCGGGATCAGCTGAAACAGCATATCGATAAGCCAGATGATCCAAAGCAGGTGCAGCAGCGAGAACTGTCTGAAAAAGTTGAAGCCTTCAAGCACATCAAACTGCTCCGGTGCGAAAAAGCACATGGCAAAGCAGATGACGAATACGATGCACCTTCCCACAAGCCGCAGGATATAGGCTTTGCGGATGGGGGAAGCCGGCGGCTTCATGCCCTGCTGCAGGGAAGGGCAGCTGTTCTCATATTCCATAGAAAGGATCCTCCTTTGGGAAGAAAAAAGGGGTGGGGTCAAAACACGAAGCGGATCAGCAGCATGTAGCATGCGGTGCCGAGCCCGATGCTCAAAAGGGAATTGCGCTTCCACACATGGAGCAGCACCACCGCCGCCCCGGCGATCAGTTCCGGCGCACCGAAGGGCGCTGAAGCAAAGGAAACACTTTTATAACAGTATATCACAAGCATGCCCATCATCGCATAAGGCAAATACCTGCCAAGGTAGGTGATAAAGGGCGAAGTGCTGCGTTTTCCGCCGAACACGAAAAAGGGAAGGCAGCGCAGAAGCGCCGTTACAACGGCCATCACAAGGATGCTCAGAAGCACATAGGTATTATTCTGCACGGTTTTCGCCCTCCTTCGCTTCCGCTTTCTCGATAAGGGGGCGGATGGAACACATGGCGGTGATGATCACGAGCATCGCCGGGATGAGGAAGCTGTCCGCACCGAACAGGATGAGGCAAAGGAGCGTTGCCCCTGCGCCGATGAGCGCAGGCAGGTGGTTTTTTGCGGTAAGCCACTGCTCTGTGAAGATGCTGATGAAAAGGGCGGTCATGGCAAAATCGAGCCCTGCCGTTTCAAAGGTGATGAGCGACCCGAGGAGTGCACCCGCCACGCTGCCCGTGACCCAGTAGCACTGGTTCACAAGGGAAATAAGGAAGTAAAACGTATGCGCATCCGTTCCCTCCGGCACAGGCTCGCTGCAGATGAGGGAGTATGTTTCATCCGTCAGGGCGAACATCAGGTAGGGCTTTTTGAGCCCTGCGCCACGGTATTTGCCCACCATGGAAATGCCGTAAAACAGGTGGCGTGCATTGACCATGACCGTCATCAGGGCGGTGGAGATGAGCGATACGCCGCCGGAGATCAGGTCGATGGCCACATACTGCATGGAGCCGGCGAACACCGCCGTGCTCATCAGCAGCGACCAGATAAAGCCGTAGCCCTTGCTTTCAAAAAGAATGCCGAACCCCGTGCCGAGCACAAGGTAGCCGGCCATTACGGGCAGGGTCTTCAAAGCAACGGTCTTCATCAGCGAAGCGCTCGGTCTTTGCATCGTTCAAGGTATCCTTTGGTCTTTTGCAGCTGCTTTGCCACATTTTTTCAGTATCCATTGTAACGGGCATTTTGCCGAAAATCAATCTTCGCCGCCGTATTTCACATTTGTGCCGTCATTCCCATTTTGGGCAAAACGTCCCATTTCGCCGCCGCTGAAACCAAACTTAAAAAATTAAGGGATTGTTCATGTTTATTTCCTTGCGTTATTCCTTTCTCTGGTATACACTCCAGTTACCGGAAAGGGGGTGCTGCGCCTGTGGAACAGGCTCCGCTCATCGAGATCAGAAACGCAAAAAAGATATACCGGGTGGGCAGCGTGGATGTCCATGCCCTTCGGGGCGTTGACCTCACCATCAACAGGGGCGAGATTTGCTGCATCATCGGCAGGAGCGGCAGCGGTAAATCAACGCTGCTCAACGTGCTTGCAGGGCTTGAACACGTTACAAGCGGCGAGATCGTCATCGCCGGCAAGCGCCTCCATAAAATGACCCAGAGCGAGCTCATCCTGTTTCGGCAGAAGCATGTGGGCTTCATTTTTCAGGCTTTCAACCTGATGCCCTATTATACCGCCCTTGAAAACGTGGCATTTCCGCTTTCCTTCCGGGGCGTGAAAAAGCGCAGGCGCAATGCCCTTGCAAAGGAAGCGCTCAAAGCCATGGGGCTTGAAACGCACATGAAGCACAAGCCTTCCGAGATGAGCGGCGGTCAGCAGCAGCGTGTGGGCATCGCCCGGGCGCTGGTGGCGGATCCCGACATCATCTTTGCGGATGAACCCACCGGCAACCTTGACTCCTCCACATCCGATGATGTGATGCGCACCATTGTGGATGTGATGCGAAGCCGTGGCAAGACCCTTGTCATGGTCACCCACGATCCGCACATGGCAGAGTTTGCGGACAAAGTCATTCAGATCCTCGACGGCAGGATCGTCAGCATTGAATATAACCGGCATGATGCCGATGTGAAAGAAGAAGCACAACAGGGGGAAGAAACCGTATGAAACGCCTTTTTGCACTTTTGACAGCCTTGATCCTCGTCTTTGGCTTTGCCCTTTCCGCCTATGCAACGGGCGGCGACGGCAGCCTTTCGGGCACCCCCACGCCCACGCCGGATGGCGGCACCCCTGATCCCGTCACCCCTGCCACCGCCGGGGATATCACCGTCACCGTCAGCGGCGCCACGGTCTCCGCCACCCATATCTTTATTCCCGTCACGGTGGCAAACGGCGGCGATGAGGATGTGACCCTTGAAAGCGTGTTCAACAAGACCGCCAACCTCAGCGTCGGCACCGATGCGAGCAGCCCCCTTCCCATGAAGATTCCTGCCGGCAGCACCAAAGAGCTGCTTTTGACCGATACCCACAGCGGCGGCAATTCCGGCACCGTGACACGCACCCTCGTTTTCGCCTTCAAGGCAGCCCTTGGCGGCAGCTTCAGCAAGTATGAGAACGTATCCGTCACCTTCGGCATCGAAGCCGGCGGTGAAAGCACCGAGCCCACGGAATCGGAAGTCCCCTTCCGCCTTTCCTTCTACGATGCAAACGGCGAGTATGTTTATGCGCCCTCCGGCGATGCGGGGGAAAAGGTACTGGTGCGCATCCCCCTTCTCTGCCTTCGCAGCAACGTGAAGGATGTGACCCTTACCCCCGTGCTGTCCACCAGCCTTGATTCCTTCCCCTTTGAGATCACCACCCTTGATTATACGCAGGAGCTGACCTCCACCCCCATGAAGGGCGACATCGTGGAGTTCCGCTACAGCGGCTTCCGCTTTCACGAAATGGTCACCGCCGGCGTGAAAAAGGTGGATTTTACCCTTTCCTGGAAGGATACCTGGGCGAGCGATGAACAGCCCCATACCGCCACGCTGAGCATCTATGTGAATGTCATCGACGGCTACACCGGCGCACAGGGCCCCGACGGCAGCGTCCCCGTATCAAAGCCCAAGGTGATTCTTGATTCCTACTCCATCAGCACGGACAAGATCTATGCCGGCGAACAGTTCGATGTGGAATTCACGCTGCGCAACACCTCCTCCGAGGAGGCGGTGCAGAACATCCAGATCTCCATCAGCGACACGGCAGAGGTGGGCAAGCTGATGCCTGCCAACAACGGTTCCAACACCCTTTACATCGCAAAGATCGGCAAGGGCGAGACCCACACCGAAAAGATCTCCCTGCAGAGCGCACCGGATACCGAAGCGAAGGCTTACACGCTGCAGCTGGATTTCTCCTATGAAGGCGCTTCCAACGTGGCATCCTACACCGCAACGGAGACCATCGCCATCCCCATCCTGCAGCGCATCCGCCTGAAGGTGGACGATCCCACGGTGTATGACGAGCCCTGGGTAGGACAAAGCTGCGCCATCTATTTCGCCCTGTACAACATGGGCAAAGCCCCCATTTACAACTGCATGGTGGATGTGGAGGGCGAAGGGCTGGCCATGGAGGAAACGTATTTCGGCGGCACCGTGGCAGCCGGCAGCACCCTCCGGGCGGATTTCTCCATCATCCCCTCCGTGGCGGGCGAAGTGAACGGCGAGATCGTGATTACCTATGAGGATGTTTACGGCGAGCAGATGGAAGAGCGCCTTCCCCTGCCCCTTTATGTCAACGAAGAGATGATGATGGATGACCCCAATATGATGTTCGACCCGGAAATGGGCATCATGGGCGACGACATCGGCATGATGGAGCCCGGCATGGAAGCCATGGCAGGCAATGAGGGCGGCTTCCCCGTGTGGGCTTGGATCGCCATCGGCGCTGCGGTGGCTGCGGCAGCAGTGGTCACGGTCATCCTCCTCAAAAAGAAACGTTCGAAGGAGCTGGAAGAAGCATGAGATTTTCCGACCTGCTCCGCACAGCGTTTCTGAACCTGTGGCGGCGCAAGCTGCGTGCCTTTCTGACGGTGCTCGGCATGGTCATCGGCACAAGTTCCATCGTGGTGATGGTATCCCTCGGCATCGGCATGCGGGAGGCGATGATCGAAAGCTATTCCCAAATGGGCAGCATGACAAACATCACCGTTACAAGATGGAATTATTCCGTGGATGAAAATGGCAACTGGGATTCTACGGAAAAGGATCTCAACAAAAAGACGGTGGAGCTTTTCAAGCAGATACCGGGCGTTGAAGCTGTCATGCCCCGCATCAGCGCATGGGGTCTTCTGAAAAGCGGCCGCTACATTGCGGATATCGGCATCATGGGCATCGATACCAGCGTAGCGGATCAGTTCGGCATCGCCCTCAGCGAGGGCACTCTGCCCACCGCACGCACCACCGGCGGCACCTATGATATCGTCTTTGCCTCCGACCTGTTCCTTTACGGCTATTTTTACGATCCCAACACCGGCAAGCAGGCGGTGGACAGGGACGGCAATTCCAAGGTGACGGCGGATTCCCGCTTTCAGCTCACCTTCGACTACAACAACGTTTACGGCGGCAGCGACATGGAAGGCTACACCCCCGGTAAGTTTTACCGGCTGAACGGCACCGGCGTCACGGCGCAGTCCGGCAACGAGTTTTCCTATTACTGCCTGATGGATATCGAAGCGCTCAAAAAGCTCGCCAAGGAAAACAGCAGCTTCATGAGCATCGATACCACCAACTACAACGAGGTCATCGTGAAGTGCTCCGACACGGATGCCGTTGAGACCGTGAACCAGTACATCAAGGATCTTGGCTACGGCACCGAATGCCTGCAGGAGTGGATCGAACAATCGGAAGAAAGCATTGCCCAGACCCAGTACCTGCTTGGCGCCATCGGCGGTGTATCGCTGCTTGTGGCGGCCATCGGCATCATGAACACCATGATGATGAGCATTTACGAGCGCACCAAGGAGATCGGCATCATCAAGGTGCTCGGCTGCAGGATGTCCAACATCGCCGCCCTGTTTTTGACGGAATCCGCCTATATCGGCTTTTTCGGCGGTGCCCTCGGCCTCGGCGTCAGCTACACCCTTTCCATGGTGCTCAACAAGTTCCTGGCAGGCTCCGGGCTTTACAGCTCCATTCCCCTCTACCTTGCCTTCGGCGCAGTGGCGTTTTCCATCCTTGTGGCACTCGTTTCGGGACTTTATCCCGCCCTTCGTGCCATGCGGCTTTCGCCCCTTGCAGCCATCCGCAACGAATAACAAAAAAGCTCCGGGCAAAGGAGCTTTTTCTTTGCAAAGGAGCTTTTTTCTTTGTTGTTTTCGCACTATTCCCGATAATACGGGCAGCGGCTTTTAAGGCACTGCTTGTTCCTTGCGCTGTAGGTGCAGGCGACCTGTTCCGGTACATCCATGGAAACGCCAAGGTGCTCTTTTACAAACTCCGCTGCGGTCAAAGCCGCCGTAAAGGAATTGCGCTTGCAGCAGCGTGGGCCGCCGATGGTGCCGAGCTTTTCAAGGCAGGCGGCTGTCAGCCGGTTGCAAAGCCCCCAGCTTTCGCCGGAAAGGGGCGTTGTGCCCGTAGCGATGCTTAAAAACATGCCTGCACTCACCGCTGCACCGCAGCTGCCCCAGTAGCCGCAGCTGCCGCCGGGATACTGTCCGCCCCGAAATGCCATTTCGCCGAGCGCCTTTGCAAGATCCGTTTCACCGCCTGCGTTGCGGTAAGCGGTCAAAAGCGCCGCACCTACCATCACATGGTGCTCAGGGCCGTGCATGTAGACGGAGGGCTGCTCCATCATCTCCTGCAGCAGCGCAATGGGGTCGCGGCTGCCGCTTTGCATACAGTGGGCAATAATGGCCGTGATGCCCTTTTTTCCATGGCACGCATCACAGACGAAGTGTCCTTCGCTGCAGCTTGCGTGGGAAGATGCTTTTTTGTGACAGATCATACACTCCATTTCCCTCGGTGCGTCAAAGTATACGATGGGTGCGCCGCAGATGAGGCAGGCGCCTTCTTGTTCGCTGTGCACGGTGATCTCCTTTCGCAAGCCGCTTTTGCTCTTTTTTATTGCACCATTATACCATTTTGCCGTGCATGCTGTCATCCGCCATTGCTCTATTCCCCAAAATGGAGTATGATGGTACTATCCCTTCTGAAAGGAATCCGATCATGCAAAAGCTTTTTTACAACGCAAATATCCATACGCTCGATGAAAAGTATCCCGTTGTATCCGCCATGGCCGTCATCAACGGCAAGATCGCCGCTGTGGGTACAAAGGAAGAAGCCGCAGCCGTCCTTGCAGACGGTTACGAAGCCATTGACCTTGGCGGCAGGACCGTGATCCCCGGCCTTACCGATACCCACATGCACACCTTCCACTATGCACGCAGCAAGAAGCGTGTGAACCTGAGCGCCGCCGACAGTGCGGAAAAGCTGGTGGAGATCCTCAAGGCTGCCTATGAAGCCGGTGCACGGCAGAGCGGCTGGCTTGTAGGCGTTTCCTTTGACCAGAACGGCTGGCCCGTGCCGGAGCTTCCCACAAAGGACATCCTCGACAAGGTCACCACGGATATCCCCATCGCCATCTACCGTGCCTGCTACCACGTTGCCTGCATCAACAGCTGTGCCGTCAAGCTGCTCGGCCTTGGCGACAACTGCGACGGCGTGCTCCGTGAGGATGAAGCGGAAGTGCTCGATCCCTTCCTCGAGACCGTTCCCACCTATGATGAGATCCGTGAAAACGTAATGGAAGCCTGCAGCGACCTGATCCGCCACGGCTTCACCTGCGTGCATACGGACGATTTCGGCGACGGCACCGGATACGCCCCCATTTACAAAGCATACCGCTCCCTTGCGGAAGAAAACAAGCTGCCCCTCAAGATCGTGGCGCAGTGCCGCATGATGACCCCTGCAGCCATGCAGCAGTTCATCGATGACGGTCACTATTACGGCGAACGCTGCGGCCGCTATCGCATCGGCGAGCACAAGCTGCTGCTGGACGGCTCCCTCGGCGCCCGTACCGCTTACATGGCAAAGCCTTATGTGGACGATCCCACCACCCACGGCATTCCCCTTTACGATGAGGACAGCCTTTATGCGCTTCTGAAGATCTCCCACCGTGCCGGCTTCCCCTTCACCGCCCACTGCATCGGCGACGGCGCCCTTGATATGTACCTGAACGTGGTGGAGCGCCTGCAGAAGGAAATGCCCCGTAAGGATGCCCGCCACGCCGTGAACCATTGCCAGATCACCCGGATGGACCAGATCTCCCGGATGCGTGACCTTAACATGCTCGCCTATGTGCAGCCCATCTTCGTCCGGGCGGATCAGTACATCACGGAGCTGCGTGTGGGCGAAGGTCTCGGCCGCACAAGCTATGCATGGCGTTCCCTGATGGAAGCAGGCATCCACGTCAGCGGCGGCAGCGACTGCCCCGTGGAGCCCTTTGACAGCATGCCCAACATCGCCATGGCGGTGACCCGTACCGATGCCTCTTGCCCCGATGCCAAGCCCTGGCATCCGGAGCAGTGCCTGACCGTGGAGGAGGCGGTGCGCATGTTTGCCCTTGAAGGCGCTTATGCGAGCTTTGAAGAGCACACCCGCGGCAGCCTGAGCGTTGACAAGGCAGCGGACTTTGCGGTGCTCGACAGGGATATTTTCACCGTGGACAGCTCCCTCATCGCCACCACCTCCGTGGAGATGACCGTTGTGGACGGCGAGTGCGTTTACAGCAAATAACAAAACCGGTTAGTGAATTGTCAAACTAAGTGCAACAGTTCGCGAGTTCAAAGTTCCAAAGCGACTGAGCAGAATGGAAATTAAGAACCTTACGAGGCCTGGCGTTGATCAACGCCAGGTTCTTGTTTAGAGTTGCCTGTGCCACACGGG
>JAFSEB010000015.1 GCA_017435905.1 Clostridia bacterium | reverse complement strand
ACCGCAAAATGGATCGCTTTCGGGTAAATGCAAGGAAGAGGAGGAAGGCATATCCGTCGATATTCCGACCGACGATGACGATGCAGTTGCCCGGAATGGATTCGTTTTGCGGCGATGTTTTCTTATTGGAATACCCCGAAGGTGCTCCTTTATTATGCGTTCTATTCAATTTCCAGCGCATTCACACCATAGTCAAGGATCATATTGATCAGCCAGTTGCGTGAATAGTTTGTTTCTTCAGCAATCCGATCCAACGCCTGCAACGTCTCTTCCCGGATGCGGACCGTGATCACTTTGTTTCCATCCTCTCCGCGCTTTTTTAGGCGAAGCGGCGCCAAATCGTTCTTTTCGTTCACGCTATGTTGCCTCCTTATCGGTTTTTCAACAGTTTAATTCGACAAAAAGCGTCAATATATGCTACAAACCGACATTTGTAAACGCATATTTCAGTATTCTGCATGTGTTACTCACCGTGTTACAAAAGCGGCCGCCAGGTTTTCCTCCTGCGGCCGCTTTCTTCATTATTCCGTTTTGTTTTCCGTATCCTGCAACGGCTGTTTTTCTTCCTGCTTTCCGGCTTTCTCCAGCTTTTCAAGCTGCTCCATTTTGTCGAAACGGGAAATGCCCATGACCGTTTCCACCGGCAGGGAGAAGCAGATGCCTTTGCCTTCCTTATGAAGGCCGGCGTCCTTGCAGATGGCGGTCATGATATCATTCTTCTTTGCGTTTTCTACAAGGATGAGCACAAGCTCCTTTTCCGGCTGCACGATGATGCCGAAGAATTTTTCCGCCTCGTGAATACCGGTGCCGCGGCCGTAAAGCACGGTACCTCCAAAGGCACCTGCCGCCTTCGCAGCATCCATAACAGAATCCGCAAAACCGCGGGTCACGATGGTGATGATGAGATCATAACGCATATCAATTCTCCTCCTTCAGGGAAAAACCGGATAAAAGTTCAAGGGCGCCCCGCTCCGCAAGGCTGGAAAGGGGGATGGCAAAGGCAATGCCGTGGCCGGGCTTTTCAAGCTGCAGCGCATCGGATACCTCCTGCATAAAAAGCTCCTTGGCGCTTGCAGGCACCGCCGCCAGCACCACATCCTTTTCCGTTTCGCCAAGGCCGAGGTAATCGAGGATCTTGGAATCCGCCGTGCCGTGACCGCGCATGGTCAGGTGCATGGCGACACGGTGCGCAAGGCACATGGCGGTGATCTTTTCGCCCATGCCCCGGTTCACGATGAACACGATCAGCTTGATGGGCTCTACAGCAGGCGTTTCTTCCTGCTGCCTGTTTCGGATCCTGTCAAGAAAGTTCCGTTTTGTTTCCATAGTGCTGCCTCCTGTCAGGAAATCTGCCAGTCAAACTCAAAGATCTCGATGGTCTCATCCACCGTTTCGGGCAGAACATCCGCACGGCTGCGCTTGATCTTATAAATGAGACCGAGGATCTGTATGGCGATCAGGGGCGTCATGGCCACCATCGCCACAAGGCCGAATGCATCCGTCATGATGTTGCCGCCAAGGGCGTCGCAGGCGCCCATGGCAAAGGGCAAAAGGAACGTTGCCGTCATGGGGCCGGATGCAACGCCGCCGGAGTCAAAAGCGATGGCGGTAAACACCTTCGGCACGAAGAAGGAAAGTACGAGGGCAATGCCGTAGCCCACCAGCAGGAAATACCAGATGGAAACGCCGGTGATGACCCTGAGCATCGCAATGCCGATGGATGCGGAAACGCCGAGGGAAAGGCTCATCAAAAGTGTGTTGCGGCCAACGGCGCCAACGGTGATCTCCTCCACCTGCTTGGTAAGAACGTGCACCGCAGGCTCCGCCATGACCACGAAGAAGCCCATCAGCATGCCGAGGGGGACCAGAAATACCTTCATGCCGCCGGCGATCTCACCGCCGATGAAGTAGCCTGCCGGCAGGAAGCCCACGTTAACGCCCGTCAGGAACAGCACAAGGCCGATGAAGGTGTAGATAACGCCCATCGCAAGCTTGAAGAGGGTACGGGCACGCATTTTGAGAAACAGGAACTGGAAAATCGCGAAAAACACCACGATGGGCGCAAGGGCGATGGCAACTTCCTTGAAATAGTGCGGCATTGCCTCCCCAAAGGCAGCAAGAACAGCAGGAAGGGAATCGGGATCCTGCACCAGGGTGGGGGCATAAGAACCGCTGTCCGCCCGGAAGAAGATGCCGAGAAGCAGCACCGCAAAGATGGGACCGATGGAGCTAAGCGCCACGATGCCGAAGGAATCATCCTGCGAGCTGTTGCCGCCGCGCACGGCTGCAATACCGATACCGAGCGCCATGATGAAGGGCACGGTGATGGGGCCTGTGGTCACGCCGCCGGAGTCAAAAGCTACTGCAAGGAAGGATCTGGGCGTAAAAGCCGCAAGGGCGAACACGCCGATATACAGCCCCACAAGCAGCATGTTGAGCGGCACATTGAAGGCGGTCTTCACAAGGGCGACCGCAAAGAAGATGCCCACGCCCACCGCAACGGTCAGGATGAGCACGGCATTGGGCACCGCAGGGATCTGGTTCGCAAGCACGGTAAGATCCGGCTCCGCCACGGTGATGAGAATGCCGATCAAAAGACCCACCAGCAGCAGCATGCCGAGCTTTTTTGTTTTCGTGAGGTGCGCACCGATGCGCTCGCCCATGGGCATCATGGCGATATCCGCACCGAGGGTAAACAGCGCCATACCGAAGGTGAGCAGCACTGCGCCCACAAGGAACAAACCGAAGGTACCTGCAGGCATCGGCACGAAGAACAGGTGCAGCACGATCACAATAGCCGTGATGGGCAGCACGGAAGCCAGCGCTTCCTTCATTTTTTCCCAAAGTTTGTTTTGCTTTTTATCCATAAAGCTCCCGCTTTCATCAAATATGATACGGCTGCAGTTGAACCCGTTCCCGTTTCAGGCCGCAAAAAAAGCGCATTGCGCCGTCATTATTATCCTATTTAATAATAACATTGAATGATACCGATATACAAGGAAAAAAGCATTGAAAAATATGAAAAAGATGTTACGATGATGGTAATTCCTATGAACGGGCGTATTTTGGCATGAAAAAACTTAAAAACTGTGTCTATACACTGCTGCAGTGCACTTGGGGACTGCCCCAGACCCTTTTGGGGCTTGCGCTGTTCCTTTACTACAGAAAAGCCGCACACATGCGGTTTCACGGTGCGGTGATGACCGCCTGGCCCCGTACCGATGCGGTATCCCTCGGCCTTTTCACCTTTGTACCCGATGAAAAAAGAGTCCACTCCGAAAAAGAGCGTGCCGCATTGGCTGCCCACGAGTTCGGTCACACGCTGCAGTCGCTGATGCTGGGGCCAATGTACCTTCTCATCATCGGTGCGGTATCCTTTATTTGGGCAAGGCATCCCCGTTTCCGGCGGCTGCGCAGGGAAAAGGGCGTGCCCTATTCCCATTGCTACACGGAAAAATGGGCAGACCGCCTTGGCGGCATATAAGGGCGCTTTTGTCCCTTGACGCAGGCATCTTTCGTGCTACACTAAAAGCGGTATCCGGCACGCCCTGCCGTCCGTTTCCGACATCGACTGTTTTTGGGGGTCTCCATGGATTTCTGGTTTGCAATGCTGCTGTTCATCGGTGCTTTGGTGGGCTGCCTGTTAACGGGCATTCCGCTGGCGGCAGCCATTTTCGTGGGGTTTGCTGCCTATTACATCGTTGCCCGCCACAGAGGCTTTGCACCGAAACCGCTTTTCAAAATGGCGGTTAAGGGCGGCAAGGAAGCCTTCAGCGTCGTCCGTATCCTGATCCTCATCGGTCTGATCACGGCATCCTGGCGTGCAAGCGGCACCATTGCCGTTTTTATCGCAAAGGGGCTTTCCGTCATCACCCCTTCCCTTTTCATCCTGATCGCATTTCTGCTTTCGCTGCTGCTTTCCTACGCCATGGGCACCTGCCTCGGTGCGGTGGGAACGGTGGGCGTCATCTTCATGGCCCTTGCAAGAAGCGGCGGCGTCAACGAGCTGTATACCGCCGGCGCCATCCTTTCCGGCGCATTTTTCGGCGACCGCTGTGCGCCGCTTTCCTCCAGCGCCAACCTTGTGGCCGGCATTACGGATACCTCCCTTTACGACAACATCAAATACATGCACCTTACTGCGCTGCTGCCCCTTGGCATCTCCATCGTGCTGTATTTCATCCTTTCCGCAAAAAGCCCCATCACAACGGTGGATACCGCCATCCTTTCGGAGCTTGAAGCCAATTACGATCTTTCCTGGTGGGGCATCCTCCCCACGGTGATCATGCTGATCCTTCCCGTACTGAAGGTGCCGCTCAAATACGCTATCCCCACAAGCGTGCTGGCGGCAGGCGTTCTTGCAGTGGCGCTGCAGGATATGCCCATCCTTTCCTTCCTGCACAGCTGCCTGTTCGGCTATTCCATGCCCGATCCCGCCCTTGACCGCATCCTTGGCGGCGGCGGTGTGCTTTCCATGATCCACATCTGCCTGATCGTGCTTTTCTCCGGCATGCTTTCGGGCATCTTCAACGGCACGGGCATGCTGGGCGGTCTTCACAGCATCATACGCCCCCTTGAAGCACGCATCGGCGGCTTTCCTGCCATGATCCTGACAAGCATCGTGATCTGCGCCACCTTCTGCAACCAAACCCTTGCCATCACCATGAACAAGGAGCTTTGGCAGGGCATTTATGAGGAGGAACATGCATCCCACAGGGAGCTTGCCATCGATATGGAAAACTCCGCCGTTTTCATTTCGGGACTCATTCCCTGGGCGATCACCTGCAGCGTGCCCCTTGAGATGCTGGGCGTGGATGCCCATGCCCTTTCCTACGGCTTTCTTCTTTACCTGCTGCCCCTTTGCTACCTCTTCACAAAGCGCATCTGGTTCCCCGTCTACGGAAAGAACAAAAAAGCCTGAAGCAAGTCAAATGCAAAGAGCGCCTTTCGGGCAACACCAAAAGGGGCATCCCGTTAAGAAAACATCGGTCTAAGAAAGGCAATACCGGCCCTGTCCGTGTGTTGTGCGGTCTTGAAACAGCACCACTATTCCTTCGACCACACGCCTGCCGATAGAACCGGTCTTGCCTTTTTAGACTCTTCGACCGCAAAATGGATCGCTTTCGGGGAAATGCAAGGAAGAGGAGGAAGGCATATCCGTCGATATTCCGACCGACGATGACGATGCAGTTGCCCGGAATGGATTCGTTTT
>JAFSEB010000001.1 GCA_017435905.1 Clostridia bacterium | reverse complement strand
GCATGCGCCCCCCCGCACGGCCGCCTGTTTGCGCCCGCAGGGCGCAAACGTGCGCCGCACCCCCCGGTTGGAGGTTTCGCCTCTCCTTCTTTCTTTTCCGTGCCGCTTGCTGTATTTCCCCTTTTTCACGGGCGGCCATTGGCCGCCCCTACAGCGGATGCTCGTTTTGGCTGTTTTCGTTGCCGGGCGGACGGCGGTAAAGGGCTGAGGGATCGTTGCGGTTCGCAGAAACAAAAAAACCGAAAAGAAACCGCACATTTGCCTGCTGCCGCTGCATCCGCCACCCGTATGCCTTTGACAAACGCCCCCGTGTGCTTTATTCTTATAGTTTAAGGAAGGCATATGCCTTCCCCCGTTTCCCCGTTCCCCTGCAAAAACAATAAGGAGGTCATTATGCCGTTTTTCAAGGAAGCCAAGACCCGTGCCCTTTGGTCTGCCATCGTTACCGCCCTCATCGGTCTGCTGTTCATCCTGTTCCCCGGCGTCAGCGCAAAGCTTGTTGCCTATGCCTTTGCCATCATCTTGGCGGCACTCGGCGTGGCGATGCTCGCACGGTACTTCACATCCCACATCCTGTCCTTTTTCCCTGCGCAGCTTTTCGGCGGTCTTGCTTTGCTTGGCATCGCCCTCGTCATCTTCCTCAGGGCAGAAGCGGTAGCCGCCTTGCTGCCTGCCTTCCTCGGTGCGGTGATCCTCATCAGCGGCATCGTAAAGCTGTGCCACGCCCTTTCGCTGCACCACTTTCAGGATCGGGCATTCCTGCCCCTTCTCATCATGGGCATCCTCGGCGTCATCTTCGGCGTGCTGATGCTCATCAACCCCTTTGCGGTGGTGAAAACCGCCATGATCCTCATCGGTTCGGGCCTTGTTTACAGCGGTCTGAGCGACATTTCCGCCGTGTTCTTCCTTGCAAAGCGCATGAAGGATACCGTAGAATAAACCATTTTCCCGAAAGGACATTCTTCGTTTTATGAGACCGAATTTCCCGGCACGCCGTGCCATCATGCTGCTTCTTTCCCTGATCCTTACGCTGTCGCTGACGCTGCCCATGATGGCAGGCTGCACCGTGGAGGACGCCCTCGACATCGCCACCATGGTGGTGGAAAGCCTGCCGGAAGAAAGCTATGATGAACCGCAGGAAGCACCGGAAGAAGCGCCCCTGCCAGAGATGCCCGCCGCCCCGCTGCCGAGTGCGGAGCAGGATGAACCTGCCCCGCCGCAGGCGGAGCCGGAAGCGGAGGAAACACCGGCGCCCACAGAAGCACCCGTTGCTACCGCCGCCCCCACGCCGGAAGCCACGGTGGAATACGGCTACGATTATTCCGACCCTTACGACGTGGCGGACTACATCCACCTTTACGGCGAGCTTCCGCCCAACTTCATCACCAAGGATGAGGCGAAGGATTGGGGCTGGGTGAGCTCCGAAGGCAATTTGTGGGAAGTCGCTCCGGGCATGAGCATCGGCGGCGACAGGTTCGGCAACCGTGAAAAGCTGCTGCCGGAAGCGAGCGGACGCAAGTGGTATGAGTGCGATGTGAACTACAACGGCGGTTTCAGGGGTGCGGAGCGCATCCTTTATTCCAACGACGGGCTCATCTACTATACCGATGACCACTACGAAAGCTTTACCGCCATTTACGGTTAAAGAAAGGAGCACCGCCATGCACACCATTACCCTTGACGGCGCCATGATGCCCGACCGCAGCGCCATGCACGATGCCCTTGCGGCAGCTTTTTCTCTGCCTGCCTACTACGGGCGCAACCTTGACGCCCTGTGGGATTGCCTGACGGAGCGGCACGAAGGGGCGGAGATCCTCTTCCTTTCCCCCGAAAAGATGCCGGAAGACCTGTTTGCATCCCTTGCGGCGCTGCTGCTTGACCTTTGCCGGGAAGGCGGCTGGAAGCTGACCCTTTCCTCCCCTGCCGCTATGCCGGGACGCTACCGCCACTTCAAGGGCGGCGAATACGAGTGCCTTGGCATTGCCCTGCACAGCGAAACGCTGCAGCCCATGGTGACCTACCGTGCCCTGTACGGCAGCGGCGGCCTGTGGGTGCGCCCTGCCGCCATGTGGGGCGAGTGCGTCACCACAAAGGATGGCGAGCGCCCCCGTTTTATGAGGATCGGGGATGAAGCATAAAACCGAGTACATCATCGACGGGAGGCATCCCCTTTTCCGCACGGCGGCAGCGCTGCTGTTTCTGAGTGCGGCGGTGCGGTGCATTTGGTTCGCCCTTGCCCACGGCACCGGTGCGGATACCTTTACCGCCGTGGTGCATTTCATGATGCCCGTGCTTTCCGGTATTCTTATGGGGCTTTGCATCCTGTTTGAAAAGCCGAAGTTTTCCTTCGTCCCTCTGTTTTTCGGCGTTGCCTTCTTTATCCTGAAGGCGCTTTCCTTCCCTTCCCGGCTGCACACAGTGCTTTGCTGCATCCTGTATACGCTGGTGTTCATCCTTTTCACGCTGACGGCGGTACTGGGCCGCATCCCCACACGGGTGCCCCTCATCCTCGTTTTCGTGCTGCCCTTCCTGTACCACGTATTCGTGGAAGATATGGCAAAGCTGACCTCCGCCGCACCGCCCACCTTTCTTGAGTGGATGCCGGAGATCTCCGTGCTGCTCATCATGGCAGGGCTTGCATGCTTTGCGGTGGGGCTGAAGAAAAAGGAGTAAAACAGAATACAGAAGCAACACAGGCACAGCGTATTTTGCTGTGCCTGCTGCTTTTGTACGGACAAGGGAATGTTTTGCCGGGTGAACCAATGGGGCTGTAGGCGAAATAAGCAGCTGCAGCGGTGCGGCGCACGTTTGCGCCCTGCGGGCGCAAACAGGCGGCCGTGCCCGCAGGGCACGCCGCGGCTGCGGCGGAGCCGCAGCATGCGCCGCACCCCACCGCAGCCGGAATTTCCGCCGCCGTTTCATTCAAAAACGCCCCTGCCCGCAGGTCACGGGCAGAGGCGTTTCTTTCGGTCTGCTTTTTTAGCTGTTCTTCATGATGACGGATTCGATAACGTCGCTGGCATGCTCGCAGGCGTCGAAGCAGTTTTCAAGACCCTCGTAAAGGTTTGTCCACGCAAGGACCGCAATGGGATCCTTCTCCGTGGTGTAGAGGGAGCGGATGGCCTTCATGTAAAGGGCATCGCCGTCGCTTTCAAGGTTGTTGACCTCTACGATCTCCTTGCGGATGGTGGCGCTCTTGCGGAAGTTCGCAAGCTCCTTCACCGCTTTGCACAGGGAATCCGTGCAGTGTACGAGCAGTGCGCAAAGGGGCGCCACATCCTCACGCATGGCGGTGATGTTGTAGATGTAGATGCGCTGCATAACGTCATCGATGCAGTCCACCACGTTGTCAAGCTCGTGGGAAAGCGCCACAAGGTCTTCAAGCTCGATGGGAGTCATGAATTCCTTGGAAAGACGCTCGGTCATATTGTGCTTGAGGGTATCCGCCTCGTGCTCGATGGCATGCATTTCCTCCACCTTCTGCTCAAAGGTGGCAACGTTAAAGGAAGCAAGGGTGTCCTGCAGGTACAGCGCAGCCTTCTTACCGAAATTGGCGGTGCTGTTCATGGTGTCGAAATAATACTGATCACGGGACTGTTTCACGGTCGTATTCTCCTTTTCAAATGTCGTAAGGTCAGAAGATCCACATAAACAGCTTTGCCATCACAAAGCCGAGCAGGCCGCAGCCGGGGAAGGTCAGCACCCATGCAAGTGCCATTTCGCCCACCACACGCCAGTTCACGGCGCTCAGACGCCTTGAGGCGCCCACGCCCATGATGGCGGTGGTCTTGGTATGGGTGGTGGAAACGGGGATGCCCGTCAGGGAAGAAAGCAGCAGGCAGAAGGTGGCGGCGATATCCGCACTGAAGCCCTGATAGGGCTGCAGCTTGACCATATCCATGCCCACGGATTTGATGATGCGGTAACCGCCGATGCTGGTACCGAGTGCCATCACCACGCTGCAAAGCACCATCAGCCAGATGGGCACGCTGAATTCCGTGGTGTTCTGCCCGTTGACAAGGAAGATGCCCAGCAGGAATACGCCCATAAACTTCTGTCCGTCCTGTGCGCCGTGCATGAAGGCCATGCCCGCACCGCCGCAGATCTGCGCTTTCTTAAAGAAGCCGGTGGTCTTCTGCCGGTTCAGGCTGCGGCAGCAGGTCTCCGTCAGCTTGGTGGCAACAAAGCCGCTTCCAAAGCCCAGCACCGTGGAAAGGCCGAGGCCGTAAACGACCTTGATCCATTCCTGCGGATTGATGCCCGAAAAGCTCGAATGGAGTGCGACCGCAGCGCCGGAAAGGCCGGCGATCAGGGCGTGGCTTTCGCTGGTGGGAATGCCGAAGGCCCATGCGGCGGTGGCCCACACCACGATGGCGAAGAGCGCCGCACAAAGGGCAACGGTGGCATCATGTGTATTGCCGCCGAAATCCACCATGTTGTAAATGGTGGCCGCCACCTTGGCGTTGAGGATGGTCATCACCAGCACGCCGAGGAAGTTGAACACCGCTGCCATGACGATGGCGGCAGAAGCACGCATGGAACGGGTGGATACGCAGGTAGCGATGGCGTTGGGTGCATCCGTCCAGCCGTTGACGAGAATGACGCCAAGGGTCAGCAGCACCGTGATGGCCAGCATGGGGTTTGTAAACACCTGCGAAAGGAAATCCATCAGGGAAATGGTCATAAGATCATATATCTCCTTCCGATTTTGAAGTGAAAGCCATTTCACTTCAATTTACATTATATCTCATCCGAAACGCAAGGGGCAAGCAGTTTTTTCCTCCCCTTGAGGGAACCGCCCTGCTATGGACTTTTTTCCGTCCCTGTGTTTTAATGAGGGCAGAAACCCAAGGAGGCAGCCATGCAGCCCATTTCTTCCCTTACAAAAGCAAACGCAGCGGCACTTCGCTTCGTGCTGTTCGATATCGATGACACCGTGACCACCGCCGGCAAGCTGACGGCGGAAGCCTACAGCGCCATGTGGCACCTCAAGGAAGCAGGGCTTTCCCTAATCCCCGTCACGGGGCGCCCTGCCGGCTGGTGCGATATGATCCTTCGGCAATGGCCCGTTGCTGCCGTCATCGGCGAAAACGGCGCTTTCACCATGCACTTTTCGGAAGAAGGCAAGCCACCGAGGATGCTCCTTCACCCCAATGCGCCCCATGACCCGAAGGAAAAGCTCCTGCCCCTTCAAAGGGCGGTGCTGCAGCGCTTCCCCCTTGCACGGGCGGCGGCGGATCAGTTTGCACGCATCTATGACATCGCCATCGATTTTTGCGAGGATGAACCGAAGCTTCCCCTTTCCTATGCGGAGGAGATCCGTGCCTTTTGCGAATCCATGGGGGCGGAAGCAAAGGTGAGCAGCATCCATGTGAACGCATGGTACGGCAAGTACGACAAGCGCTCCATGGCAGAATATTATTTTGCCCGGATTTTGAAGGAAGAGATCGGCGAAACCGCCATCTTCTTCGGAGATTCCCCCAACGATGCACCCATGTTCGCACGCTTCCCCCTTTCCTGCGGCGTCAGGAATATTGCGCCCTTTGTGGGCAGCATGTCCGCTTTGCCCCGTTTTGTTACGGAGGGCTGCGGCGGCGCAGGCTTTGCGGAAGCGGCGGCGCACATACTCGCCCTCAGGGAGGAACAATGAACGACTTTACCGCATTTCCCTTTGAATCGCTGCCCGACCTTCTTCTGCCCTGGTATGAAGCCAATGCACGGCAGCTTCCCTGGCGCAGAACGAAGGAGCCTTACCGGGTATGGATCTCGGAGATCATGCTGCAGCAGACCCGTGTGGAAGCGGTGCTTGGCTACTACGACCGCTTTCTTTCCGCCCTGCCCGACATCCCCTCCCTTGCCGCCGCAGAGGATGACGCCCTCATGAAGCTGTGGGAAGGGCTTGGCTACTACAGCCGTGCCCGCAACCTGAAAAAGGCGGCGCAGCAGATCATGGAGCAGCACGGGGGCAGCTTCCCCGAAGCCTACGGCGATATCCGTGCCCTCAGCGGCATCGGGGATTACACCGCAGGCGCCATCGCTTCCATTTGCTTTGATATGCCCACTCCTGCCATCGACGGCAACGTGCTGCGCCTGTGCGCACGCCTTGCGGATTCGGCGGCGGACATCCTGCTGCCTGCCACGAAAAAAGCCCTTGAAGCGCCGCTCAAAGCCGCCTATAAAAAAGGGCGCTGCGGCGACATCACCCAGGCCCTTATGGAGCTTGGGGCAACGGTGTGCATCCCTAACGGCGCACCCCTGTGCGGCAGCTGTCCCCTTTCCTGCCGGTGCCGTGCAAAAGCTGCCGGCACGGCGGAAAAACTGCCCGTGCGCATCAAAAAAACAAAGCGGAAGGAAGAGTACCTGACCGCCTTCCTGTTCACGGCGCCCGACGGGCGCATCGCCCTCACAAAGCGTGAGGAGAAGGGGCTGCTTGCAGGGCTTTACGCCCTGCCCACCGCCAGCGGCACGCTCACGGAAGCGGATGCCGCAACCGCAGCGGAAGCCTTTGGTGCAAAGCCCGAACGGCTCGTAAGCGCCCTCCAATACGATCACGTTTTCACCCACATCACATGGCATGTGACCTGCTACCGCTTCGAGGTGGCGCCGCCCGGTGAAAACGCCCCCTTCCTGTTTGCAAAGCCCGGGGAATATGCCCTGCCCACGGCCTTCATGAAGGGATTGAAGCTGATGTGAAATAATCATATACATCCTGCAGCAGCTCATCCTTTTTATGAGGCGGGCCGCTGCGTGCACTTGAAATTATACACGAAAAGGATTAGAATGATATTGTAAAAAAACATCTTCCCATCTTTTGTTCCACCATCAAAAAAGAAGAGGTGCACCATGGCAAAATGCAAAGCCTGCGGCAAGAGGATCCCTTATACCGAGCGGCATTTCCTTGTAGCCGATGATGCCGGCGCTCAGCAGCCCGTTTGCGAAAGCTGTGTTTATGAGGCAGTCCGAAACGGCACAGTTCTAAGCTGCCGCAGCGGTACTGCCCGGGTCATGCAGGCAGATGCCGCCGCGGCATGCATGCCGCCGCAGACATATGTGAAGCAGAAAAAGCGGACTTGGCTTATCATTCTCGTTGCCGCCTGCCTGCTCATTGCAGCTCTTGCCGTCTTTATCAAAATCAAGATCAGGGATCAGATCGCCTCCGATCTGGCGCAAATGTTTCGAGATCAGGATGTTCCACGCATCAACGTGAACGACGGCACCATCACGATGCCCGACGATGTGCAGGTGCCCGTTTATACGCCCAATCCCATCGTGACCGCCACGCCCGTGCCTGTCGTGACGCCTGCGCCGTCCCCTTCGCCCACGCCCACCCCTGCGCCTACGCCCACCCCTGCGCCTACGCCCACCCCTCAGTTAGAACCGGGCAAGGCATTCATCACGCTCAGAGATCATATCTGTGAAAACGGTGAGCAGATCGATGAGCGCACCTTCATCATTCCCGTCACGGGCGTTCGGGGATATGATTATTATCTGCT
>JAFSEB010000014.1 GCA_017435905.1 Clostridia bacterium | reverse complement strand
ACCGCAAAATGGATCGCTTTCGGGTAAATGCAAGGAAGAGGAGGAAGGCATATCCGTCGATATTCCGACCGACGATGACGATGCAGTTGCCCGGAATGGATTCGTTTTGCGGCGATGTTTTTTTAATGGGATGCCCCTAACTCCCACACCGCTTTTTCTGAAATGAAGTTTTTCCGTCAATCCCTTTTCCGGGTGCGTGCCACCATCAGGAACAGGCGCAGGAAGGATACGAAGGCAGAAAGCGCCGCCACCACATAGGTCATGGCTGCCGCCTTGAGCACCTTTTTCGCTGCACGCTCTTCCTCATTGCCGGTAATGTAGCCGCCCTCCGTCAGCATGGCGATGGCACGGCGTGAGGCGTTGAGCTCCACGGGCAGGGTGACGAGCTGGAACACCAGCATGCCGCCAAAGAGCAGCACGCCCGCCATGGCAAGATCATAACTGCCGATGAAAAGCCCCAGCAGCACGATGAAAGGCGAAGCCTTGGAGGAAAAATTCACCACCGGCACAAGGGTGTTGCGCAGCTTGATGGGGCCGTAGCCCTCCTGATACTGCATTACATGGCCGATCTCGTGGGCTGCCACCGCCAGCGCCGCCACGGAGGATTCATAAAAAACCGACTCCGAAAGCCCCACCGTGTTGGTCTTGGGGTTGAAATGATCCGTCAGGCTGCCGCTGACACGGGTCAGCTTTGCATCGCTGCCGCCCATGAAAAGCATGTTCTGTGCCGCATCGCAGGCACGCACGCCCCGCTGCGCAGGCAGCTTTGCATATTTTTTGAAGGTGCTGTTCACCTTGGAGGAGGCGATCATGCCAAGCACCGCCACCAGGATCACAAGGATGAACATGCCGTCATAACCGTAATAATAACCCATTTTTGCTCCTTTCGCCGCAAGGCGGCGTTGTGTTGGCGTTGTCTTACTAACAGTATACCACATTCCGCAGCTTTTCCCACAGCCCTTCACAATTTCTCACAAAAATGCTATGATTACATTTGTGCGTGCCGCCTTTGCGCCGCAAAATCCAACGAAAAGGGTGCCTTTCTATGGGAGTTTTCAAGCGTGATATCCTCGGCCTTTCCGACAAGGCGTTTTACCGCAAGGTGTTTGCGGTATCGGTCCCCATCATGCTGCAGCAGCTGCTGGTCACCGCCATGTACATGGTGGACACCATGATGATCGGCGGCCTTGGCGATATTGAGCTTGCAGGCGTAGGTGCGGCAAACCAGCTTACCTATGTGCTGGATATCTGCCTTTTCGGCATCACCGGCGGCGGCAGCGTATTCGTGGCGCAGTATTTCGGCAAAAAGGAGACTGTGGGCATCAAGCGCACGCTTGGTCTTATCCTGCTGCTTGCAGCGGTGGTAGCCGGCGTTTTCGTTGCCATTGCCCGGTTTGCCGGCACCTTTGCCATCGGCCTTTTCAGCGATGATGCCGCCGTGGTGGCAAGCGGTCTTGACTACCTTTCCATCGCTGCCTGGGGTTATCTGCTCAAGGCTGTCATTTATCCCTACGGCACGGTGCACAAAGCAACGGGGCATGCAAAGCTGCCCATGCTTTCCAACGGCGTCGGCCTTCTTTCCAACATGTTCCTGAACTGGGTGTTTATTTTCGGCAACCTCGGCTGCCCTGCCCTCGGCGTGAAGGGCGCCGCCTATGCAACGCTCATCGGCTCCTTCCTTGACGCTGCGGTACTGCTGCTTCTCAGTTACCTGAAGGACACCTATGCAAAGGCAAAGTTCCGGGAGATGTTCACCGATGTGTTTGCCAACGTACGGGAATTCATCCGTGTCAGCACGCCGGTGCTGCTGGATGACTCCATCTGGGCGGTCGGGCAGCTGATGCTCAACTTCGTTTACGGGCAGATGGGCACCGCCACCTTTGCGGCGATGATGATCGTGGGCACGGTGGATAAGCTCGCCTTCATCCTGCTGCAGAGCATCGGCACCGCCAGCGCAGTGGTGCTGGGCAACACCCTCGGCGACAGGGACAGCTTCACCCACGCCCGTACCTATGCAAGCCGCTTCCTGTGGCTGAGCGGCCTTGTGGGCGCCGCCACCGGCGTGGTGGTGTGCCTTGCAGGCATCTATGTGCCCTACCTTTACACCAACACCAATCCGGAAACACAGCAGCTTGCCATTCAGACCATTTTCACCATGGGTCCCGCCCTGCCCCTTTGGGCGCTCAACTTCACCATCATCTGCGGCGTATTGAGAAGCGGCGGCGACACCCATGCGGCAGCCATCATAGACCTTGCGCCACTTTGGGCGATCTCCGTACCCCTTGCGATGCTGACGGGGCTTTACTTCAAGCTGCCCCTTCCCGTCGTGTACATGATGCAGCATATCGCCGCCGTCGTGCGCCTTTTCTTCGCCCTTCGGCGCAGCAATCAGGGATTGTGGATCAGAAGGCTCGTATAGCGCTTACGCTTTCGCTCCATGCAGGGGCATGGGACGGGATCGACCGCTGCGGCAGTTGCCGCAGCGGTTTTATTTTCCTCTCCCAATTATGAACAATTATTGAAAAACGATAATTTTATATTGAAATTCGATATTTCCTATGCTACAATACCTCCACACCACAAGTGGGAGGTATTTGTTTTATGTCCACCAAGCTCCTTTGCCGCATCACCGAGGGCATGCTCATTCTGCTGGCCCTGTTCGTCGTGTTCTGCCTTGTGCTTTTCTACATTCCCGGCAGCCGCTGGGGCGCAGTGCTTGCAAGCTACTGGGAGGGCAGCGTTGCCTCCCTCAAGGTGTTTCTGACCCTTGCCGCCGCCTTTGCGCTGTGGATCCTTCTTGAGCTGTTTCTTGTGTTCCGCACCGTGACCGGCGACCCCTTCCTTGAGCGCAATGTGAAGGCGTTCCTCCGCATGGGCACGGCAGCGGAGCTGGCAGGCCTGCTGTTTGTGGGCCGCTGCTTTTTGAGCTTCACCCCCATGACGGCGGTCTGCGCCATCGTGATGCTGCTTGCCGGCATGTTTGCGCTGGTGCTGGCGGCGGTATTCCGCCGTGCCGTTGCATACAAAGCGGAAAACGATCTGACCATTTAAGGAGGAGCGTGCCATGATCCGTGTCAACCTTGATATCATGCTGGCAAAACGGGGCATGTCCTCGCTGGAGCTGGCGGAAAAGCTGGGCATCACGCCGGCAAACCTTTCCATACTGAAGACCAACAAGGGCAAAGCCATCCGCTTTTCCACCCTTGATGCCCTCTGCCGCATCCTTTCCTGCTCGGTGGCAGATATCCTTGAATACATTCCCGGTGAAGAGGAAGCCTGATGGAAGAAAACCGCACGCCTTTGCCGCCCCCGGAAAAACACGTTTATACCCTATGGGAAAAGCTGGCGCTTGTCTTTGCCCTCGCCCTCGGCACCGTCTTCAGCTTTGTCTGGTTCGGAAAGGATGCGGATTATCTCAGCCGTGAGATCCGCTTTTTCATTCCCGTGTATGCCCTCTTCTGGGGCATTTACGCAGCCGGCTTCTGCCTGTTCAACAGGGAAAGAGCAAAGCGCCCCGCATCCGTCTTTCTGCTTGCTGCGGCAGCGCTCCTTTTCCTTCGCTATGCCCTTTACCGGCAAGCGGAAACCTCCCTTTTGAACCTGCTTGTGATCCCCCTCATCCTCATGCTCCATGCGGTAGATTGTGCCTTTGATGTCCCTGCCCACCGTGAGGGGCAATACATCGCCCTTTACCTGCGGGGCTGGTTCGGCGCACCGTTCCTTTGCATCGGGCGGTTTTTCGGCGCTGTCGCCGCCCTGTTCCCCAAGGGCAAAGCCGATGAGAAGACAAAAGCCGTCCGCACCGGCATTCTTGCCGCACTGCCTGTGGCGGCGGTGGCAGCGGTGCTGCTGATCCGTGCGGATGCCGCCATGTCCTATTATCTCAGCAGCTTTCTTTCAGGGCTTTCCCTCGGCGGCACCGTAACACGGCTCATCTTCGCCTGCATCGTTGCGGTGGTGTTCTATTCCTTCTATTATGCCATGACGTGGAAGAAGCCCGAAACGGTCTCTGCGCCCTATCAAAAAGCCATTGAGGGCCTTACCGGCATTACGGTGCTTGCGGTGCTGCTTGCCCTTTACGGCGTGTTTGCGGCGTTCCAGTTCACCTACCTGACAGGGCTTGCCGGGCTGCCGGAGGAGCTTACCTATTCGGAATATGCCGTGCAGGGCTTCGGGGAGCTTTGTGCCGTGGCAGGCATCAACTTCACGGTTTTTTCCCTGCTTCACGCCTTTACGAAGGAACACAAAGCCCTTTTCCCCATGCTTCTCGCCCTGCTTTTTGCAACGGCGCTGCTGCTCATAAGCGCACTCTACCGGCTCATCCTGTATATCGACGCCTACGGGCTCACCTTCAAGCGCATCCTCTCCCTGTGGTTCATGGGCTTCCTTATCATCGCCCTTGTACTTTTTGCGCGGAAGCTCAAAAAGCCGCAGCTGAAGCTCATCCGCAGCCTTGCCATGGCACTCGTGCTCTGGTACCTTGCCCTGAGCGCCCTCAATATCGATGCCGTCATCGCAAAAAGCGTGCTGCACGAGGCGGCAAAGGCAGGCGCCCTTCGGGAAAGCGATGCGAACTATCTTCGCTATCAGCTTTCCGCCGATGCGAAGAAGGTGCTGCTTGAAAGCTCCATGAAAGGGGAGATCTATTATGATGTGGAACCGGAAGACCTGCCGTAGGGCTTTATTGATCCTGCCGCTGCTTTTCCTGTGGGGCTGTGCGCCGAAAGCTGCGGTGCAGGGAAACCTTAGCGTGGAGATGGGCGATGCAAAGGGGATCTTTTCCCTTGCGGTCTTGCAGCAGTATGAGACCGCCGCCGCACAGAATGCGGACAATTCCGCCCTTGAAGACGGCGACAGCTTTCTCTTTTCCCTGCCGGAGAAAAAAACGGAGTTTCGCCTTTCCCTTTACGGCGGCACGGAGGCGGATACGGGCAAGCCGCTGTTTGAGGAAACCTTTTCCTTCGATTTTTCGCAGGGCAGCGCCCACATCCTGATCGAAGCCGATGAAAGGGGCACGCTTCGGGCGGTTCTCGGTTGACGCTCCCACCGTTTCCGTGATAAAATAAATCGGTTAAGGGAGTAGCCGGCGCTTCATCTGCGCGGCAAAGCCGACACACCGGAAGCCTCCGCTTCCCGGCTTTGACTGAAACGGCGAGACTTATCTGTACTTCACAAAAGGCACAGATGGGTCTCTTTTTTTACACAAAACGCTTGGGGGATCGATCGTATGGAACTTTGGGAACTGTTTGTGATCGCCGTGGGGCTTTCCATGGATGCCTTTGCGGTAGCTGTCTGCAAGGGGCTTTCCGTGCGCAGGGTGCTGCCGAAGCACATGCTCACAACGGGGCTTTGGTTCGGCGTGTTTCAGGCGCTGATGCCGCTCATCGGCTATCTGCTGGGCGTGAAGTTCGAGGGGCTTATCAAGGCGGTGGACCACTGGATCGCTTTTGTGCTGCTGGGGCTTATCGGCGGCAACATGATCCGGGAATCCCGTGGCTGCGATTGCGATGACGATGCCATGGATGCATCCTTCACGGTAAAAGCCATGTTCCCCCTTGCCATCGCCACCAGCATCGATGCCCTTGCAGTGGGCGTCACCTTTGCATTTTTGAGCGTTGCTATCCTGCCGGCGGTGGGCTTTATCGGCGTCATCACCTTTGCCCTTTCCTGCGTGGGCGTGAAGCTTGGCAACGTATTCGGTGCAAAGTACAAAAGCTGGGCAGAACTATTCGGCGGCGTCGTGCTCATCCTCATGGGGCTCAAGATCCTTCTCGAGCACCTCGGCGTGATCGGTTAACGCAAAAATATATCTTTTTCCCGAAAAATGTGGTACGATATTAGGGCAGATGCAGCCGCTGCGGCGCATCTGCCCTATTTTTTGTGTGTTGATAAGGGGGTCATTTTTTGTCAGGCAAAGCAAAAGGCGCAGCCATCATCAAGGATTTCACCGTGGGCAGCATCCCGAAGCAGCTGCTTCGCTTTTCCGTCCCCTTCATTCTTTCCAACGTGCTGCAGCTCGTCTATTCCCTGGTGGATATGGCGGTGGTGGGCAGGTTTGTGGGTTCAAGCGGTCTGAGCGCCGTTTCCACCGCAAGCCAGCTTTGCAACTTCCTCACCATGCTCTGCGTGGGCTTCTCTTCCGGCGGTCAGGTATACATTTCCCAGCTGATCGGCGCCGGCAGGAAGGATGAGCTGAACCGCACCATCGGCACGCTGTTCACGAGCATCGTGGGCATCTGCCTTTTGATGATGGGCGTGAGCCTTCTTTCCCACAGGGGCGTTCTTGACCTTCTTAACACCCCCAAGGAAGCCTATGACATGGCGGTGGATTATGCCCTGATCTCCACGGTGGGTCTCATCTTCACCTATGGCTACAACACCGTTTCCGCAGTGCTCAGGGGCATGGGCGACTCCAGGCACCCCCTTATTTTCATCCTCATCGCCTCCGTGGCGAACCTTGTTCTTGACCTGATCTTCGTGCCCGTTCTCGGCTGGAGCGTGGCGGGCGCTGCCCTTGCCACCATCGTCGGGCAGGCGATCTCCTTCATCTTTGCCCTCGTGTTCCTTTTCAAACGCAGGGGATCCTTCGGCTTTGATTTCAGGTTCAAAAGCCTGCTGCCCGATCAGGACATCCTCAAGACCCTCACCAAGGTGGGCGTGCCTTTTGCCCTCCGAAGCGGCGCCATCAACATCTCCATGATGTTCGTGAGCAGCATGGTCAATTCCTTCGGCGTGGTGGCGAGCGCCGTCTTCGGCACCGGCATCAAGATCGATGACATCATCAACAAAACCACCGTCTCCCTCACCTATTCCTCCTCCGCCATGATCGGCCAGAACATCGGTGCGAAGGATTTTGGCCGCACGAAAAAGATCGTGTACTGGTGCCTGCTGTTCTCCGTTGCCGCCTATGCTGCCTTTACGGTCATCTACCTCATTTGGGGCAAGGAGCTTTTCGGTCTCTTCACCGACGATGCGGAGGTCATTGCCCTGGCGCCGGTGTTCATCTCCGCCCTCGTGTGGAGCTTCCCCGCCATGGCGCTGATGCGTGCCACCTCCGGCTTCATCACGGGCGTGGGCAATTCAAAGCTCAGCCTCCTGTTTGCCCTCATCGACAGCGTGGTGCTGCGCATCACCCTGAGCTACCTCATCGGCGTGGTGTTCGATCAGGGGCTTTTCGGCTTCTTCCTCGGCTACGGCCTTGCCGCCTACGGCACCGCCATCCCCGGCCTTCTCTATTTCTTCTTTGGCAAGTGGGAAAGCTATTCGCTGCTGGGGAAAAAGAAAGCGGCATGATCCCAAAACGCACAAAACAGCCCTGCGGCATTTGCCGCAGGGCTGTCGTTTTCTCTTTCTTCTTCGTTAAAACCTGTACTCCGCCGCCATGCGTTCCTCAAACCATGCGGTAAGGTCTCTGCCCGATGCCTCCTCAAAGGCGGCGATCAGGTCATCCATATCCGCAACGGAAAAGCTGTTGGCATCGAAGTAAATGCGCAGCGCACCGTAGAAGGTATCCTCGCCAAGCTCCTCGTAAAGCGCCCTGTAAAGCGCAGCGCCGTGGGCGTAAACGGTCATGAAGTAGCCATCCTGCTCAAAGGCGTAAAGGTCCGCATCAAGGCGAGCTGTGCGCTGTGTGCCGCTGTAATCGATGAAGCGCTCCTGCCAGAGCTTTTCCGCCGCCTCCTCACCGTAAAGCTCCGCATAGCAGCGGAAGCCGAGGAATTCCACCAGCGATTCATCCAGCCACGGGGCGTTGATCTGGTCGCTGCCCACAAGGGCGTAAAACCATTGGTGCGCCGCCTCGTGGAAAATGACAAGCTCGCCCATTTCCCGGTAGCTGTCCCTGAAATAGCGCTCGGATACCATCACAAGCCCCGGGTATTCCATGCCGCCGGTGCGGTCGAAGGGCACCACCGCAAAATCCGTGTAGGGATAAAGGCCGATCTTCGTGCTGAAAAAGTCGATGGCTTTTGCCGCCGTATCCGCAGCGAAGGCAGCCGTTTTTTCGCTTGCCGTCACCGCACGCACGCCGACACGCCCGTTCAAAGCTTCGGCGAATGCCGTTTCTCCGTCGGGGATCAGCGCAAGGGCAAAATCACGGGAGCGGGATGCGGTGATGTAGCGGCTTTTTTCGTAAACGTTGTCCTGCCGCTCTTCGAGCATGCTGCCGGTGTGTGCCACGGTGTGGTCATCGGGGTAAGTGAGCACGATGCGGTAATCCGCCGTTTCGCTGAAAAAGGCATCGCCCTCATCGATATAGCGGTCGTTTCGCCAGGCGCCATCCTCATACACCGCCGCAATGGGCAGGAAGTTGCCCAGCATCACGCCGGTGGTATTGATGCCGAAACGGTTGCCCGTTTCGGGGAAGGTAAGGTCAAAGGTCAAAAAGATCTCCGCCTCCTCGCCGTTTTTGATCTCAAGGGGCAGCGGCACGGTGAGCATGCTCTCCTTTTCCCCGTCAAGGGTGTAATAGGAACGCTCCCCGTTCACGGAAACGCTGTTCACCTTCAATGAACCCGGGGCAACATCGTTGGCGTGAAGGCGCAGCTTGATTACATACAGCACATCCGCCGTGCGGTTGGTGTAGGTAAAGCGCAGCTTGCCCGAAAGGCTTTTCGCATCCCTTGCAACGTGAAGCTCCGCCTCGTAAAGGTTCTCCGCATGCTCGCCCCTTGCGGCGGATGCGGCAGGCATGGGGGCATAGTCCGGCGCAGGGGTGGCTTCCGACACGCCGCCATCCTCCTCCACATCCCAAAGCCGCTCTTCCGCCAGGCTTTTGGGCGCAGGGAACAGGCACGCCGCCAGCAAAAGGGCTGCCGCCGTGAACAGGACAAAATATTTGAAGTTGCTCTGCTTTTTCATATTCATGCTTACAGTATACCATGCAAAGATATGAGCAAACAATGAACTTTTCCCACATTGCACGATGCGCCTTTGCCCTTTATAATGGAAGCACACCTTTGAAGAATCATCCGGGAGAAAAACCTATGTCCGTTTTTATCAAGCGCTCGCCCCTTCTTGACGTGACCGCCGTCAGCAACGTGTTTTTGCTGGAGCATATGCCCAAAGCCCCCGAAGGGCATGTGAAGGTATACCTTCTTGGGCTGATGCTTTCCGCCGTGCCCGGCGAGGAGGCTGCAGGGCTCGATATCGCCGGCATCCTCCATATGGATGCGGCGGAGGTCTGCCGTGCCTTTGCCTACTGGCAGGCGGCAGGGCTGGTGCGTGTTGCGGCAGAGGAACCCCTTAGCGTTGAATACCTGCCCGTGGGCGCCGCAAGCGCCCCTGCCGGGGATGCGCCGCGAAAATACGCATCCCTTGTGGCGGCGCTGCAGGATGTGGCAGGCACAAGGATGTTCTCCGGCTTCGAGCTTTCCGAGATCTACGACTGGATCGAGACCTTCCGTTTCGAGGAAGCGGCAGCGGTGGTCTGCGTAAAGGAATGCCTTGCACGCTGCGGCGCAAAGGCGAAGATGTGGCAGCTCAACAACGCCGCCAAGCGCCTTGCCAACGCAGGGGTCGTCACCGCTGCGGAAGCGGAACGCTTCTTTGCCCGTGAACGGCAGCGCAGCGCCGGCGCACAGCGCATCCTGCAGCGGTGGAAAAGAAGCCGTGCCGCCACGGAAGATGAGCTTGCCCTTTATTCCAAGTGGGTGGAAGAGTGGGGCTTTGATGAATCCGTCATCCTCGATGCCTGCACCGATGCCACCTCGAGCGCCCAGCCCAGCTTCAAATACCTCGACAGCATCCTTGCCACCTACCGCATGAACGGCGTCGTGACGGAAGAAGCCGCCGCCGCCCTGCGCAAAGCACGGGATGCTTCCGAAGAGCTCATCCGCTCCGCCTTTGCGAGGGCAGGGCTCAAGCGAACCCCCACCCTTTCCCAGCGTGAGCAGATGGAAACATGGCACGAAACATGGCACATGAGCGCAGAGCTCATCCTCTATGCCGCCGACTTGTCCCGTGAAGCCGCCACGCCCTTTGCGAACATGAAAAAGCTCGTCACCGCCTGGCATGATGCCGGCGTTGCCACCGTGGCACAGGCGGAAAAGCATAAAGCCGAAGAGGAAAAGAAGCCTGCCGCCGAAAAAAAGAGCGGCCTTTCAAAGGCGCACAACCACAAAAAGCGCAGCTACAGCGATGCGGAGCTTGCCGCCATCGGCATCGATCTATTGGAGGATTGAGCAACCTTTTCACCCCTTCGTTCGTGTTGTGTGTATACAAACCTGCAGGAGGGCTTCCCATGAAACGCATTTTGCCTTTGCTCCTTGTCCCGATACTGTTCCTTGCCGGCTGCGCACACACGGAAAGCTGCCCGGCAGCGGAAAGCACAACGGAAACCACTGCGGCGATCGCCTATGTCGGCTCTGCGGATCCGCTGACTTCGCCGCCAAGCGTGGGGCTTGTCACAGCTTACGGCGAGGTCGCCGCCTGTACCTATGCCACCCTCGGCGCCTATGAATGGGAATACCCGGTGGATGAGGATACCGCATCCTCCGCCATCGCCTGCGGCGACCACCCTGCCGCCAACTTTGATAAGGACTACCTTGCCCGCATCGAAGCAGGCAAAACGGAAGGCGAGATCTCCTTCAGCTTTTACCACACCCTTGAAAGCTTCACCCTGACACGCTACAGCGAAGCGCAATGCAGAAGCGGCAACTATGCGGATATCCTTCCCACGGTAATCCCCCACGCAGGCGAAAGCCACACCCTGCACCTTTCCGAAGAGGATGACCTTCCCTGCCTGTATGTGATCGATGCGGTGTATGATCTCGGCACGGCGCAGTATGCCTTCCGGGTGGATCCGTAAACAGCCAAAAACAAAAAAAGACGGGAACCGTTTTTAAAACGGTTCCCGTTTATGTTTCTTTCAGCGAAGGCTGTCGCCCTTAAGCTCCAGCACCGTGAAAAGCCTCGGAGATGTGATCCTTGAAAACAGCCTTTCCCCGTAGGTGTCAAGGATTTCCTTGGGGGAAAGGTTCGTGGCGATGGCGGTGGCTTTGTCCGCATTCTGCCTTTCGTTCACCACGCCAAACAGCCCCTCATAGGTGATGTTCGGGATAGAAGGCTCCGTACCGAGATCGTCGATGATCAGAAGATCCGCTTCCGTGAAAGATGCGGCAAAGCCGCCCTGCCGTTCACGGATATCCTGCAGCATCTTGTCCACAAGGTTGTAGGCGGTATATTTTTTCACGGAAAGGCCCTGTTCCATGGCGGCATGCCCCACGCAGTCAAGCAGGAAGGTCTTTCCAACGCCCACCTCGCCGAGAAGCAGCAGCCCCTTTGCACCGTTAAAGGACAGGTTTTCCGCATATTCCTCCAGAATGCGCTTCGCCTTCAGGCTGCGCTTTTTCTGGGTCTCATCCCGGTACAGGGACGCATCAAAAGCTGCAAAGGTGGCTTTTTCCGCCAGACCGGAGGATGCATATTCCGCCTGCAGCAGCCTTTTTTTCAAACAGGCACAGGGGCGCTTTTCCGTGCCCACAAAGCCCGTATCCTCACAGAGCGCACATTCAAAACGGGGCTTGAGGGAATCGGGCGCAATGCCCCTCTCCGCCAGCAGCATCTGTGCCTCATGGCAAAGGGCGTCGATCTTTTGCTGCGTTTCCCTGCGCACCGCATCCTTGTCCGCCGCTTTCACAAGCTTCAGCCCCAGTTCAAATGCAAGGCTGCGCTGTTCTTCTTCGATCTCACGCAGGCGGGGCAGCCTCGCCTCCGCCGCCGCACGGTTTTCCGCCGCCGCTAAGATCGCTGCCTGCCGTTTTTCCCTGTATTCCTTTAAGATGCGCTGCCGCTGCTGCATGGGGATCTCCTTTGCCCGATCATCTCTTTGTTGTTTTACCATTATAAGACGAAGGGCGATGCAAACACAAGCCCATTCGCCGCAAAAGGCTATTCTTCTCCGCTGTCGGTCTCCTGCAGCCGTTCAAGGGCATTTTTCAATGCCTTGGGCATGGGCAGGCCGATGGCGCCTGCGTTTTCAAGGATGCTGATGCCCTCGTTTGCCACATAAAAAGCGATCACCGCCGTGCGGATGGCGTCCTTTGCGGCAGGGATCATCCCGTCTATCACTGTGGCAAGGGCCACAAGGGCGAAGATGAACATCTTCTTCATCAGCCCGCGAAAGCCGATGCCGCTTGAAAGCTCCTTCAGGATCACAGCCTTTACAATGCCCGTGATGTAATCGATGCACACCACTGCCACAAGGGTCAGTATCAGCGCATCAAATGGGCCCCAAAGGTAGGCCGCCGCTGCGCTCAGCGCAGCCGCCGCAACTTTGACCGCATCTACGATCCGTTCCATTTTCTCTCCTCCTTTCCTCATTCGTTTCGCTTGATGTACTTTGCGCTCATGTAGCCCCGCTGCAGCTTTCCGTTTGCAATGGCAGCGGTCTCGCACCAGCCTTCCCGTTCGGGACGTGCAAGCAGCGCATCAAGGCGGTGCGTGACCGCCACAACGGGGTATTGCGTGCCGGGGCCTGCCCTCAGGTTTACGGAATCGCCGTTTACACGGGCAAAGCAGCTGTCATCCGCCTTTTTCGCATAAAAAAAGGGCGGCCTGCCGAAGCGGTTCCAGTATCCTTCGCCGCCTGCGTCAATGTGCCGCCTCACAACGCCCCTGTCACGCCCCTCCGCCTCGATCACCTCGCCGCCGCCAATGTAAACGCCCACATGGTGTATGCTTGCGCCGTTGTGGCGAAATACAAGGTCGCCCGGGCAAAGCGCCGCCTTTTCGATGGGCAAGCACTGCCTGAAAAGCCCTGCCGCCGTCATGTCTGCGGCAAAGAAGCGCATTTCGTCCTTCCAGTAAAAAAGGATGAGTCCGCTGCAGTCGTAGGCACGGATGGGGGATATCCCCTGTGCCTTCAGCCCTTCGTAAAAGCGCATCACCCTTTGGATGTTCGCTTCCCTGTTTTCACGGGAGCGGACCCACTTTTCCGTGATGTCCGTCTCCCCCTGACCGCCCCACACATAAACGGAGCGGCCCACCTGTGCCTTCAGGTATTCGATAAAGCCCTGCATCATACGCCGTTCTCCTTCTCCCACGCCTGCGGATACTCTTCGGGCGTCCACACATTAGCGCCCTCGTATATGCTGATGTACAACTCATCCTTCCACCAGCCGAGGTCGTTCTTTTGGAACGCCGTGCCTGCGGTGATCACATCGGGGATAATGCGGATGCCGTCCCTGTAATCGATATCCTCCCACAGCGCAGGCGCATTTTCCGGCGTGTTTTCCGCCGTGTCCCACAGGTCTGCGGCAGCACGCTTCAGCGTGCCCTGCCGGTTGATACGGGTGCCTGCCTTTACAAGGCTTCCGTCACCCTTCAGCTGCGGAAAGGCTTCCGGCATGGTGGAAGCGGTCATATCCGTTGCTTCCTTCGTCAGGTTCTCTATCCTTGCCCTCCATGCACGGGCTTCTTCCATAGTCCTTACTGCCATCAGGCTTCACCTCCTGTCAGAATGTCAATGATCGCATAGGGGTCATCCCCTTCCGTCTCCTCCACGGGCATATAGGAAAATACGAGTTTCGGTTCGTTTCCGCTCACGTCCACGGATACCTCCACGTGCCGGAGCACCCCGTTCTCGTCCCTGTCGGCAAACGCCGCTTCAACGGCAGGATCTTTCTGCCGCCATTCCATGCACCTTACATCCGTCAGCCCAAGGGATGCCGCCACATCCGCCGCAGGGATATGGCGGAAGCTGCCTTCCTGCATGCCTTCATATTTCACATTGCCTTCGGTGTCATAAAACACCCATCTTACAAATGCCATGTTATCCCCTCCTTATCCGTAGATGTAATAGGCGAATTTGCCGTAGCTGAGTTGTGTCGACGAGGAATAAAACGAGAACTCGTGCGCAGAGGTGACCGTGTAGGTTCCGTCACCGCCGGAGACGGACAGGCAGGACGTAGTTTTGAGTGTGCCCGAACCGTCGTTGCCTTCGGTGTAAAAGCCCGTTCTGCTTTCAAGATCCGTGAATGCGCAAATCAGTAAGGAGCTGCTTCCCCCTGCGCCGATGCTGCCCTCCGAGATGCTCGTGCGCTTGATCGCAATGACCTTCGGTTCAAATGTCAGCCCCTGCACCGTAAAGCTCTTCTGCGTAGCCGTTTTGCTTGCCGTGAATGTTCCGGAAACGCTGTTCATTTTGCCGCCTGCGCAGGCGTTGGTTCTTCCGATCATATACCCTCACCTCCAGATCAGGATGCGGGGCACGGTGATATCCGCCGCCGGCTGCTCCGCTGCGTACAGGTAAATGCCGCCTGCATAGGTCTCGTTCACGGGCGCATAGATGCCTGCCGCCGCCTCTGCGACGGCAAATATCACATCCGCCGTCATGTTCGCCGTTACCCCTTCCACCGCCACGGCGGCACGGTAAGGATAATTTGCATATGCGGTGTCTTCGGTCCAGTCTGCCGCTGCGACCACGGTGTCCGTCAGCGCCAGCTTTGCCGCTTCCGCACCCACCTCTTCCGGCATGTGCCCGTGTTCTGCCGCCGCTGCGCCCAGCTCTTCAACGCTATGGCCGTGCACTTTTTCCGCTGCGCCGATATCCGCCGGGGAAAGGGGATCCTCCCCCTGTGCGCCGTGGCGGTAAGCGTGGGCATACTGTCCCGTGGCGGCAGCGGCGGCATAGGCTGCCGCCGCTGCTTTTTCCGTTTCCGCCATCAGGCCGATCAGCACGGGATAATCGCTGGTAGCCTGCACGGTCTCCCCGTTCAGGATGCCTCTCCTGCAGCTGAAATTGAACTTTGCGCTGGTCACAAGGGTCGAATATTCCGTGCCGGAATACACCTGCAGCTCGCATTCCACCATGCCCGGGGCAAAGGATGTGTTGAAGAGGGAGATGGTCACCTCGTTGCCGTTTTCGCCGCCAAGGGTGATGCCGCCCTCTTCAATGCCGCTGTCCTGGGATGATGTGCCGGTGGATTTTGAAAAGATGGCCAGCACCCGGCAGCCGGAAAGGTCGACGGGCACGCCGTTGTCCGTCAGCGTGATGTGCAGCTCGTTTCCCGTGTCGCCCTCCACCACCGTGAAAGCACGGTTTGCAATGGAGCGGCTGATGTCAAGGGCTACCTCAAAGCGTTTGAGCACCTGTTTTTCTCCCATTTTTGTGCCTCCGCTCAGGATCTGAAGCCGGGATCCAGCTTTTTCCACAGCGCCTCATAGCGTTCCCTGCCGAGCGCATCGTAAAGCTCATCCCTGCTTTCCTGCCAAAGGGTATCATCGGAATAAAACAGCCTGCTGCGGTCCTTTGCGCTCATTTCGCTGACAAACGCTTCGTAATCCGCCGCATCCAAGGTATAATATTCGATCTCCTCCCCGCTGTCCCGGCCGCTGCCGCCCTTGGCGCCGCTGCCCGTTTTGGGGTTGGCAGCAAGGTATGCGTTGTACCACTGGGCTGCAAGGCCCATGGCCGCATTCTGTGCGTTGGCCTTCAGCTGTGCGTTCTGCATGGCAGCCTGCAGTTCGAGATTCGCATAGTACTGCATGTAGCTGGCGACACGCTCCGCAAGGGTCGCACCGTAGTTCGATTCCAGCATCGCCACATCGTTTTCGCTCTCACTCATCTCCCTGCCCTTCATGCTGGTCACATAGGTGGAAGCGCCCATGCCCCTTGCTGCGGCGTCCGCATCCAACTCTGCCATGTTGGCGTCCGCCTCATCCCTGCGTGCGGCGATGGCACGGTCGGTGGCCGGGCGCAGCGATGCTGCGATATCCTTTTCGATCACAGCCCTTGAAGGCGTATGAACGCTGATGGACGGCGTGCCCAGCATGGAAAGCGCATCGTTGTAAAAAGCACCGAAGGTGTTGGCAGCGCCGGTGCCGTAGCCGCTGCCGCCGTGCAGCAGCCCCCAGCGTTCACCGGTATTTCCCATGCCGGAAGCGGCATAAGCCGCCTGCGTTTCCGGTCCCCAGATGCCGTCCGCCCGTACGCCCAGCTGCTTCTGGTATTCCTTCACCTTTTGCCGGCTGTCAACGCCGGTCGGGGTGGTGTAACCCTCCAATACATAATAACTTGCCAATGTCTTATCTCCTTCCGTCAAGTGTTTTCAAGCGCAGCAAGCCTCGCCTCCAGCTCTGCGATCTTCTGGGCGAGGATGGTGAAGTTCTGGTTCATGCAGTTTTCGTTCGCCTTCACCCGTTCCGTGTATGTCTGTTTGTTTTCCTCCCGTGCTGCGCCAACGGGCAGGGCGATATAGTAAAGCGCCCGCATATCAAGTGCCATTATTCGGGCCGCCTCCTTTCGTCAAACATCAGTTCCACGCCGGCATCCACAGAAAAGTGGCCGCCGGCTTCGTTGTAAAAGCGCATGGAAAAGGTGCGTCCTTCGTTCCCAAGGGGCACCTCCGCCACCTCATCCCGGGTATCCGGCACACGGATGCGGTGCGTGGCGGTGTTTTTCCCCACCGTCATGTCCATCAGGATCACGGAATCGGGAAAATCGCTGCTGCCCCGCAAAAAAAGCTCACGCATGCACTTCACGCAGCCCTTTTCCTTCAGGTCGGTCAGGGGCGTCTGCCAGTGGGCGGAAACGGGCATGCCGTCGTAGGTGTGCCCTTCGCCGAAGCGGCATACGTGCCGTGCCCCGTCAAGCAGGTACAGCGTACCGCCCCGGGCGCAGAGGTCGTGGGCGGTAAAGCCCCGGCGCATCATGTAGGCGCCGCGTACAAGGTCATAGACCGCCACCGCAGTCCCCTCCCTTTCCTGCAGGGTGAAATACAGCTTGTCCCTGCATATGGCGCCCTTCGTGCAGGCGGTATCCGCCCCTGCAAGCACCGTGCGCAGGCGCCGTGCATCGCCCATGGGCGCAGCGCTCACGCCGTTGAAGCAGCAAAGGCCGCTTTTCGTCATGTAGTAAAGGGCATCACCGGAGGGGACGATGGCCGTGTGGGCAGGCGTTTCGCCCCGAAACTCCACCCTTTCCACGATGTAGTTGCCGGGTCTGTCGCCAAGAAGGCGGTAGATGGCGTGCTGCTTGAAAATGAGCAGCTGGTTTGAAAGCGCCGCCAGCCCCGTGATGGGGTCGCCGCCGGTGTCGCCCACCTCCGTGTGGCCGCCCTCCACATTGGGGGAAGCCTCCACGGTGCCCCAGTTTTCGATGCTTCTGCCGCTGCCGGGCAGCTGCGACCAGTAAAGCCTGTTGGGGTGTTCGCTGTCGCCGGCGGAAAACAGGCGGTTGCGGTACATGGCAAGGTAGCGGACAGGCACATTGGAAAGCCCCTCTTCGCTGCCGAACAGGCTCACCTCGCTGCCGTTGTATTTGATCAGCTGCCTTTCGCCGCAGCCGATCACAAGGTGGTCCACGCTGTCGATCTGCACCTCCGCAAAGCCGAATTCGTGGTCCTCAAGGGGCGTTTCATAGGTGTAAAGCGTCTGCCATACGCCGTCCCTGCAGGCATAGACCGTGTCCCCGGCGATGGCGATGAACACATCCCCTTCCTTTCGCCTGTGAAGGAACAGCCTGAAAAGGGGCGCATCCCCGGGCACCGGCGCATCAATGTGCCGCACATAGCCCGCCGCCACCGCAAGGCTGCCGTTTTCCGTGTCCATGTTTTCGGCATCGGGGCTCATTCCCGGTGCAACGGCGTTTTCGTTGCGGGATTGATCGATGCCGTGAAATTCATCGATGCGGTAAAATGCACGGGACATCCCATCACCACCTGTTCAGGATGCGGTAGCTGTCCGCACCGCCCATGTGGGGGCGCAGCTTGGCTTTTCCGGCTTCATACATCTGAAAATAGATGTTGCTGCCCCGCTGGATGCCCACCTCGCCGCTGGCACGTTCCCTGCCCACCACATAGCACACGATGAGCCCGTGGCACCAGTCGGGCAGCTCCGGCACATCACTGGTGCTGGAAAGGGTGTGGGGCGCAAAGCGGTAGTTCACCTGCACGGTGCTGTCCGCCTTTGCCCCGGGCACGCAAAGCACGCCGCTGTCGCCGGTCTCAAAAAAGGTCATGTAGCGGCCAAGCCGCTTTACCCCATGCACACGGATGCATTCCCTTTGCAGCTTTCCCGTATCGATCAGCTTGCCGGAAAGGGTAAAATCCTCCGTGCGCCGGGGGCACCATGCGGCGGAAAGGTCGATGACCGCCTCGTTGGCAAAACGGGTGAACTTGTCACGCCAGGTGTCAAGGGTCTGCGCATCGTGTCCCCTGTCAAGCTGTGCAAGGGCGGAAACGATGATATCATTGAGCGTCATGCACACATTCCCCCTTATGCGTGAAGGCGCTTGCCCCTGCCGCAGCGGTATTCCTGCAGCCGTTCTTTGGCAAGCGCCTCCGTACATTCATTTTCCCGGATCAGCTTTGCAAGGCTTTCCGGCACCTCCACGGGAATGCCCCTCGGGATACGGAAAAACCAGCCGTTCAGGCCGCCCTCCCAGGGGGCATTTGCGCCGTTTTCACGGGGCATGATGCGGATAAGCACCTTCTTTTCGCTGCGCAGGCGTTCCCCGGCCTCGCCGCTCAGCTTGTCGATCTCACGGTCGGTCAGATAATTCATGTTTCATTCCTCCTTTTACAGGATACGGGGGAACGGCAAAAGCCGTCCCCCACATTGTGTTCAGGCGCTCACGCCGTGCTCGATGCGAAGCAGCCAAAGGTCGTTGAGGATGGCGGCGGTGAAGCCCATCACCTTTGCGCCCACGGTGGCACGCTGGTCAAGGGGGTCATCGGTACCGGCGCTGCCGCGGCCCTTGATGATGGTGGTCACGGCGCCGGTGCTGGAAAGGTCAACGGTGCCGTAAGCATCCTTGCCGAACACAAGGGTCATGTGTACATCCGCCGCAGTCTTGGTGGCGTCATCCATCTTGCCTGCCTCGGCGGTATAGGCAAGGGTGCCTGCGCCGATGGCGCTGCCGGGGGCTTCCTGCAATGTCACGGTCTTCTTTTCCGCATCGGCGGAAGCAACGGCGTATTCCTTGTCGCCAAGGGTGATCATGGCGCCGCCTTTATTAAGGAATGCCGCACCCTCTTTGGAAAGGGCTTCAAGGGTCACCTCTGCGCTGCCGCCCACGTGGGCAGCCACCTTGGTGTGTACCGCCTGGCGGATCACCTTTGCCTCGGTGGATTCCACGAAAACCACGCCGAACAGCATGCCGATCTCGCCGGTATACAGCTGTTCATGGGCGGCGTATTTGGAAACATCCTGCCACATGGGGTCGTTCTGCAGGTCATAGGTGGCATCGGGGGAACAGATGCAGATGAAGTGCTGCTTCCTGCCGTTTTTGCCGCCGAAGGGGCGTGCCTTCGCCTTTTTGAGGGTGCGCACCGCCTTGCGGATCTCGTCCACGGTCAGGGTATCGGTGGCTTCGATCTCGCTGCGGAGGGTCTTGCCGCCGGCACGCTGCACGTTGTTGCCGGAGCACATGGCGTCACGGGTCACCCACTCGACTACGGTGCCAAGCTGCTCGCCAAGAAGGGCGGCGCTGTCGGTGAGCACATCCTCATAGGCGGTCTGTTCAAGGAGGTCGGAGATCTCCACATAGGCGCCGTACTGGCTCACCTCCGCCTCCACGATGCTCTGGGAGAGAGTCTGTCCGTCGGGGGTCACGCCCTCGGAAAGGGCGCACATGTTTTCATCGATGTCAAAAAGGTTCCAGCGGCGGAATTCCACACGCTTGCCGTTGTGTGCGGGAATGCTGCGCTTCTGGCCGTAATCCGCATGCACAAGGCGGGTACGGGCGCCTTCAAGCAGCTCCCTGTCAAAAAAGGTTTTATTGAGCCCGGTGCCGGGTACGGTGTTGTTGGTGGTGTTGGTCATGTTGTTTGCCATTGTTTGTGTTTCTTTCCTTTCTTACAGTTTTGTTTCATCGGGAGAAATAGTGCTTTTTGAAAAGCTCAAATTCCTCTTGGCTCATTTTGCTGAAATCCGGGGTCTGCGCCGCAGGCACCTCGGGTCTCATCTGTCGGGGCAGGGCACGGCGTGCACGGATCATCTCGTAGATCTCCTGCTCCTTTTCGCTCTCCGCCTTCCTGTCCGCCTGCTGCAGGGCGTTCTCCGCATCGAACACACGGATGGCAGCCGCTGCAGGCAGCTCCTTCAGCAATGCCTCAAAGGCAGCCTCCTGCAGGTACTCCCCGGCAGGGCGCTTCAGCCTGCCCTGCTTTTCCATCTCGCCGAGGGTGACCGCCGCACGGCTTGAAAGCATATCCATGCCGCTCGGGTGCACGCCGGAAGAAAGCATTTCTGCAGCCGCCTCCGCACTCAGGCCCAGTTCCTTCGTCAGGCCGCCCACGATCTCGCAGCCGATGCGGTATTCGGGGCTGTTTTCATACTCCTGCCGCACCTGCTGTTTCATGCTGTCCATGAGCGCCATCCTTTCCCTGAATGCCTCTGTGAGGGGCTTGTTCACGGGTTTGTTCATGTATCCTCCTTTCGCACTTTCGTGCGCTGCGCCGTTTCGGCCGGCGCTGCCAAAAAATAAAAATGCCGCTTGATTTTCTCAAACGGCAGGAACGCATGTTGCCCACGCATCCACTGTCTGCATTGTAGCAGAACGTTTGTTCGTTATCAAGGGCAGGTTTTGTGCACGAAATGTGCATCCCGTGAAATATGGCAGCGCCGTTCACGGTATCTTCATTTCCGTGCCATCGGTTTTAGTAGCGTATTTCTCCCCTTCCGTGGTATAATGTAATCGGAAAATACTATCTTTCAGGAGGTGGCTCCTATGCTGAAAACCTATCCGCCGCTCACCGTCCGTCCGCTCACCCTCCGTGGCGTGTTCGGCATCACGAACAAACTGCTTCGCCGCCGCACCGGCGCTCTCATCGGCTACTATGCCCTTTACTTCCTGTTTGCGCTGCTGCTGATGGCACCCGGCGTCCTTGCCATGGTCTTTTCGGGGCTTGCCCTTGATCAGGATCCTTCCGCCTTCTCCTCTTCCTTCTCCGCCTCCGGTGCGGAAGCCTTCTCCCTCATCACCGGCTTCCTTGGCAGCATGTTCCTGCTGTTCCTTGCATCGCTGGTGCTCTCGCTGGTGTTCACGCCCATCGCCTCCGGCACCGTCTACAGCGAAATGACCGCCCGCATTTACGGGCAGGCAAGCTCCCTCGGGCAGATGCTGCGCCGCAGCAAATATGCCCTCAAGCGCTTCTTCACCACCACCCTCTGCAACATGGTGGCAGCCTGGGGCATCAGCTTTGCGGTCAGCCTTGTCACGGGTCTTCTTGTAGGTGTTGTAATGGTCTTTGCCCTTTTCGGCTCCGTGTTCGCCATCATGGAGGGCAACACCGCCCTCGGCACCGGCGCCATCATCGCCCTCGTGTGCATCTACCTTCTCGTGCTTGCCTTCTCCGTTGCCGCAAGCTCCCTGCTTTCCTTCGTGTTCCCCGCTGCGGTCAATGAACCCGTGAAGAATTTCGCCGCCGTGGGCCGCAGCATCAAGCTCGTTTGGAAGCGCCTTGGCCGTGTGGTGGGCTGCATGTTCATCCTCTGCGGCATCACGCTCGCAGTTGCGCTTTTGTTCGTCGCCGCCATGACGGCCAGCGAATTCCTGCCCACCGCCGCTGCCGTCATCGTCATCGTGCTTGCCCTCGTGCTGTATATCGGGCTCATCATCTTCCTTTCCCTGTACCAGCCGGCTATGCTCACGGTGCTCTACTTCGATGCCCGTTCCCGTCTTGAAGGCACTTCCTTCCCGCCCGTTGTGAATGCCGCTCCCGTTTACAATGCGCAGCCCGTTGTGAACGCCGCTCCCGTTGCGGAGCCCACACCTGCTGCGGATGCACAGCCCACCGTGGAAGCAGCCCCTGCCGCAGACGTTGTGCCTTCCGTCAGCATCACATTGGATCTCCCCACTGCCCCCGAGCAGGGATCCGAATCCCAGGAAAACTGAAATCAAGGAGGAATGACTGACACTTATGGAACTCAAACACCGTAAAGACATGGACCGAACCTTCATGTGGGATCTTTCCCACATTTTCCCCACCGAGGAAGCATGGGAAGCTTCCTTTAAAGAGGTGGAAGCGAACATCCCCGCCCTTGCGGATTTCCGGGGCACCCTCGGCGAAAGTGCGGCGCAGATGGAAAAAGCCTTCCGCACCATCGATGCCCTCGGCGAAAAGCTGGAGCTCACCTACCTTTATGCCATGCTCAACAAGGCAGGCGACAACGGCGATCCGCAGGCGCAGACCATGGAAGCACGCTGCATGTCCCTGCTGGTCAGCTTTAACGCCACCACATCCTGGCTCATCCCGGAGGTGCTCACCATTCCGGAGGATACCCTTGCCTCCTTCATGGAAACGGAAGGTCTTGCCACCTACCGCCACATGATCGATGATGTGACCCGTTCCCGTGCCCATACCCTTGATGCCGCAAGGGAAGAGCTGCTTGCCCAGCTGAGCGATGCCGCCCAGTCTCCCGATAACAGCTACACCATGCTCCACAATGTGGATATGACCTTCCCTACTGTCAAGGATGAGGAAGGGAAGGAAGTGCAGCTTACCCACGGCAACTTCAGCGTGTTCCGTGAAAGCCGGGATCAGCGTGTGCGCAAGGAAGCCTTTGAGAAGTATTTCGGCGAATTCAAAAAGTACAACAACACCTTTGCCGCCATGTACGCAGGCAATGTGAAGTTCGATACCTTCTATGCGAAGATCCGCAACCATGCCTCCGCCTGTGCTGCCAGCCTCTTC
This sequence comes from Clostridia bacterium, assembly GCA_017435905.1. Classification (GTDB taxonomy): domain Bacteria; phylum Bacillota; class Clostridia; order Christensenellales; family CAG-138; genus UBA1685. Next base: position 3,227 of record JAFSEB010000014.1, on the reverse strand, counting down.
CGCAGCAATGTGCCCGTCAGCGTGTACGACAGCCTCGTGGAAGCCATCCACGGCGGTCTTCCCACGCTGCAGCGGTATCTTCAGCTGCGCAAAAAGGTGCTCGGCCTTGATTCGCTCAACATGTACGATCTTTACGTTCCCATGCTGGAAAACGTGGATTACACCGTCACCTTTGAGGAAGCGAAGGCTCTTGTGAAGGAAGCCACCAAGCCCCTCGGCGAGGAATACGGCAAGCTGCTTGACAAGGCATATCAGGAAAACTGGATGGATGTTTACGAGAATAAGGGAAAGACCACCGGCGCCTTCTCCTGCGGCGTACACGGCGTGCATCCCTATGTGCTGCTCAACTATACGGATACCCTTCACGATGCCTTCACCGTCGCCCATGAGCTCGGCCATGCCATGCACTCCTACCTTTCCAGCGAGGCGCAGGATTATCAGAACCACGATTACCACATCCTTGTGGCGGAGGTAGCTTCCACCGTCAACGAGGTGCTCATGACCATGCACCTTCTCAAAACGGAGCAGGATAAGGAGCGCAAAGCCTACATCCTCAACCACTTCCTTGAAGGCTTCCGCACCACCGTTTTCCGCCAAACCCTCTTTGCGGAATTTGAGCGTACCGCCCACGAAATGGAGCAGGCAGGCACGCCTCTTACGGCGGAATCCCTCAACAAGGTTTACAAAGATCTTGTTACCCTCTATTATGAAGGCGTGGAACCCAGCGAGCCCATCGAGGTGGAATGGTCCTATATCCCCCACTTCTACAACGCCTTCTATGTGTATCAGTACGCCACCGGCTTCTCCAGCGCCGTGGCCATCGTAAACCGCATCCTGAAGACCGGCGATGCTTCCGATTATCTCCGCTTCCTCTCCATGGGCGGCAGCGAGTATCCCCTTGATGAGCTGAAGGTGGCAGGCGTAGACCTGACAAAGCCCGAAGCCGTTGCCTCCGCCCTTGAGGTGTTCGCCTCTTCCCTCGAAGAGCTTGAAGCCCTGCTTGCGGATATCTGAACCGAAACAAAAAATCAATCATATAAAGGAGAATGACCATGTACGAAGGGATCGATGTACAGGAGCTGCGTGCCTATATCCTCAACAAGTTCACCGCCGAGGGAGACTTTGACTTCCTGAAGGAAGGCGAACTGCCCGAGATCGTGGATGCCATGCTTTCCTATGATGAGGAATACATGAAGACCTCCGGCGCCAACGAAGGCGAAGTGTACGATGACGATGATGCCTACGAGCTCATCTTCGCCAAGCTGCAGAAAGCCTACCCGCAGTATAAGATGTACTGCATGCGCCTTGCGGAGGATTACCTTGACTTCACGGAAGAATACCTCGCCTCCGTGGATGCCATCGATTGGGAGTAAAAAATAAGAAACATCATCACCGCCGCCCCGTTCATCCGGGGCGGCATTTTTACGTTCTGAACCATGCGTTCTATAAAAAACGATCTGCAAGTGTTAATTCTTGCCCAAATATATTGAATTGTTCCCATTTTTTCTGATAGAATAGCCTTTACGAAAATGCTCTGCCGCCAATGCAATGCGGCATACTTTTCCCTGTCTCATCCCGGCAAAGCAGGAATTTTCCTTTTTCCCGGTTTGAAATATCCCGTTTCGGAGGTATCAATATGAAACAGTATCTTGCTGCGCTTCTTTGCGTGCTTCTTGCGGTTTCCCTGTTTGTAGGCTGCGGCAAGAGTCCCGAAGAACCCGTTTCGAGCGAACCGCCCGCAAGCCCTGCCCAAACCGCAGCGCCTGCGCCCACGCCCGAACCCGAACCCACCGTCACCATCGATTCCGGCTTCTGGGTGGTCAGCAAAATGACCCTTGACGGTTCCGAATATGAAGGCGATTTCCTCACCGACATCTTTGGCCCTGCGGATCATACCCTCTCCTGCGGCTTTGCTGCGGACGACACCGTGACCTGCGTTTATTTTGACGAGCTCTTCAAGAGCAGCTGGAGCGGCAGCGGCGAAAGCGCCACCTTCACCTTTGGCGATCAGGAAGCCAAAGCTGCTGTTACCGATGAGGGACTTTTGACTGTCACCGTAGCGGACGGTTCCGTCTTCACCCTCGTCAATCAGGAAGAAATGCCGGATGCCATCCTGAACAACCCCTGGCGCACCTATGCACCCAACTTCTCCGAGCAGGAGACCACCGCCATGAGCACCTTCATGGCAGGCGGCGGCTATATCATCAAGGATGATGTGCTGTACGGTCTTTCCCACAGCGTTACCCTTAACGGCTCCCTCGGTGCCACCGCTTTCACCATGAAGGGCGACTTCCCCTCCTTCGGCGAGACCACCGATCTTGATGCGAGCGGCATTGCGAATTATCTCTGCATCGAAGGGGATCACCTCTACTACGTTCGGGATTATAGCGCCATCTGCCGTGTTCCCCTTGCGGGCGGCGATGTGGAAGTCCTTTATGACGGCGCCTGCGACTATCTGCAGATCTATAACGACCACCTGTACTTCACCGATGCGAATTATCACTTCGTTTCCACGGATATGGACGGCAAAGGCCTAACCACCGTGGTGGACCGTGAGCTCTACTATCCCTATTTCATCTGCGAAGACTGGATCGTCTTCCAGGATGATGCGGATGATGAATCGCTGCACCTTTACAACATCGCCCATGAGGCGGATGTCAACATCACCTATGTTCCTTCCTATCAGCCCATCCTCGATGGCAGCTACCTCTATTTCGTCATGTATGACGGTGATGGGATTCCCTACCTGAACCGTATCGATATGTCCGACCCGGCGGTCTTCCCCTGCGAAAGCAGCGACCTGCCCCTTGCGGACACCAACTACATGATCGACGGCGAGTACATCTATCTTCCCAACAACATCAGCCGTGTCAAGGAAGAATGGCAGAAGCTCACCGACACCGGCACCGCCATCTCCTCCGTCAACGTGTACATTTCCCCGGAATACAACATCCACCACGAGTTTGATGCCGATGGTCTCATTTCCGCCAAGTACCTGACCAGCATCGAAAAGGGCGGCGGCACCTCCTTCAAATAAGGGCTGCGCTCCGACCCTCTAACACAGGCAAATCAAAAACCGCCCCGATTGGCGGGTGCTCGTAAAACAGTTAAACTAAAAATTTAACTATTTTACGGCATCTGTCAGACGGGGTTGGCTAAACGAAAGTTAGCGATACTTGGTTTGATAACCGAGTATCGCTTCTTTTTTTACCCGTAAAAATGCTTTT
>JAFSEB010000013.1 GCA_017435905.1 Clostridia bacterium | reverse complement strand
TTGAATATCTGGATTATTATAACAACCGTCGCATTAAGGCAAAACTCAAGGGCTTGCCGCCTGCGATTCACAGACAGCAAGCCCTTTCGGCTGCTTAAACATTTTTTGATAATATTGTCTAACTTTTTGGGGTCACTTCATGATGGCCGAAGGGCATTTTGTTTGTTAATTCTTTTTTACCCTGTTGGTGAGGTCTTCAAGAACAAGGTGCAGGTTCGGATTGTCATCAAGATCCGCTTCGATCTTTTTGATGGCGTTGATCACCGTGGTGTGGTCACGGCCGCCGAAACGCCTGCCGATGGATTTCAGGGATTCCTCCGGCAGCAGCTTTTTGCAAAGATACATGGCGATCTGTCGGGGATAGGTGATCTCCATGGTGCGGCGCTGGGAAAGAAGCTCTTCCATGTTGACGGAATAATAATCCACCACCACCTGCTGAATCAGCTCCACGGTGGGCTTGCGGTGGCTGTAGCCCGGGATAATGTCCTTGAGCGCCGCATCCACAAGGTTCACATCAAGGGGACGCTTGGTGAGCATGGCATAGGCGTTCACCCGGGTCAGGGAACCTTCCAGCTGGCGGATGTTGGAATTGACCTTTTCCGCAATGTGGGCAAGCACGGATTCATCCACATCGATGTTTTCATCGTTGGCCTTTTTCTGCAGGATGGCGATGCGTGTTTCAAGGTCCGGCTGCTGCACATCGGTGATCAGACCGCCCTCGAAACGGGAGCGGAGACGCTCCTCCAGCGTGGTGAGCTCCATGGGCGGACGGTCGGAGCTGAGGATGATCTGCTTGCCGGAGGTGTGCAGCGCATTGAAGGTGTTGAAGAACTCCTCCTGGGTACGCTCACGGCTGGAGATGAACTGGATATCGTCCACCATGAGCACATCGGCGCTGCGGTACTTGTTGCGGAACTGGGCGTTTTTATTCTCCTGAATGGAGGTGATGAAATCGTTGGTGAAGGTCTCGCTGGTCACGTAGATGATGTGGGCATCGGGATTGTTCTGCAGGATCCTGTGACCGATGGCATGCATCAGGTGGGTCTTGCCAAGGCCCACGCCGCCGTAGATGAACAGCGGATTGTATGCGCTGGAGGGGTTGTCCGCCACCGCCTGCGCCGCCGCATGGGCGAAGTTGTTGCTGCTGCCGATCACGAAGGATTCAAAGGTATATTTCGGGTTCAGGGTAAAATCGCTGCTGGTCTCTGCGCTGCGTGCGTTGGGGTCGGGGTAATCGCCCCGCTCGGTCTCATCGATAAAGCGCACCAAATAGCCGGTGCCGTTTCGGTGGTTCACGGCATCGGTGATCATTTGGGTATAAAGGGAGCGCAGGGTGTTTTTGGAAACGCCGTTTTCCGCCTGCAGCACCAGCACATTATCCCGGATGCAGATGGGGATGATGGGGGTGATCCATGTTTTGTAGCTGATGGCGGTCATTTCCTCCTCAAGGGCGGGGAGTGCGTTTTCCCATACCGAACGGCACGTTTTCATATATCAGTTCCTACCTTTGTTTGCCCTTCGGCAAGTATTATCGAGCATCGCTTCACGGGAAGCGGAACACACAGATCCGGGTGAACAGGGAACAGTTGACAGTTTGGAAAGGTTTGCCCGGGGCAAAACCGTCTGTCTGTTGCATAAAGCCCGTTCCTGTTTTTCGGGAATGCGGGGATCGTATCCGCAACAAAAAACGCAGCAGGAAAGCCTGTTTTTTGGGAGGTGTTTTTGTATCATAACAGATTGGGTGAGGGCTTGCAAGTGCGCAGAGCTTCAATTTTCGGCAGGAATTTTGGGCTCTTGTGGTTCAAAAAAATCGAACAACAACATCTTGGGGATAGGTGAAAAATCAGGCAAAATGCAGCAAAATATATTATTTTTGGGATGCAGGAAATGCCCGTAAATGCTGAATATTTCTTGACAGATGGGCGTTTCGTCTTATATAATTGGGAATTGACGGATTCGATCATCGGGCGCATGGGCGGCGGAGGATCGCCCGCGCTTAGAATAGCTGGAAGAGAGGTGCACTTTAATGCTTCAGACGTATCAGCCCAAGAAAAGGCAGCGCAAGAAGGTTCACGGTTTTCGTCAGCGTATGAAGACCAAGAACGGCAGGAACGTACTTGCCCGCAGAAGGCTCAAGGGCAGGAAAAAGCTGTCCGCGTAAAAAATCTTTATCGAAGTTTGGCGGCAAGCGGTCGTCCCTTGTTACGATGCGCTTGCCGTATGCTTTTTTATAGGATACCCTTCCTTTAAAAAAGCAGCCGGACGAATGGCACTCCCCCGTTGTATCCGTACGGGGAAAACGACATTTTTTCTTACAGGGTGAAACGCTGTTATTCTTTGAAGCGGAATAAGGATTTCCGCCACGTATACCGCAAAGGGCAGTCCAAGGCGGCCCGGCAGCTGGTGCTCATCTACGCAAAAACAAGCGTAAAGCCGAACACGCCGCCGGTCCACGTTGGCTTTTCCGTCAGCAAAAAAATCGGAAACAGCGTCGTCCGCAATCGCGTCAAACGCCGGTTGAGGGAATCTTTTGGCCCGATGATACCGTGTGTGAAAGACGGATACAACCTTATCTTCATTGCTCGAGAGCCGGTTGTGGGCGAAACCTTCACCAACATCGAAAGCACCATGCGAAGCCTGCTTCGCAAGGCGAACCTTCTGAAAACAGAAGAAAGACCCCAAAAGGCACCTGACCCCACCGGGCCGGAGGCTGTACCCGGGCGCAGCGGCCGCTGATCCGCCGCAGAGCGTCTTATTTTCCTTTATGTTAAAAAGGTTTCTGATCTCCATCATCCGCGGGTACCAGCAGTATATCTCCCCCCGCCACCCCGGCTGCTGCCGCTATACGCCCACCTGCTCGAGGTATGCCCTTGAGGCCATCGAAAAACACGGCGTATGGAAGGGCGGCCTTCTCGCATTTTGGCGGATATTGAGGTGCAACCCATTTTCAAAGGGCGGGTATGATCCTGTGCCCTGAAACACCACCACTCACTCAGGCTTCCCGGCGGCCGATCGGCCGGGCATAACCAAAGAAAAGAGAGGAAAACCGAGTGCAAGACGCTTTCTTTTTGACAACATGGTTCCTTGAGGCCATGCGCTTCATTTATGCGAACATCGACAGCGTGTTTTTGACCATCCTCATCTGCACGGTGCTGCTTCGCGCACTGACCACCTTTTCCGACATCAAGACCCGTACCTCCAGCGCCAAGATGCAGGCCATCCAGCCGGAGATCCAGAAGCTTCAGAAGAAGTACGCCAATGACCCCCAGCGCATGAACCGTGAGCAGCAGAAGCTCATGAAGGAACACGGCGTGAGCATGTGGGGCAGCTGCCTGCCGGTGCTCATCACCATGCCGCTGTTCTTCTGCTTCATCAGCGCCTTCCGCTACTGGGGCTATGAAATGACCATCCGCCTTCTGACCGAGGAAGCGGACGCCGCCATGAACCTCTTTGAATCCTTCAAGTTCCTGTGGGTCAACAACATCTGGCAGCCGGATAACGGCATGGCCAGCGTGGTGCAGGCAGGCTCCGCCTTCCTTGCCACCCCGGATCTTGAAAACCTCACCTACCTTGCCAAGAACCCCGGCGTATGGGATAAGCTGATGGATATGGGCCTTGCGGTACGCTCCTACTTCGTGGACAACGAGGGTGTGATGCACTCCGCTTACCGCTTCCTGACCACCGATGCTGCCATCGCCGCTTACGACAGCGCCATGAAGCCCTTTGTGGACGTCTATGCCGGCTACAACAACGGCTGGTTCATCCTGCCCGTGCTGAGCGCCGTGGCCCAGTTCCTCGCAAGCTGGGTGATGCAGCGCAACCAGCCCAAGCCCAATCCCAACGACAAGAATCAGCAGCAGAACCCCATGGCCGGCAGCGGCAAGATGATGATGTGGATGTTCCCCATCATGTCCTTCGTGTTCTGCCTGAGCTACAACGCCGCCTTCGCCATTTACTGGACGCTGAGCAGCGTGCTCATGCTTATCACCAACCTGGTGCTCAACAAGAAATACCCCACGGCCGCAGCCGTGAAGGAGGAGAAATAATATGCGTACCCTTGACGCCACCGGCAAGAGCGTAGACGAAGCCATATTCAACGGCCTTCGCGAGCTTGCCATCTCCATCGACGAGGTGGAGATCGAGATCATTCAGCAGGAAACCAAGGGCATCCTTGGCATCGGCGCAAAGCCTGCCATCGTTCGCCTGAAGGAGCGTGAACCGGAAGAGATCATCATCCCCGATTACGTGCTCAACAAGGATAAGCCCCGTGAGCCCCGTGAGCGCCGTGAGCGCCGCGACCGCAATGAGCGCCGTGAGCGCCGCCCCCGCCGTGAAGAAGCGGCCGAGGAAAAGGCTGTGCAGGCTGAGACCGGGGAAGCCGTAAAGGAAGCCGAAGCCGCCGCCGAGGAGACCGCCGAGACCGAGTGCGCACAGGAAGCGCCCCGTCAGCGGGAGCCCCGCCAGCGCCGTGAACGCCGTGACAGGCGTGAGCGCCGTCCCCGCAAGGAAGAGGAACCCGTGCTGCCCCGTGAGGTGATCGACTACACCGCAGAAGCCGCCGAGGGCAACGCCGCTGCGGACTTCCTCAAGGGTCTTCTCAAGGAAATGGGCGTGGAAGCCGAAGTGCTTGCCAACGTTTCCGAAGAGGGCATCCGCCTGCGCATCGATTCCAGCTCCATGGGCATCCTGATCGGCCACAGGGGCGAAACGCTGGATGCCATCCAGTACCTCACCTCCCTTGCCATTAACCGCAGCCGCAAGGAGACCGGCTACACCCGTGTTACCATCGACACCGAGGGCTACCGTGACAAGCGTGAGGAGACCCTTACCCGTCTTGCAAGGAAGATCGCCTCTCAGGTGAAGGCCACCGGCCGTGCACGCACCCTTGAACCCATGAACCCCTACGAGCGCCGTGTGCTGCACGCCACGCTCCAGAACCACCCCTACGTGACCACCTACAGCGAGGGCGAAGAGCCCAACCGCCGTGTTGTCATCGCACCGAAGGGGAAATAAGAAAAAGAGAAAAGCGGATGTCCGTAAGGGGCATCCGCTTTTTTAGTGGATGATGGGCAGCGAGGGGAGAGAGTGCAGCACCAAAGCCCTCACAGTCAGCTTCGCTGACAGCTCCCCCATAGGGGGAGCCAAGCGGTGGCTTGGAGTAGGGGCGGCCATTGGCCGCCCGTATCGGATGCGGTGGAGATAAAACGGGCGGCCAAT
>JAFSEB010000012.1 GCA_017435905.1 Clostridia bacterium | reverse complement strand
GAAGAGTCTAAAAAGGCAAGACCGGTTCTATCGGCAGGCGTGTGGTCGAAGGAATAGTGGTGCTATTTCAAGACCGCACAACACACCGATAGGGCCGGTATTGCCTTTCTTAGACCGATGTTTTCTTATCGGAATACCCCGAAACCGCCCTTTTTCATGTTAAATGATGCGGCGGCCTTCGCTCACCACGCCCACGATGGTGCGGTCATCATCCGCATAAAGGAGCCGCTCCACACGCTCGGCAGGGGACAGCTCACGGGAAGGGGGCAGGCTGCTGTCATCCAGGATGATGGCATGCAGGGCATCGCCCTCTTTAAAGCCGGGACCGGCGCCGAAATACTCTGCGCCTGCGCTGGTGGCAAGGTAGAAGGCTTCGGGCACGGTAAGGTAGGCTTCCTCTTCCTGCTTGCCGCTGTAATAATAGCGCAGCTTCGATGCACGGATGGCTTCACAGGCGGCATGGAAGATGGAAAGCTTTGCGCCGCCTGCCACATCGGAAGCAAGGGCGACCTTCAGCCCTTCGTTGAGCATCCTTCTGACGGGGGCGATGCCGGAATAGATGTTGGTGTTGGAATCCGGGCTGTGGGCGACCCAAACGCCGGCATCCAGCATGGCCTTTCTTTCCACCTCATCGCTGTGGACGCAGTGCGCCATCACGGTGCCCTTCTTCCACATGCCAAACTTGGCGTAGGATTCATAATACCGCTCCGTATCCGGATGCAGCTCCTTCACCCATGCGATCTCCGCATCGTTTTCGCTCAGGTGGCTCTGCACGGGTACGTCGAATTCCTCCGCCAGCTGGCCGAGACCTGCCATCAGTTCATCCGTGCAGGAGGGCGTGAAGCGGGGCGTGATGATGGGCTTGATGTACTGGTAGCGACCCTTGCACTCCTCCAGCCATCGGCGTGTTTCCGCAAGGGATTCTTCCGTGGTCTCACAGAGATAGTCCGGGCTGTTGCGGTCCATGTTCACCTTGCCCACATAGCCGGTGATGCCGGCACGCTCCAGCTCCTCCATGAGCACGTGGGTGGCTTCCCTGTGCAGGCTTGAGAACATGACAACCCTTGTGGTGCCCCGGCGGATGAGCTCATGGGCAAGGCGGTTGTAGACCTTTCGGGCAAAGGCAGGGTCCCTGTAACGGGATTCCTCCTTGAAGGTGTAGCGGTTCAGCCACTCAAGAAGGGGCAGGTCGAAGCCCATGCCCATCATGATGTACTGGGGCGCATGCACATGCAGGTCGGTCAGGGAGGGGATGATGATCCTGTTTTCCAGATCCTCCACCCAAAGCCCTGCGTATTTTTTGGGCAGCTCATCGAAAATGCCGGCGATCATGCCGTTTTCCGTGACAAGGTAGGCGTTTTCATGGCATTCAAACTCGCCGAGCTTCGGCGCATGGACGATGGTGCCTTTATAAATGTGTACGAATTTCATAATGTGTTCCTCCGTTCTCGGTTGATTTTGCAAGGTCAAAGAGGGCTTCGACGGTATCCACATCGAAAAGCTCCCTTTCATCTGCAAGGGGGTAGAGCCGCAGCGCATCAGGATGGGCTTTGATCACGCCGCTGCCGCCCCGATCGCCCCGAAGGGCGAGAAGTTCCGGGAAAAATGCCTTCGGAAAAATGACGGGATTGCCCCGTTTGCCGCCGCAGGCAGGGGCGGCGATAGAGGCAGGGTCTTCAAGGAAAAAGGAAACGAGTTCGCTGACCGTTGTTTGCGACAACAGCGGCTGATCCGCCACGAGGAACATGAGGGCATCCGCATCGGGAAGGCTGCGAAGACCGAGGGAAACGGTCAAACTGATGCCATCCTCCGGGGCAGGGTTGTAAACGGGGATGAAGCCTTCCGCCTCTGCGGCGGAAAGGATCTCTTCATAATGGGAAACGACGGAGACGGCGTAAAAGGCTTCCCTTGCGGCGGCAGCGAAGGCGCAGCGGTAAAGGGGCTTGCCGCCGAAGGGGGTGAGGAGCTTGTTCTCCCTGCCGAAACGGGCGGATGCGCCTGCCGCCATCACCACACAGCCGATCTTCATTTGCAGCACCCCGAGGCGGTGCGGTGCACATACCGTCCGCTGCCCGAAAGGATGAGCCTGCCGTTTTCCACCGCATGTTCGCCGTTTAAGATCACATGTTTCACCTCGCCCTTGAGGGCAAGCCCTGCAAAGGGGGAATTGTCCGTGTTGTGGGCGGTGTTCGTATCGGTGATGACGCTTTCGGGCAGGGGATCGTACACAACGAGATCCGCCGCCATACCGGGGGCGATGACGCCCCTGTCATCCATGCCGAAGTGTCTTGCGGCGCCGTGGGAAAGAAGCTCCGTGAGCTGTTCCGGTGTGATGCGCCCCGTTTCCACGCCGTAGGTATAAAGAAGCTGCAGGCGGTGCTGCACGCCGGCGCCGCCGTTGGGGATCTTTTTAAAATCGCTGCGGAATTCCCGCTTTTGCGCCATGGTGAAAGAACAGTGATCCGTGCCGATAAAGTCGATCTCGCCGCCTGCAAGGGCTTCCCACAGGGCGGCTTGATCTTCCGCTTTGCGAAGGGGCGGCGACATCACGTATTTTTCCCCGTCTTCCGCCTTGTATGCTTCATCCGTCAGCAGCAGATACTGGGGACAGCTTTCAAGGAACACCTTCTGTCCCCGTTCCCTTGCACGGCGTGCTTCCAAAAGCCCTTCCCCTGTGGAAAGGTGCACCACGGAAACGGGCGCTTCCGCCAGCTCCGCAATGCGCATGAGCCTTGCAACGGCTTCCGCTTCCACCGCCGCAGGGCGTGAAAGGGGGTGCCCCTCCGGCCCCGTGATGCCCGATGCCTGCACCTCGCCGATGCGCCTTAGGAGCACATCCCAGTTTTCGCAGTGCACGCCGATGAGCGCACCTTCCTTTTTTGCGGCACGAAGGGCGGCGTAGATGGCGCCGTCATCCACCTTGAGAGCATCGTAGACCATGTACAGCTTATAGGAAGTGACGCCTGCTGCCGTCATATCGGGCAGCTCCGCTTCCGTTTCCGCATCCCACCGGGCGATGGCCATGTGGAAGCCGTAGTTGCAGCTTGACCCCTGCGCTTTTTCGTGCCATGTGCGGAGGGCATCCTTCAAACTGCCGTCCCGTTCCTGGGTGGCGAAATCGAGCACGGTGGTGGTGCCGCCGAGGAGGGCGGCTTTCGTGCCGGTGATAAAATCATCCGCCGTGACGGCGCTGCCGGTATCAAGGTCAAAGTGGGTATGGGTGTCGATCATGCCGGGAAAAACGAAGCAGCCCATGGCATCGATGACCTTTGCATCCGCTGCGGCAAGGCTTTTGCCCACCGCCTTGATGCGGCCGCCGGAGATGAGCACATCCGCTTTTTCGTGCCCCGTATGGTTGACCACTGTGCCGTTTTGAATGAGAATATCCGTGTAGACCGCCTCCCTTTTTTGAACGAAGAAATGAAAAACAGAAAAAACAACAAAAGCGCCCTGTGCCGCAGCAAAAAAAGCGGCCATGGCGCTCATAGCAGGCCATGGGGAGGCCCGTAGAAACTCCTGCGCCCTGCATGATGCATCCGCAGGATTATATGAGCTTGTGTGATGGATTATAAAAAAAGAATAACGCAAAAAAACGCATTTTGCAAGCCTGTTTCCCTTGCTTAACGCATATAATTGTGGTATACTGCATCAAACAGAAATTATTGTCTGCAAAAACTTTTTGTATCTTCTATTTTCCCGATCTGACAGGAACCGATTATTACAAACGAACCTGATTGCGAAAAACTGCATATTTTCGGGGGCGGCGAGAGCTGCCTTCAAAGGCGACAAAAAAACCGAAAAGGAGGCGCGGATATTGAGACAGCAGGACCTGATCCGGGCGGCGCTGAAAGGCGAAGCCACCCTTGTGATCAAGAACGCAAACGTGGTGAATGTGTTCACGGAAGAGATCATCCGTGCGGATGTAGCGCTTTGTGAAGACACCATCATCGGCGTGGGCGAATTCAGTGCGGAAAACGAAATAGACGCCGAGGGTGCGTTCTTAACGCCCGGCTTTATCGATGCCCATGTACACATTGAATCCTCCATGGTGACGCCGCCTTCCTTCATGAAGGTGATCATGCCCCATGGCACCACCACCATCATCGCCGATCCCCATGAGATCGCAAACGTGGCAGGCACCGCAGGTGTTCGTGCCATGTACAAATATACGGATGCGCTGCCGCTCAGGGTGCTGTTCATGATGCCCTCCTGCGTGCCGGCAACGCCCTTTGAGCACAGCGGCGCCACCCTCCTTGCGGAGGATATGGAGCCGTTTTTGCGCAAAAGCCGCATCCTCGGCCTCGGCGAGGTGATGGACTATGTTTCCACCGTGAACGGTGCGCAGCAGATGCTCGACAAGCTGCGCCTTTTCGACGGCAAACCCATCGACGGCCATGCGCCCCTTTTGAGCGGCAGGGAGCTCAATGCCTACCGCATCGCCGGGCCTTCCACCGACCATGAGTGCTCCAACTTTGACGAGGTGAAGGAAAAGCTCCGCACCGGCATGCGGGTGCTCATCCGCATCGGCAGCGCCGCAAAGGGCATCGACGAGATACTGCGCCGCATCGCAGAGGAAAACCTGCCCACGGAAAACATCATGTTCTGCACCGATGACAAGCACATTGAGACCACCAACCGGGAAGGACACATCAACCGCAACGCAAGGCTGGCGGTAGAGTGCGGCATTCCCCCTGTGAAGGCGGTGAAGATGGCATCCTACAACGCCGCAAGGGCTTACGGGCTCAGGGGCGTGGGCGCCATCGCCCCGGGTTACAAGGCGGATATGGTGCTGTTTGAGGATCTGATGGAATTTAAGGTCAAGAAGGTCATCACCCGTTTCGGCAGGGTGTACGACCCCAATGAAGAATACCCGAAGCCCATTCTTGCAAGGGAGGTCTACGACAGCGTGAAGCTGCCGCCCGTTACGGAAGCATCCCTGCGCCTTGAAGCAAAGGAAAGGATGCCCGTCATTGAAATGGTGCCGGAGCAGCTTATCACAAAGCGCACGGAGCGAACCGTGAAGCGGGATGAGACCGGCGCCTTCCTGCCGGCGGAGGGGCTTTTGAAGCTGGCGGTGATCGAGCGGCACCACGCCACGGGCAATATTGGCCTTGGCATCGTGGAGGGGCTCAACATCAAAAACGGCGCCATTGCCTCCACGGTGGCGCACGATTCCCACAACCTTGTGGTGGCAGGCGACAACGACAGGGATATGCTTCTTGCCATTGCGGCGCTTCGGGAATGCGGCGGCGGCTTTGCCGTTGCAAGCGGCGGCATCGTGCTGGTGCGCCTTGCACTTCCCATTGCGGGATTGATGACCGATGCCCCGGTGGAAGAGGTACTGCAGCAGCAGCGTGCCTTGCTTGATGCCGCAAAGAGCCTTGGGGCGGATGAAAGGACGGATCCCCTTATCGCCCTTTCCTTCCTGGCGCTGCCGGTGATCCCGGAGATCCGCCTGACGGATGCAGGGCTTTTCGACGTGACGAAGATGGAATTCATTCCATATTAAAACTAAAAAGGAACATGATACCGAGACCCATTCAGGACAAACGGCCATGCTGCCGGGAAAAGGAGGAAAATGCATGGGCGAGACAGTAGGCAAAAGCGTAAAGCGTGTGGACGCCTTTGATAAAGTAACGGGGCGTGCCCGCTATACCGATGATATCTGCGACAAAAACGCACTTGTGGCACGGATCCTGCATTCCACCGTGGCAAACGGCACGGTGAAGCATATCGATGTGAGCGAGGCGGAAAAGATCGAAGGCGTGGTGAAGATCGTCACCTGCTTCGATGTGCCGCAGCACAAATTCCCCACGGCGGGTCATCCCTGGTCCACCGATGTGCACCACCAGGATGTGGCAGACAGGCTGCTGCTGACGAGCCGTGTGCGCTTTTACGGGGACGATGTGGCTGCCGTTGTGGCGGAAAACGAGGTGGCGGCGGCGCAGGCTGTCCGTGCCATCAAGGTGGAATACGAGGAATATCCCATCGTGCTCGATGCGGTGGAGGCCATGAAGGACGGCGCACCGCAGCTTCATAAGGAATACCCCAACAACATATTGAACCATACGAGCATCTATAAGGGCGATTACCGGGAGGCCATCAAGGAAGAGGGCCTTATCAAGGTGGAGGGCTGGTACGATACCCCCACTGTGCAGCACTGCCACATTGAAAACCACATCTGCTTTGCGGAGATGGAGGCAGGGCGCATCGTGGTCACATCCTCCACGCAGATCCCCCACATCGTCCGCCGTGTGGTCGGGCAGGCGCTCGGCATCCCCTGGGGCAAGGTCAGGGTCATCAAGCCCTACATCGGCGGCGGCTTCGGCAACAAGCAGGACGCCCTTTACGAGCCCCTTTGCGCCTACCTTTGCACGCAGGTGGGCGGCAGGCGCGTGAAGCTGGATGTAAGCCGTGAGGAGACCTTCGTTTCCAACCGTGTGCGCCACGCCATCCGCACCCACATCATCTCCTGGGTCAGACCGGACGGCACCTTTGCCGCACGCAAAATGGAGTGCTTCTCCAACCAGGGCGCTTACGCTTCCCACGGCCACGGCGTTGCCGCCAAGGGCATGGGCGCATTCCCCCAGCTTTACCCCTGCGATCATGTGGAGTGCGATGCTTACAGCGTCTTTACCAACAAGCCCGTGGCAGGCGCCATGCGCGGCTACGGCATTCCGCAGGCCATGTTTGCCGGCGAAGCCCACATTGAGGATGTGGCGAAGGCGCTCAATATGGATTCCCTTGCCTTCCGCAGAAAGAACATGATGCCCGTGGGCTATGTGGACGGCTTCAGCAAAAACGAAAACTATTTCGATTCCCTGAACCAGTGCATCGACAAGGGCATGGCATATATCGATTACGAGCGCAAGCTCGAAGAATATGCCAAGGATACGGGCCCCGTGCGCAGGGGCGTGGGCATGGCCATCTTCTGGTACAACACCGCCGTGTGGCCCATCTCCCTTGAATCCTCCTCCTGCCGCATGGTGCTCAATCAGGACGGTTCCATCCAGCTGCAGATGGGCGAAACGGAGATCGGTCAGGGTGCGGATACCGCCTTTGCCCAGATGGCGGCGGAGACCCTCGGCATCAGGGTGGAGGATGTGCATGTGGTCTCCTCGCAGGATACGGACGTGACGCCCTTCGGCCTTGGCGCCTATGCATCGAGGCAGACCTATGTGGGCGGCTTCGCCATCAAGCAGACCGCCCTCATCATGAAGGAGCGCATCCTGAAATACGCCTACGAAATGGCACGCATGGCGCCCTATGAAATGGACATCGTGGATGGCAAGATCATCCGCAGGAACGACGGCAGGGTGCTTTTGACCCTTGCGGAGCTGGCGGAGGAAGCCTTCTACAGCCTGACCCACAGCGAGCACATCACGGCGGAAAGCACCTACCAGATCAAGACCAACGCCTATTCCTTCGGCTGCTCCTTTGCGGAGGTGGAGGTGGATATTCCCCTTTGCAAGGTAAAGCTCCTCAACATCGTCAACGTGCACGACTGCGGCAGGCTCATCAACCCCGCCCTTGCGGAGGCGCAGGTGCACGGCGGCATGAGTATGGCCATCGGCTACGGGCTGAGCGAGCAGCTGCTGTTTGACGAAAAGACGGGAAAGCCCCTTAACAACAACCTGCTTGACTACAAGCTTTCCACCATGATGGACCACCCGGATCTTGGCGTTGGCTTCGTGGAAAATTACGAGCCCACCAGCGCCTACGGCACAAAGGCACTCGGCGAACCGCCTGCCTGCCCCGGCGCTCCGGCCATCCGCAACGCCATCCTCAATGCCACGGGCGTGGGCATCGACAGGGCGCCCATCACGCCCCATGTGCTCTTTGAAGCCTTCAAAGAGGCCGGGCTCATTTAACGAAAGGGGGAAGGGAAATGTACGATATCAAAGCGCTTTACGAAGCAAAAAGCGTTGCCCATGCATCGGAGCTGCTGCTGCAGCATCCGGAGGCGAAAATTATCGCCGGCGGCAGCGATGTGCTCATTCAGATGCGTGAGGGCAAGCTGGCAGGTGCCACCCTTGTGAGTATCTACGGCCTTGACGAGCTTCGGGGCATCACCATGGAGGAGGACGGCACCATCCGCATCGGCTCACTGACGAGCTTCTCCCACATCACGAAAAACCCCATCATTCAGCAGCATGTGAATGTGCTCGGCGAGGCGGTGGATATGGTGGGCGGACCGCAGATCCGCAACATCGGCACCATCGGCGGCAACACCTGCAACGGCGTCACCAGCGCCGACAGCGGCTCCACCCTTGTGGCCTACGATGCCATTGTGGAGTTGACAGGGGCAGAGGGCAAGCGCCTTGTGCCCATCCGGGAGTTTTACATCAAGGCGGGCAAGGTGGATCTTCGCCCCGGTGAGATCGAGACCGCCATCCTCATCAAAAAGGAAAGCTATGAGGGCTACAAGGGGCACTACATCAAATACGCCATGCGCAACGCCATGGATATCGCCACCTGCGGCTGCAGCGCAAACGTGAAGCTGTCGGAGGATAAAAAGACCATCCTTGATGCACGCCTTGCCTACGGCGTGGCGGGCCCCGTGCCCATGCGTGCCCCCTCTGCGGAGGCGGCGGCAAAGGGAAAGCCTGTTTCGGAGGAAACGGTGAACGCCTTTGCAAAGGCAGCCCTTGCGGATATCAATCCGCGCACCAGCTGGCGTGCCACAAAGGAATTCCGCCTGCATTTGGCGGAGGAGCTTGCACGCCGTGCGCTGAAGGAAGCCATCAGACAGAGCGGAGGTGACATGTGATGCATGAAGTGCAGTATAAACTTGTAAGGTGCACCATCAACGGCCGTGCCGTGGAAAAGATGATAGACGTGCGTGCATCCCTGACGGATATGCTTCGCAACGATTACAGCCTCAATTCCGTAAAGAAGGGCTGCGAGGTTGGCGAATGCGGCGCCTGCAACGTGCTTATTGACGGGGAGTGCTTCAACTCCTGCATTTACCTTGCCATCTGGGCGGACGGGAAGAACATCCGCACTTTGGAAGGGCTTCTTGGGCCGAACGGCGAGCTCAGCGACATCCAGCAGGCCTTTGTGGACGAGGCGGCGGTACAGTGCGGCTTCTGCACGCCGGGCTTTATCATGACGGCGGTGGAGATCCTTGAATCCGGCAAAGAATACACAAGGGATGAGCTTCGCAAGCTGCTTTCCGGTCACCTTTGCCGCTGCACGGGCTATGAGAACATCCTGAACGCCGTGGAAAAGACCATGAAGAAGCGGCTTGGGAAGGCATAAAGCGAAAAGGAAAAGAAAACAAAAAGCGCCCCTGCGGTTTTCCGCAGGGGCGCTGTGCATAAGCTGTTATTCCGCAAGGCTGAGGGCGATGATGGCATCCGCAAGAACTTTGACGTTGAACATCAGGTCCTCGATGGAAACATACTCATCGGGCATATGCACGAAGGCTTCGTGGCCGGGGATCTCGCAGCCGAAGGCAACGGCGTTGGGCAGGTGGCGTGCATAGGTGCCGCCGCCGATGGCGAGGGGCTCCGCCTTTTCGCCGGTGCGTGCGGAGTACACATCAAGGAGCTTGGAGACGAGCTCGCTGTCACGGGGCTGGCAGTAGCCCTTGGTGAAGCCGGAGCGGAGCATCTTCATGCCGATGGGGCAGAGCTTATTCTGCAGGCCGGTCTCAAGATCCTCACGGGTCATGCTGATGGGGGCACGGATGTCAATGCTCATGCTTTCGATGCCCTCTTCGCCCCAGCGCATCACGCCGATGTTGTGGGTGAGGCGGCCGGAAGCATCGGTCTTATCAAGGCCGAAGGGCTGACCGTTGTAGTAAAGGCCGAGGATGGCGTGCAGATCCGCCACCGCCTTGGCATCCGCTTCGGGCAGGGGCAGCTTGTCGAGCAGGTCGAGAAGGCCGAGAAGGGCGTTGCGGCCCTGTTCCGGCAGGGAGGCATGGGCGTTGAGACCCTTGACGGTGATCTTGGTGGCTTCCGGATCCACCGCCACGGCGGCGCAGCCGAAATCGCTCTTTTCCATGTATGCTTCCATGATGGGAAGGATACGGGACAGGGACAGGGGCACGATGGCGGTGGCTTCGCCGGGCACCACGTTGGTGCGCTCGCCGGCCTCTACACGGATGGAGGAGGCGTAGGGCATGGAGAAATAGGCGGTGAAGTTATGCTTTTCGCTGTTGACAAGGGGATATTCCGCATCGGGGGAGAAGCTCATCATGGGGATCTCGCCGTGCTTGCAGTAATAATCAAGGCACTGCATGCCGCTTTCCTCATCGCAGCCGAGGATGAGGCGCACACGGCGCTTGGGTTCAAGACCGCATTCCTTGACGGCAGCCATGGCGTAAAGGGCAGCGATGGCAGGGCCCTTATCATCGAGGGCGCCGCGGCCGTAGATCCTTTCATCGTGGATCTCGCCGCCGAAGGCAGGGTATTTCCAGCCCACGCCGGCAGGCACCACGTCAAGGTGGCAGAGCACGCCCACGAGATCCTCACCCTTGCCGAAATCCGCATAGCCGATGTAGCCGTCCATATCGGTGGGGGCAAAGCCGAATTTCCCGGCAAGACCGAGGGCGTAATCAAGGGAATCACGCACTTCCTTGCCAAAGGGGGCATTGGGGGCAGGTTCGCCCTTCACGCTGGGGATGGCGATGATCTCCTGCAGGGAGCGGATGATCTCTTCTTTATGGGAATCGAGCCATGCATCTACTTTGGGGTTCATATGTTACCTCCTGTGGGATGGATTTCCTTTGATAGGAAAAGGATAGCGCAACGGCGCTGCTTTTGCAATGATTTTCGGAAAGTTTACTTGTCTAAAACGGGGGCAGGGCATACAATAAAAAATAACTTTGCATACGGCGCATGCCGTGTCAACAAAGAAAGGAAAAACTTCGTATGAACCTGATCGAATTGCTGAAGGTGCTCTTTCTTGGCCTTGTGGAGGGCGTAACGGAATGGCTGCCCGTATCGAGCACGGGGCATATGCTGCTGGTGGATGAATTTCTGCAGCTTTCCGGCAGTGCGGAATTCAAGGAGATGTTTTTCATCGTCATCCAGCTTGGCGCCATCATGGCGGTGGTGCTGCTCTTTTGGAAGAAGATGTTCCCCTTTCAGTTTGCCGACAAAACGAAGCCCGTTATCGTAAAGGAGACCTTCTCCCTTTGGTTCAAGGTGGTGGCGGCATGCATTCCCGGTGCGGTGGTGACTATCCTTTTTGACGATGTCATCGAGGCGCATCTTCATACGCCCACGGTCATTGCGCTGACGCTGATCCTGTACGGCATCGCTTTCATCATCGTGGAAAAGTGGAACAAAAAGCGCACGCCCCGGGTGGCGGCGCTTTCCGATATCACCTACAAAACGGCGTTTTTCATCGGCCTGTTTCAGGTGCTTTCCATCATTCCCGGCACATCCCGCAGCGGCTCCACCATCATCGGTGCGCTGCTTCTCGGCGTGAGCCGCACCGCAGCGGCGGAGTTCACATTTTTCCTTGCGGTGCCGGTGATGTTCGGCATGAGTGCCTTGAAGCTCCTTGATTTCGGCCTTGCCTTCACGGGGGCGGAGCTGACGGTGCTGCTTGTGGGCATGGTGAGCGCATTCCTTGTATCGGTGGCGGTGATCCGCTTCCTGATGGGCTACATCCGCAAGCACGATTTTACCGCCTTTGGGTGGTACCGCATCGTGCTCGGAGCGGCGGTGCTCATCTACTTTCTTCTGATCAAATAAGCTTTTGAAAGGACTTGATCCCAATGCGGGCAAAACAGGTGGAGCGCTGTTTGAACTTCTGCTGCGAAACAGGGCGGCAGCTGATCAAAAACGGTGCGGAGATATACCGGGTGGAGGAGGCGGCAAAGCGCATGCTCTCCGCCTTCGGCTACAGCGATGCGGAGGTGTTCGCCATCCCCTCCTGCATCATCATCAACATTCATGACGGCGAGCGCAACTTTACGAAAAACGTGCGCATCCTGCGTACGGGCAGCAATTTCGACAGGCTGGACAGCCTGAACGCCCTTTCAAGGAAGGTGGCTGCAAAGGAGCTTTCCATTGAGGCGGCGGAGGCAGAGCTTCATGAGATCATGGGGCGAAAGGGCTACCCTGCGTGGATCAGCTACCTTGGGTACGGCTTTGCGGCATTCTTTTTTACCCTCTTCTGGGGCGGACATGCGCTGGATGCGGCCATCGCCTTTTTCTGCGGTCTGCTGGTGAAGGCGGCGATGGGGCAGATGGTTAGGCTCAAGGCCAACGTGTTCTTCATTCACATTTGCGCCAGCATGCTGCTGGTGACCGTGCCCGTGCTGCTGACGGCGCTCGGCGTTCATATCATCCATACGGATAAGATCGTGATCGGCGCCATCATGCTGCTGGTGCCGGGCATTGCCATCACCAACGTGATGCGCGATGTCATCATCGGGGATTTCATCACCGCTGTGAGCAAGCTGGCGGAGGTGCTCATCATCGCCCTTGCCATCGCCATCGGCATTGCGATCCCCTTCGGCATCCTGCGTGCGCTGACGGGGGTGATGTGATATGACACTTCAGGATTATCTGCCCTGTCTGTATGCGCTGCTGGCCTGCGCAGGCTTTGCGGTGATGTTTGAGATCAAAAAGCCCATGTTCATCCTGCTTGCATCGGCAACGGGCATGGTGAGCTGGCTGGTTTTCCTGCTGCTGCACGACATCGGCAGCGAGGTGGCACGCTACTTCCTTGCCACCATGGTGGCTGCCCTGTTTGCGGAGACCTTTGCCCGGCTGATGAAGGCGCCTGCCACCATTTTCCTTGTGATCGGCATCGTGCCCCTTGTGCCGGGCGGCGGACTTTATTATGCCATGGATGCCCTTATTGGCGGCAACTATGCGCTTTTTGCGGAGCGCGGGCTTGATACCGCCGCTTTTGCCGCCGCCATTGCCGCCGGCGTTTCCGTGGTGACGAGCATCGTGCGCATGGCGATGACCGGCAGGATGAACCGCCGTGAACGTGAAACGAAAAAAGAAGAATAAAAAGCCCGTTTCCTGGAAGCGGAAAAACAGGCATAGCAGAGGTTCTGCCGTGCCTGTTCCTGTTTTACCGTGCGCTCATGCATCTTAAACAGGGGAAAGGCGCCATGTAAAAGCATCTTTGCTTGCGAAAACGGCGCCCTGCTTTGTATGATGACGGGGAGGTGAATGACATGAGAGACATCGGAAAGAACATCAAAACCATCCGGCAGTCGAGAGAGATGACCCAGGAGGCGCTGGCGGATGCGCTGTATGTAACACGGCAAACGGTTTCCAATTACGAGAACGGCAGATCAAGGCCGGATGTGGAGATGCTGCTCAAAATAGCGGAAGTGCTGAAAACGGACATCAACACCGTCATCTACGGGCCGGAGATCCCCAAAAGCAAAAAAGACGCTTACAGGCGGCTTGCCGTTTCCGCAGGGGTGCTTTTTGTTCTTGCGGCAATATATGCGGCGGTGCGCATCATTTTTTCGGATGGCCCCTATATCGGCTGGCAGGGCACGGTGATCATGATTTGCCGGATGACGCTGATCCCCGCCATTCTGGTCATCTTCGGCTGGGTTTTGCTGCAGTGCCTTGGCACGTTCCATACCTTAAAGCCGCTTCCGGGTGAAAAGGTGAAGGTGCTGCGCATCCTTGCCCTTGCCGTGCTTGCCCTGCTTGTGCTGATCCCGATTCCGCATGTTGTTTTCTTGTGCGTGGTCGCATACCGCTCCTATGTGTACAGCTTCGTTTCCATGGCATTTCCGGATATCCCGGTTTATCAGGAACTGTTCGGCGCAATGATCGTGCTGCTCAGCAAGGCACCTTTTGTATACAGCATCTTTGGCGGCGCATGCTGGCTTCTTGGGATACCGGGAAAAAGGGAAAGGAAAAACGGCGGGGCGGAAGGGGAAACGGCAAGTCAGCAAAGCTGAGAGGTGCGTTTCGGCAAAACGGTGAAAGGGGCACGGCAGAATTTCTGCCGTGCCCCTTCTTGTCTAAAGCCTTACGATGCGATAGGATAGAAGCAAAGAACATGAGAGCGAAACCACAAAAAGAGTGTTGACGATGGAACTGAATGAAAAACTGCAGGAACTGAGAAAACAAAAGGGGCTGACGCAGGAGGAGCTTGCGGCGGCGCTTTTCGTATCCCGTACCGCCGTTTCCAAATGGGAATCCGGCAGGGGCTGCCCGAATATCGACTCCCTGAAGGCACTCGCCAAGTTTTTCGGCGTGACGGTGGATGCCCTGCTGTCCGGCGATGCGCTGCTGAGCATTGCGGAAGCGGACAACAGGCAAAGCAGGGAGCGTTTCCGTGACCTTGTGTTCGGGCTGCTCGACTGCAGCTGCGCCATGTTCTTTTTTCTTCCCTTTTTCGGGCAAAAGACAAACGGAACGGTGACGGCTGTTTCCCTTTTGTCGCTGACCGGCATCACGCCGTATCTGCGCACCGCTTATTTTGCCGCCGTGACCGCCATCGCCTTGTGGGGGATCTTGACCCTTGCCCTTCAGAACTGCCGCCACGGGCTTTGGACGGCGAACAAAAACAGGCTGTCCCTTGCGTTCAATGCGGCGGCGGCGCTGCTTTTTATGAGCAGCATGCAGCCCTATGCGGCAGCGTTTTCCTTCATACTGCTTTTGATCAAGGTGCTGCTGACGGTCAAATGGCAATGATACGAAGCGTGTCACGGATGTGACACGCTGTTTCTTACTGTTTTTGCCGCTTTCCCGTAACGTGTATGCAGGTGAAAACCGAATATGCGGAAGGAAGGCACAGAAAAGTGAAGAAGAAAGAAAAAATGAACGGTTACATTGCGGCAGGCGTGCTTGCCGCATTTGCGCTGTGGACGGTGCTGGTTTGCTTTGTGGATGTCCGTGCCATCGGTCCCCGGGGAACGGAAGTGGGCTTTGCGGTTCTGAACGGCTTTGTGCATGAACTGATCGGCGTACACATGACCCTTTATGCCGTAACGGATTGGATGGGGCTTGTGCCTGTGGGGATCGCAATGGGGTTTGCCGTGCTGGGACTTGCACAGTGGATCAAAAGAAAATACATCCGCAAGGTGGACCGCAGTATCCTTGCACTCGGCGGATTCTATGCAGCGGTGATGGCGGCATACGCCTTTTTTGAAGCGGTGGTGATCAATTATAGACCCGTTCTGATCGGCGGTGCTCTGGAAGTATCCTACCCCTCTTCCACAACGGTGCTTGTTTTATGCGTGATGCCCACCGCCGCCATGCAGCTCAACGGACGCATCAAAAACGGTACGCTTAGGCGTTGCGCCGTATATCTCATTGCGGCGTTTACCGGTTTTATGCTGATCGGCAGGCTCATATCCGGCGTGCATTGGGTCACGGATATCATCGGCGGCGTTTTGCTCAGCGCCGGGCTTGTGCTGCTGTATTGCTTCGCTGCAGGATCTGAAATGAAAAAATGAGCGCAAAGCGGCACAGACAAAAAAACGGCTCTCATTTCTGAGAGCCGCCTGAAAACTTGTCGGTGTTGAAAGGGTCATCCTTTATCACTGCCTGTTTTCTCACTTGCAAGCTTAGTATACACCCGCTATGCGTTACATTCATCACAAAAGTGTTACAAAAGCCTAAAAAGAGTATGATGTTTTAAAGAAGCAGCAGGGAAATATGTGAAGAAAAAGCCCGTTCCGAAGAAGGAAACGGGCTTGCTTTTATTTTGCGCTTTCGGTTTGCTGGGTGCTTTTGTAGTAATACTGCATGATGTCACGGCGGGTGACGATGCCGATAAAGGAACCGAGGTCATCCACCACCGGCACGAAGTTCTGGTTCATGGCCTGCTGCAGAAGATCCTGCAGGGAGGCGTTCACGTTCACGGGGGGATTGTGGCTTTTGTGTATGATGTCCTTCACGTTGAGCTTGCCGAGGGCATGGATATCCCATGCGTTTTCCTCCAGCAGCTTCCAAAGGAAGTCGCCCTCCGTGACGGTGCCCACATAGCGGCCTTCCCTGTCGATGACGGGGATGGCGGTGTAGCCGTAGTGCTTCATTTTTTCAAGCCCCTGACGCAGGGTGTTATTGTCGTAAATATAGGCGACGCTGACTTTGGGCTTGAGGAAGAAAAGTACGTTCATTGAGAACTCCTTTTCCGCATTTGCGGGATGGGATCGGGGCACAGGGCTCCCTTTGATTTTATTCTATCATACTTTTGCGGGAATATGGTGGCGTGAATGTAAACTTTACAAAAAAATGGCTGAAAAAAGCACCAAACGGCATGTCCGGTGCTTGGAAAGGGCTTTATTTGTGGTAGAGCTTCTTGGTCTGGTACTTGGGCTCGCTGGTAAGGTTCACGCCCAGCTTGCGGAAGGTGATGCTGTCCACGCCGGAAAGGATGACCGTGGAGTGCGCTTCACAGCCCCTGAGCTTGGGCAGCTGTTGCATGGCGATGGCGGCAGCTTCATTGGTGGCAGCGCTGACGGAAAGGGCGATGAGCACCTCATCCGTATGGAGACGGGGGTTGTGGTTGCCAAGATGCCGGATCTTCAGATCCTGAATGGGCTCGATGACCGTGGGGGAGATGAGCAGCACATCATCCGCAATGCCGCCGAGGGCTTTGAGGGCATTGAGCAGCAGCGCAGCGGAAGCGCCGAGAAGCGGCGATGTCCTTCCCACCACGATGCGCCCGTCATGCAGCTGCATGGCGGCGGCAGGCTGCCCCGTTTCCTCTGCCTTTTTGAGGGAAGCGGCGATCACGGGGCGATCCTGTTCGGTGATACCGGCCTTGTTCATAAGAAGCTTGATCTTGAAGACGGTCTCCTCGCTGCCAAGCCCCTGCCTGAGGGAGCAGCGTTCCGCATAGTAGCGGCGGAGGATCTCCTGTTTGGAAGCATCGCAGCAGACCGCATCATCCACGATGCAGTTGCCCACCATGTTCACGCCCATATCCGTGGGGGACTGGTAGGGGCAGGTGCCGTAGATCTCCGTAAAGATGGCGCTGAGCACGGGGAAGATCTCCACATCCCGGTTGTAGTTCACGGTGGTGACGCCGTAAGCTTCAAGGTGGAAGGGGTCGATCATGTTCACGTCGTTCAGATCCGCCGTGGCAGCCTCGTAGGCAAGGTTCACCGGGTGCTTCAGGGGCAGGTTCCAGATGGGGAAGGTCTCAAACTTCGCATAGCCTGCATGAACGCCCCGCTTGTTTTCGTGGTAAAGCTGGGAAAGGCAGGTGGCCATTTTGCCGCTGCCCGGGCCCGGGGCGGTGACCACCACAAGGGGACGGGTGGTTTCGATGTAATCGTTTTTGCCGTAGCCCTCATCGCTGACGATGCGCTCAAGATCGGAGGGATAGCCTTCGATATGGTAATGCCTGTATACGGTGATGCCGAGGGTGGCTAGGCGTGCCTGGAAGGCATCCGCAGCGCTCTGCCCCGCATACTGGGTGAGCACTACGCTGCCCACATAAAGGCCGATGGCACGGAAGGCATCGATGAGGCGGAGAAGATCCTGATCGTAAGTGATGCCAAGGTCGCCGCGCACCTTGTTCTTTTCGATATCCGCAGCGTTGATGACGATGACGATCTCCGCCTGCTCCTTGAGCTGCAGCAGCATCTTCACCTTGCTGTCCGGTGCAAAGCCCGGCAGCACACGGGAAGCGTGGAAATCATCAAACAGCTTGCCGCCGAACTCAAGGTACAGCTTGCCGCCGAACTGGGAGATGCGCTCCCGGATGTGGGCGGACTGCATAGCAAGGTATTTTTCGTTATCAAAGCCGATCTTCATGGTAATGAACTCCTTTTTTGCTGGGCTCGAAATTCTGTGCATAAAAAACGGAAATGGGCAAGCTTGGCTGTGCCAACATTGCCCCAAATACTATAATAGTCCTTTTTCCTTGTTTTTACAACTCGTTTTTTTGATAAAAAATATGTCATATGGTATAATTGGCTGCAACCTTTTCCGGGGTCAGAACGTGTTATGGACGGGAGGGACGAGAGGTATGGCCATACGTGATCTCGAATCCGTTTACGCTGCTTACTCCCGCATGGTATACTGGGCGGCTTACGGCGTGCTCAAGAACGAGGCGGACGCCATGGATGTCTGCCAGAACGTATTCCTGCGGGCGATGAAGCACGAGAAAAAACTGGAAACGATGGATGACAGTCAGTTGAAGAGCTGGCTTTACCGGGTCGCGGTCAATCTTTGCCTTGACGGGAAACGAAAGGCGAAGCATGAGCTTCTGCAGGATGAACTGCCCGAAACGGCGGTGTCTTCCTCCTATGAGCTGCCCGAAGCGGCGGCTGTGGATGCGGAGACAAAGCGGCTTTTGATGGAGGCGGTGGAAGCGCTGCCGGATATCTACCGGGAAACGGTGATGCTGCACTTTTTCTCCGAACTCAAATATGACGAGATTGCGGCGCTCAAGGGCGTCAGCGAAGGAACGGTCAAATCAAGAATGTCACGGGCAAAGGAAAGGCTCCTTGCTCATTTGAAAGGTGGTGAGCTGCATGGCTGACACATTGGAACGGATGCTGAAAACGGTCGCCGACGAGGCGGACAAAAAGGTGGATTACGCAGCCGTGCGTGAAGCCATCCTGCAAAAAGCGGCGAAGGAAAAACAGAAAAAGCGCAGCATGATCCGCTACGGCGCCATGGCGGCAGCGGCGGTGATCCTTGTGGGCACGGGCAGCATGTTCCTTGCTTCGGGCGGCATGAAGAGCGCAGACCTTGCAGCCCCCGAAAGCGCAGAGATGCGCTACACGGAAAGCAGCCTTTCGTCGGGCAGCACGGCGGAAAGCTGTGCGGAGGCGCCCGAAGCGGCACCCATGCCGGAGAGCGACACTGCGCAGGATGTGCAGGAATGTGCGCCCATGGAGCCCGAAGCGCCGGCAGCCTCCATGGCACCGGAGGCGGAGGAGCCGGAAATGAACGGCGCACCGCTCATGCCGGACGGCGCTGCAGGCGTGAGCGGCACGGAGGCGGAGCCCCTGCTGTTTTACAGCGTGGATGACCTTGTTGATGCATGGAAAACGGGCACCGGCCCCCTTGCGGATATGGATACGCTGCTTGCGCCCCTGAACTGGGCGGAGGGCTACAGGCTCATGGAGATCGCCGTGGATGGGCAGGGCATTTCCTACCGCTGCAATAAGGCGGCAGCCGAGGTGTACAACGACGAATACACCGTGTTCATCCCCGATTTCTTCCTGCGTGAGGGTGCGGAGCCCGGCGAGGTGCAGGTGATCAAAGAGGATGGCTGCACCCTTGATGCGGGCACCCTGCTGTGGCTGCAGGAGACGGTACCCCTTGGGTAAACGGAATATCGGCACAAAGAAAAGGGCTTTCACGGAAAGGGCTTTCACGGAAAGCCCTTTTTGCGTGCGGCGGCGTTTTGTTTTCGGCGCACGTTGTGCTGTTCCCGTTTTTTCTGCTATAATAACAGTGAAAAAATGTTATCGGTGAGGGAGGTACCCCCATGGGCAGAATGAACCTGCTTTCCAAAGTTCACAACGCTTCCAACAACCAGGTGGAAGGCTATTGCATCATAAAGAGCGTCCAGCAGAAGAGCAATGTGAAGGGCGCAAGCTACCTTGATTTCACCCTTGGCGATGCGGGCGGCGAATGCGCCGCAAAGCTGTGGGATTATTCCCCGGAACAGCACGGCACCTATGAAAGCGACAGCGTTATCAAGGTGCGTGCCACCATCAACATGTGGAAGGAAGAGGAACAGCTCAAGATCGACCGCATCCGCAACGTGCGTGCGGATGAGGAGATCGACATGGCGGAGCTTGTTTCCTGTGCGCCTTACAAACCGGAGGAGATGTTCCGCATGCTTTACGACTGTGCGGAAGATTTCAAGGACGGCGACCTGCGCATGCTCACCCAGTACATCCTCCGTGAGCACAAGGCGGCCATTCTGCGCTACCCGGCGGCGCTGAAGCTGCACCATGCCATGCGGGGCGGTCTTCTTTACCACACCACCACCATGCTCAAGGCGGCAAAGGCGCTTTGCGGCGTGTACAAGGTGCTGTACCCCACCCTCAGCGAGGAGCTGGTTTATGCAGGCATCATCCTTCACGATGTGGCGAAGACGGAGGAACTCACCGTGGGCAGCCTTGGCCTTGCCAGCGCCTACAGCGGAAAAGGACAGCTGCTTGGCCATATCAACATGGGTATGGCGATGGTGGAGCGTGCCGCAGCGGAGCTGATGACCAACGAGGAGACCACCACCCTTCTGCAGCACATGCTGCTTGCCCACCACGGGCAGCCGGAATTCGGCTCTCCCCGTCCGCCCATGTTCCCGGAGGCGGAGCTCGTCAGCCAGATCGACGTGCTGGATTCCAAGCTTTTTGAGATGTACGATGCCCTTGCCACCGTGCCGGTGGGCGGCTTCTCCGAGCGGCAGTGGGCGCTCGACAACCGCCAGCTTTACAAGCACGGCCACGAATAAAGCGCAAAATGAGAAGAAATTCATGAAATTTTAATCTTCGCCGCCTTGGATAGGGCGGCGAAATGCTTTATGATACAACCATGAATACAGCAACAGCAAAAAAACGAAAAAAGAAACGGAAACTCACGGAAATGGGCAGGCGCCTTGTCCGCATCCTTGCGGCGGCGGTGCTTCTTGCAGGCATCGTCCTTGGCGGCATGGGCATCGATTCGCTCATCAAAGCGCAGAACTATATCCCCCTTTCCGAAGCGGAGATCACCGCTGCCATCGCCCGGGGACGGGAGGCGGAGACCGATGAAAAACGCCTTGCGGCAGCGGAGGCTGCCATCACACTTGTGGGGAAAGTACACTATTTCTGGGGCGGAAAAAGCGGAGAAGTAGGGTTTGACAGCGAATGGGGGCAAATGAAAGAGGTCACCGGGGAGGGAAGCCCTTCCACCGGCATGCTGAAGCCCTACGGCCTTGACTGCTCCGGCTTCGTGGCATGGTGCTTCGTGCAGCAGGGGCTTACGCTGAAAGAGACGGAGGAAAAGATCGGCCTTGGCACGTGGACCCAATGGGACAGAACGGATCAGATCCGCTGGAAGGATATCCGGGTGGGCGATCTCGTATTTCAGAACGAGTACCCCACCGATGAGGGAAACCATGTGGGCATCTGCATCGGCTTTGATAAGTGGGGCAGACCCATGTTTGCCCACTGCGCATCGGGCTTTGACAACGTGGTGGTGACCGGCGCCGGGGATGTGTTCCGCTATGCACGGCGTCCCCACTATTATGAAAACAAAGGAGAATGAACATGAAACGCATCCTGACATACACAGCGCTCTTTCTTGCCCTTGCATCGGTGCTTGCCCTTGCATCGGGCTGCATCCATGTGAGCATCGGCTCCCCCACGGTGAAGCTCAGGGGCGGGATGGAGACGCTGAACGAATCCCTTTCCGTCAGCAGGGGCTGCCGGGTGGAGCTTGACAACATGAGCTTCCTTGAGGATGGCGGCGTTGTCATCCGCATCCGCTACGGCGAGGAGGCGAGCGTCACCGGCAGCGTGCCGGAGGATATCTTCGACCACGGCTTCAAGGTCACGGCGGATAACGGTGTGCTGCGCATTGCACCCCGGAAACATATTTCCATCGATGCGGAGCGCTTTGAGCTGGCCGTTACCGCTCCCTTTGACGAGGTGGTGCTTTCGGGCGGCTACCCCATTGCCATCGATGCGGCAGGTGCGAAGGAGCTTTCCCTTGAAGTGAACGGCGCCGCCTCCGGCACGGTGGAAAACCTTGCCGTGGGCGAGCTTGAAGCGGAGTTTTCCGGTGCAGGCGCTTTCGCCTTCACGGGCAGCGCAGAGGAAGCGGAGATCTCCATCAAGGGCGCAGGGGATATCGATGCGGCAGGGCTGATCGCCAAACGGCTCGAGGCGGAGGTTGCCGGCGCCGGCGATATGGTGGTATCCGTAACGGACAGCCTTGAAGCGAAGATATCCGGCGTGGGCAAAATCGAATACTACGGCGACCCCAGCGTATCCCAGCAGATCGGCGGCATCGGCACGGTCACACAGCGAAGCGAAACGCTGCCGGGGGAATAAACAGGCATTGAAAAAGGCGCAGAACTGCGCCTTTTTTGCGTGCGGAAAATGCGGTATACTGAAGGGAGAACATAAAGGAGGGTACACATGCGCATCGAGCAGTTTGTGATGGCCTACAATGTGGAACAGGACAGGCTTCGTGCCATGCTGCCGGAGGGCTTTTCCTCGTTAAGACCTGTGCTCCGTTTCAACGGGGAGATCCGCGGGGGCAAGCTTGGTTACCTTGAGCTGAACACGCCCGTGGAGGGCTTCGGCAAACGGGGCTGGCTGAACATTGCCCGGTGGAACGGCAAGGTGAATGCCGTTTCCTTCGTGAGGGAGGAAAGGAAGGTCACCTTCTATAACCCCTTTGCGGAGATCACCTTTGCGCCGGTGGGCATCCGCGGCGGCTGCCCTGCGGAAAAGGATAACGACGGCTGCTTTTACCCTTCCTGCGGACAGTATGCCTTCCTGCCTGCGGAAAAAATCACCGAAAACAAGGAATTCTGCGACTGCAGCTTCCGCTTTCTTTTCCCGGGCGGAGCCTTTGGTGTCAGCGAGGGCAAGACCCTGCCTGCCTTTTATGAGGAACCCGAAACCGCTTACGAAAAACAGCCCTTCACCTTTGAAACTGCAGGGCTGATCCCCTGCCGCACCGTGCTGGGGGCGTATACGGTGGCGTTTGAGAGGGATGTGGAGTGATATGTCGGGGAAATGCCGCCCATTCTGCATGCAGTTCTGTCGGTTTATGCTGCATAAAGCCTCCCTTTACACAAGGGAGCTGCTGTTTGGCAAAACGGGACTTCCCTTTCATGAACAGTGAAGAATCAACAAAGCGGCTCACACCTTTCGGTGTGAGCCGCTGTTCATTTTTCCGTTTTTTAGCTTTTATACATTGAAGCGGAACAGCACGATGTCGCCGTCCTGCACCACGTATTCCTTGCCTTCGGAGCGGATGAGACCCTTTTCCTTGCAGGCCTGCATGGTGCCATGCTCCATGAGGGTGTCGTAGGCCACGATCTCCGCACGGATGAAGCCACGCTCGAAATCGGTGTGGATCTTGCCGGCGGCCTGGGGCGCCTTGGTGCCCCGTTCGATGGTCCACGCACGGACTTCCTTCGGGCCGGCGGTGAGGTAGCTGATGAGGCCGAGCAGGCGGTAGCAGGTCTTCACGAGCTTATCAAGACCGCTTTCGCCGATGCCCAGCTCCTCGATAAAGGCGGCTTTTTCATCGGCGGAAAGCTCGGCGATCTCCTCTTCCACCTTGGCGCAGACGGTGAGCGCTTCCGCACCCTCTGCCTTGGCGGCGGCGTAGAGCTTGTCCACAAGGGGATTTTCCATGCCGATCTCATCCTCGGAGATGTTGGCAACGTAGATGACGGGCTTGGTGGTGAGAAGGAACATGGCCTTCACGGCGGCCTTTTCATCATCGGTCAGATCCATGGTGCGCACGGGCTTGCCGGTCTCAAGGTGCGCCTTGATGCGGTCGCAGAGGGCTGCTTCCGCCATGTAGACCTTGTCGCCGCCCTTGCTGTTTTTACGGGCACGGTCGCCCCGGCGCTCCACGGTGTCCATATCCGCAAACACGAGTTCAAGATTGATGGTCTCCATATCACGGACGGGATCCACGCTGCCGTCCACATGGACGATGTTTTCATCCTCAAAGCAGCGCACCACATGCACGATGGCATCCACCTCACGGATGTGGGAAAGGAACTTGTTGCCAAGGCCTTCACCCTTGTATGCGCCGCGGACAAGGCCGGCGATATCCACGAATTCGATGGTGGTGGGGGTCAGCTTTTCCGGATTGTGCATCTTGGCGAGCACGTTGAGGCGCTCATCCGGCACGGGAACGATGCCCACGTTGGGCTCGATGGTGCAGAAGGGATAGTTGGCGGCCTGTGCGCCTGCCTGGGTGATCGCATTGAAAAGGGTGCTTTTGCCCACGTTGGGCAGACCGACTACGCCGAGTTTCATATATCTTCGATCTCCTTAAAAGAGCATAATTTAACAAATACATGATACCACAAAGGCAAGTCGGTCACAAGGAAAAAGTTATGCTCCGGGCCATTTCGGGGGAAGCTCTCCCTTGTCAAACGGCGGTGAAAAAGCTATACTAATGGGTACAATCTTTTTTCGTGTTACCTATCGATAACTCAGCCGCACCGGAGGGATGTATGCACCGGCGCACAGCGGAATATGCAAAACAGCATGAGCTTTTGGAAGCGGGATCGACAGTCGTCGCCGGCGTGAGCGGCGGTGCGGATTCGGTCGCGCTTTTGCATATCCTCAAGGCCCTTGAAGAAAGGCTTTCCATCACCGTGGCGGCGGCGCATTTCAACCACCGCATTCGGGGCGAAAGCGCAGATGCGGATGAAGCCTTTGTAAAAGCGCTGTGCGAAAGGCTTTCGGTGCCGCTTCTTTGCGGCGGTGCCGATGTGCCGAGGATTGCAAAGGAAGATGGAAAGACCCTTGAACAGGCGGCACGGGATCTGCGCTATGCATTTCTTGAAGAGGCACGGCAGCATTTCGGCGCAGCGTATATCGCCGTTGCTCACCACATGGACGATCAGGCGGAAACGGTGCTGATGCACCTTGTGCGCGGCGCAGGTGCGGCAGGGCTTCGGGGCATGCAGCCAAAGCGGGGCAGGATCATCCGTCCGCTGCTGTTTTTGCGGCGGCAGGAGATCGAAGCCTACCTTGCGGAAAACAGCATCCCCTACAGGACGGATGAAACGAACCTTCTTCGGGAGGGAACACGCAACCGCATCCGCCTTGATGTGATGCCCTACCTTTCGGAGCACCTCAATGAACATGCGGCGGAAAACATCACCGCTGCGGCCGCCCTCCTTGGGGAGGATGAGGATTACCTTTGCCTAAGGGCGGAGGAAGCCCTGCTTGCGGCGAAACAAGGGGAACACACCTACGACAGGCAGGCGATCCTATCCCTGCCATCGCCCCTCCGTTCACGGGCGCTTCGCCATGCCCTTGCCCTTGCAGGGGCAAAGCAGGATGTGGAGAAAAAGCACATCGATGCGCTGACGGCGCTGCTTTCTGCGGAAACGGGGCGCAGCATCTCCCTTCCCTCTGTTCGGGCGGAAACGGAGTACGGATGCATCCGCTTCCTGCCGGCGCAGGAAGAAGCGGAGACGGCGGCTTTTTCCCTGCCGCTAATAAGGAACGGGGAAACGAAAACGCCCCTTGGCAGCTTTGCTGCGGAGGAGATCACACCGGCGGAATTTGCGCCCGATCCCTTCACCGCCCACTTCGATATGGAAAAGCTGCCCGAGGGTATCACCGTGCGAACACGGCAGCCGGGGGACAGGTTTTTTCCTCTGAACGCACCGGGACGCCGCAAGCTGAAGGAGTACCTGATCGACAAAAAGGTGCCCCGACGGGAACGGGAGGTGCCGATCATCGCCGCAGGGGAGGAAGTGCTTTTCCTGCCCGGCTTCACGGTATCGGACACGGTCAAGGTCGAAACGGGAACGGAGCGGATCCTTCGGGTGCGCTTCATCCCGGGAGCATAAAGTTTTACAAACACCTATCATAACTGCAGAAACAGGGAGGGTTACACCATGGCAGAAAAGACCGATATGAACAAAGACGTCAGCAAGATCCTTGTGAGCGAGGAAGAGATCCGTGCCCGTGTGAAGGAAATGGGCGCACAGCTTTCCGAAGAATATGAGGGCAAAGATGTGGTGCTCGTATGCATCCTGCGCGGTGCGGTGCACTTCTTCTCCGACCTTTCCCGTGCCATGACCTGCCACATGGAAATGGATTTCATGTCCATCTCCAGCTACGGCAACGGCAGAAAGACCTCCGGCATCGTGCGTATCGCCAAGGATGTGGATACCAACATCACCGGCCGCCACGTGCTCATCGTGGAGGACATCATGGACAGCGGCCTGACCCTCAACTATCTCACCAAGCTGCTTCGGGAGCGCCAGCCCGCATCGCTGAAGATCGCCTGCCTGCTGGATAAGCCCTCCCGCCGTGAGTGCGACATCACCCCCGATTACTGCGGCTTTGTGATCCCCAATGAGTTCGTGCTGGGCTACGGCCTTGATTACGACGGCTTCTACCGCAACCTGCCCTATGTTGGCGTATACAAGCAGGACTGAACACACAGCAGTAACAAAACCGCCTGCCGGCATCAGCCGGCAGGCGGTTTTTTGTTACAGCTTCTTTTCCACGAAAACACAGATTTCATTGCGCCGTTGCTCCCGAAAGCCTTCCCGAAGAAACAGGGAAAGGGAGGGATTGTCAAGGGCGATATCATCCGCAAGGACTTCGATGCTCCGCTTTTTCGCTTCCCCACAGAGAAGGCGGAGGGCTAAGGCGCCGTACCCTTTGCGGCGGTGCTGCGCTTCCACGATGATGCTCACAAGGTGGACGCCCTGCGCTTCATCAAAGTAATAAGCGGCTTCCCCCACGAACAGGCGGCTGTCGGCATCGTAAAGATAGCGGTAAAGGCGAAGCGTTTCGGGGGCAAGCAGCCACTTTTCATACCATGCAGCCCACCTTTCACGGGGAAAGGGGATACTGCCGCCCCACTTTGCATTGTAGGACATGGTGCTTTCATCGCCGATGAGGGCGGCACGGTAGGAAAGCTCCTCAAGGGCAGGACGGTAAAGGGTGAGGGTCATGGGTCGCTCCTTTTCATTCGTTCAGACGGATGGGCACGCCCTGCGCCGTGGGGGCGGCGAAATCCCGAAGGGCGGCGGTGAGGTTCTCCTTCTGCGCCGCACCGAGAAGGCGCTTGAGGTAATCAAGCCCCGATATGCCCACAAGCTCAAAGAGCATGGCGGTGACACGGGAAAGCTCCGGCAGCTCATCGAAGGTGACGGTGATGCCGCTTTGCCGCACACGGATATACAGGATCCGGGCGTTGGGGGTCTCCGTGAGGGAGACGAGCAGCGCAAGGGAAAAACCGTCATCCTCTTCCTTCCACAGGGCACGGCTGCCGGTCTTATGCCATTCGCCCCTGACGGCGATGCGCCCGTAGCGAAGGCTGCCGTCCGCATTCACGGCGATGCGGTTGCGCTCATCCCCTTCGTAAAGGTAAACATCCATGCCGTATTCCCGGCGCTCGAAGCGGAGCAGGTCCGCACCGCCGGTGAAGTTGCCGTGTACGCTTTGCAGCGTTTGGGGCAGTATGCCGCCTGCATTGGGGCGGAAACGGTATTCCTTGTGATCGAGGTATGCAGCCATGCGTGCAAAGACGGCGGCATCCGATGCAAGGTCCCCCTTGAGCGAAGGGGAGAAAAGAAGGCTGCGGCAGTATGTGCGAAGGGCAGCTTCCGCTTCATGATCCTCGGGAAGGGGATCATCCGCAAAGGAGGAGAAGAGGGTGTGAAGATGCTCCGTCAGCGTGCCCTGCGCAAACAGGTTGGCGCTGCCGCTGAAGATGACAGCCAGCGCATCGTGCTTCGGGGATACGATCACATACTGCCCGAAAGCGCCGTTGAACTGGAAGCCGCCTTCCGCATCGCTGACCCAGATCTGGTAGCCGTAGCCGTGCTTCATTTCCCCCTTTGGGGTGTCGATCTGCTTCTTGGTGGCAGCCTCCGCCCACGCTTCGCTGAAGATGCGCTTTCCTTCCCACATGCCCCTGTTCAGGTAAAGCTGGCCGAGCTTTGCCGCATCCTCCATGGTGAGGGAAAGCCCCCAGCCGCCCTTTTCAATGCCCATGGGGCAGGTCTCCCAGGTGAAGCGCTCGATGGAAAGCGGCTCAAACAGCCGGGGCTTCAGGTATTGCGTAACGCTTTGCCCCGTTTTGCGGCAAAGCACCGCCGAAAGCATGTAGGTGTTGAGCGAATTGTAATCAAAGGCGGTGCCGGGCTCGAATTTCGGCACGGATTCAAGGAACATCTTCTGCCAGTTGCCGTCAAGCAGCGTGCCCATTTCGTTGAAGCGGCTGCCGGTGGACATGGTGAGAAGGTGGCGCACCGTCATGCTGCGGATCAGCTTTGCGTGGTTTGGCGTGACAAGATCGGGGAAGATATCCACCAGCTTCTCATCGAGGGAAAGGATGCCTTCATCCACGGCAATGCCGATGGCGGTACCAAGGAAGCTTTTGCTCATGGAGTAGAGCATGTGGGGCACATCGAGCCGGTAGGGCGCCCATGCACCCTCCGCAATGACCTTGCCGCGGCGCAGGATCATGGCGCCGTGGGCGGCAATGGAATCCTGCTCGCCGTTCACGGCTTCAAAGAAGCGCTGAAGGGCAGCACTTTTCACGCCTGCCGCTTCCGGGGCGCAGCGAAGCAGGGGCTTTGGCGCCTTCGCTTCCGGCAGGGGCAGCTTTTGCGGTCTGTAGCCGTAGGCAGGCAGGGCGCCCACATCATGCTTGAAAAGCTTGAGCAGCATATCGATGCTGCGCATCTGAATGGTAAGATCCAAGGCGGATCCTCCTTTATTACGGTTTTATTTGGGAATTCATTTTACCACGGGGGATGCAGACAACAAAGAGGGGCATGCGCCCCTCTTTTGCCGTTTTTCAAAAAGTTTACTTTTCGCAGCTGCAGCCGCATTCCTTTTCGCCGCCGCAATCACAATCGCACTCGCCGTCGCAATCGCAATCGCACTCGCCGTCGCACTCGCCGTCGCAGTCACAGCCGCAATCGCACTCATCGTCTTCGCCGGCAAGGAGCTCTTCTGCGATCTCCGCAAGGATATCCACCTTGTCGTCATCGGCAGGAAGGAATTCTTCCTCTTCGCCGTTCACAACCACCTTCATGATGTAGACTTCGAAATCCTCTTCCACATCTTCCGCCGCATCGGAAAGGATGGCGTATTCCTGCTCTTCATACTCGAAATAAGCGAGCACATCGAGTTCAAATTCGTTGCCTTCGTCATCGGTAAAGACGACAAAATCTCTTTCTTCCATTTCCATATCGGTATTGACCGCCTTTCATAACATTTCCAAACTGATGGTGTTTAAATTGTACAATACAAATTCGTTTCGGGCAAGACAAAGTATGCCCAAAGTTGGGGGAGTTATACCTACTGCAGCCGGAACTGGCTCATGTAAAGCTCGCTGTAGAAGCCGCCCCGGGCAAGCAGCGTTTCGTGGTCGCCCTGCTCGATGATGCTGCCATCCTTCATGACGAGGATGAGATCCGCTTCCCTTACGGTGGAAAGGCGGTGCGCCACGATGAAGCTGGTGCGCCCCTGCATCATGCGGGCGAAGGCTGCCTGAATGTGCTGCTCGGTACGGGTATCGATGGAGCTGGTGGCTTCGTCAAGAATGAGCATGGGCGGCAGGCACAGCATGACCCTTGCAATGCAAAGAAGCTGCTTCTGCCCCTGGGAGAGGGAGCCGCCATCCTCGCCGATGAAGGTATCGTACCCTCTGGGGAGGCGGCGGATGAAGCTGTCCGCATGGGCGGCTTTCGCTGCGGCGATGATCTCCTCCTCCGTGGCATCGCTTTTGCCCATGGCGATGTTTTCACGGACGGTGCCGGCTTTGAGCCATGTATCCTGCAGCACCATGCCAAAGCCCGTGCGGAGGCTCTTTCTTGTGAGGGTGCGCACATCCCGCCCATCCACCTTGATGGAGCCGCCGCTCACATCGTAAAAGCGCATCAGCAGGTTGATGAGGGTGGTTTTGCCGCAGCCCGTGGGGCCTACGATGGCGATGCGCATGCCGCTTTTTGCCTCAAGGGACAGGTTTTCGATGAGGGGGCGCTCCGGATCATAGGAGAAGGATACGTTTTCCATGGCGATATCGCCCTTCGGGTCCGAAAGCACGGCGGCATCCTCTGCATCCGGCGTTTCGGAGGGGGTGTCGATGAGGGCGAACACACGCTCTGCGCAGGCAAGGGCATTCTGCAGCTCCGCCACCACGCCGCTGATCTCGTTGAAGGGCTTTGTGTACTGGTTGGCGTAGCTTAAAAAGCAGGAAAGACCGCCCACGGTGATGGCGCCGCCGATGGCGGAGAAGGCGCCTGTGATGCCCACCGCCGCATAAACGAGGCTGTTGACGAAGCGTGTGGAGGGGTTGGTGATGGAGGAAAAGAAGATGGCACGCAGGGAAGCCTTCCTGAGCCGCTCGTTCACCTCATCAAAACGGGCGAGGACTTTTTCCTCCTGCCCGAAGGACTGCACCACCTTCTGATTGCCCACCATTTCCTCCAAAAGGGCAGTCTGCTCGCCCCGTGTTTCCGACTGGAGGCGGAACATGGAATGGGTGCGGCTTGCGATGAAGGACGCCACGAACAGGGAGACGGGGGTCACGACCACCACCACAAGGGCGATGCGCCAGTTGAGGGAGAACATGAAACCCAGCGTGCCGAGGATGGTGATGATGCCGGTGAACAGCTGGGTGAAGCCCATGAGGAGCCCCTCCGAGAACTGATCCGCATCGGCGATGATGCGGCTGACAAGCTCCCCGTGGGGGTGGGCATCAAGGTAGGAAAGGGGCAGCGTCTGCAGCCGGCGGAAGGCGGCGTTTCTGACATCCCTTACGGTGGAATAGGCGATGCGGTTGTTGGACAGGGAAAGGAGCCACTGGAACATGGCGGTAAGACCCACGATGGCGGCCATCTTCGCAAGCAGGGAGAGGATGCCTGCCCTGTCCACATTGCCCTTGCCGACCGCAAGGTCGATGGCTTCGCCGGTCAGGATGGGGAAATACAGCGTCAGCGCCACGGTGCACGCCGCAAGCAGCAGCGACAGCACAAGGAATACCCGGTAGGGGCGGATGGCTTTGAGCACACGGCGGAGGGTACGCATATCGGTCTTTTTCGGCTGTTTCATTTACTTGCCCTCCTTTCCTGCTTCTTCGGGGAACTGAGAGAAGTAGATCTCCCTGTAAACGGGGCAGGCGGAAAGAAGCTCGCTGTGGGTGCCGGCGCCGACGGCTTTGCCGTCATCCATCACAAGGATAAGATCCGCATGGAGCACGGAGAAAGTGCGCTGGGACACGATGAACACCGTGGGGCTGCCCGGCATTTCCCGGATGGAGCGGCGAAGCGCCGCATCGGTGGCGTAGTCAAGGGCGGAGGCGCTGTCATCAAGGATCAGGATGGGCGGCTGCTTTACAAGCGCCCGGGCGATGGTGAGGCGCTGCTTCTGGCCGCCGGAAAAATTGCGGCCGCCCTGTTCCACGGGGGCATCGAGCATCCCTTCCTTTTTGCGGATGAAATCCTCCGCCTGTGCGGCGCGGAGGGCTTCCCAAAGCGCTGCATCGGAAGCATGCTCGCTGCCAAAGAGGAGGTTATCCCGAACGGTGCCCTTGAAGAGCACCGCCTTTTGCGGCACAAGGCCGATGAGCCGGCGAAGGGCGGCGGCATCCCAAAGGGAAACATCCCTGCCCATGACGCTGACGGAGCCTTCCGTGGCTTCATAGAAGCCGCCGATGAGGCTGACAAGGGAGCTTTTGCCGCTGCCCGTGGGGCCGATGATGCCCACGGTCTGCCCTTTCTGTACGGTGAAGCTGATGTTTTCAAGGGAGGCATCGCCGGCGCCCCGATAGGTGAGGCTGACGTTCCTGAAGGCGACGGCAGGGGCATCCCCTTCGGGAAGGGAGGCTTCGCCCTGCGCCTTTGCCATGGCAAGGTTATCCTCCGGCAGTTCCAGCACGGCGCCGATGCGCTTTGCGCTTGCAAGGGCACGGGTGATGCTGATGATGAGGTTCGCAAGCTTGATGAGCTCCACGAGGATGGAGAGCATGTAATTGACAAGTGCCATCAGCTCGCCCTGGGTGATGCGCCCCACATCCACCGCCGTGCTGCCGTTTGCAAGCAGCGCCAGCACCGCAAGGTTGATGATCACATAGGTGAGGGGGTTCATGAGCGCACTGATGCGCCCCACGAAGCGCTGCATGTGAAGAAGGTTTTCGTTCTTTTCGGCAAATTCTTCGGCCTCATCCTCCTCCCG
Organism: Clostridia bacterium; assembly: GCA_017435905.1. Classification (GTDB taxonomy): domain Bacteria; phylum Bacillota; class Clostridia; order Christensenellales; family CAG-138; genus UBA1685. The sequence goes on along the minus strand of JAFSEB010000012.1, from coordinate 12,351 downwards.
TGCAAAGGCACGCAGCACACGGACGCCCGTCAGCGTTTCCCGTGTTTTGCCGAGCACGCCGTCAAGGTTCTGCTGCACCTTGCGGTAACGGGGGATGGTGGCGAACATGATGAAGAACACCACGAGGGAAAGAAGGGGGATGACCGCCGCAAAGATGAGGGCGCACTTTGCATCCACCGTAAAGGCCATAAGCATGGCGCCGAACACGATGAAGGGGGAACGGAGCAGCAGGCGCAGGGCGAGGTTCACGCCGGTCTGCACCTGATTGACATCGCTGGTGATGCGTGTGAGCAGCGTGGCGGTGCCCACGGTATCAAGCTCAGAAAAGGAGAGGGTCTCTATTTTGCGGAACAGGACATGGCGAAGCCGTGCCGCAAAGCCCACGGCGCTTCTGGCGGCAAAATACTGGGCGGTGATGGCCGCCGCAAGGCCGAGGGCGCCGAGAAGCAGCAGCACCGCACCCATTTTGAGGATGTAGGGCTTATCCCCTGCGGCGACGCCCGTATCGATCACGGCAGCCATTACGAGGGGTACGAAAAGCTCAAGGGTGGCTTCAAACAGCTTGAAAAGGGGCGCAAGAACGGCATCCCGTCCGTAGCCCTTGAAGTAAACGAGAAGTTTTTTCATCGTGCAAATATGATCCTTCCGAAACCGTGCGGTCGATCCGCATCGAACACATGGTAACACAATTTGTGAAAAGAGGGAAGTGAGGGGACGAGCGCAGTTGTCTTTTCACACAGAAAAACCGCATAGGCCGCAGGATGCCGGAAAACAGCGAACGGAGCGCATCACAAAGAGGCGCTCCGTTTTTGGATGTGAAGAGCTTGAGGACCGTTCATGCCCTCTCCGTCCTCGCAATGCTCGGACACCTCTCCCAAAGGGAGAGGCAAGGGGTGAATACACGGCAATGCCACATGATATACCGAAGAAAGGATGTATGAAAGCTTATTACTTTCTGTTACATTACGCTTTACAAATGTAAACTTGTTCGTCTATAAACACACCATCACCGTCGTCTATGCGGATAACATTTACTCCGTGTTCTTTTTCGTAAGTACAGCACCTTTCTTCAAATCCCTCATACTTTATAAGGAATTTGCTGTAATGCGGCAACACTTGAACATCTGTCAATAAGAGACCGCTTAAACATGTCAACCCCAAGAAATTCATCTCGGGAGAGTAACGATTTACCAATTCAAGTGTAGGACCAAAAACAAATGCGGCGGCACTCCAACCGATTAGAACTTTGGTTGCAGCAATATCCCTTAGTATCTCTGCCGCATTGTTTTCCTGGATCGAATGAAGCAAATAATAAGGATTTCCACCAATGAATTCAACAACATCATAATTCAGCAACAAATCAGCAGACTCTTTATCCAAATCAAAACAATCAACGTTCAGGTTCAGCGCTTGCAGTTCTGAAACACATCTGGGAACGTGATAATTTCTTTCCTTGTATTCATTGTCCGCAGTTACAACTAATGCAGCAGTTCTGCAACCAACCATTTTGCTGCTGAGGTGTGTCAGTAGCTTTTTACTTGATAATCCGTTAGAGCATAAAACAAGCACCCCGGTCACCTCGTTTAATTCATATTTCCTGACTTGTTCGATTTCAGATTATCACATGGAATCAGCCTTTACAACAGCAGGGACAGCAATTGCATATGCTGTCCCTGTAATGTCTTATGGATACCGCCGTTGCGTGCGGCTTTTGTGCTGTTTATTCTTCCGCACCGATACGGGAGATATCGTAGGGGGTGGTCTGGTAAACGAAGTAGTTCAGCCAGTTGGTGTAAAGGAGGTTGGCGTGGGCACGCCATGTCATCATGGGGGGCAGGGTATCGTCATCACCGGGGTAATAGTTTTCCGGCACGGCGATGGGGAGACCGAGGTTTTTATCCCGAAGGTATTCCTTTTCAAGGGTACGGGCATCGTACTCGGAATGGCCGGTGATGAAGAACTGGTTGCCTGCCTTGGCGCTGATGGCGTAAAGCCCTGCCTGCGGAGAGGAGGCGAGGATGTTGAGCTCCGGCACCTTTTCCACATCCTCCCGAAGGACGGTGGTGTGGCGGGAATGGGGCACCATGAAGGTATCGTCAAACCCACGGAACAGGATGGAGGGCTTGTATTCCACGCTGTGGGGGAATACGCCGAACAGCTTCTCGGGCAGGGGCTGCTTGTTGATGCCGAAGTGGTAGTAAAGCCCTGCCTGTGCGCCCCAGCAGATGTGGAAGGTGGAATGCACATGGGTCTTGGACCACTCCATGATCTCGCAAAGCTCCTCCCAGTATTCCACTTCCTCAAAGGGCATGTTTTCGACCGGTGCGCCGGTGATGATCATGCCGTCAAAGGTGCGATCCTTCACCTGATCAAAGGTCTGGTAGAAGGCGAGCATGTGCTCTTCGGCGGTGTTTTTGGATTTGTGGGTGGAGGTCTGCAGCAGCTCGATCTCCACCTGCAGGGGGGAGTTGCCGAGAAGACGGGACAGCTGGGTCTCCGTGTCGATCTTCGTGGGCATCAGGTTCAGGATCAAAAGCTTCAGGGGACGGATATCCTGCGTGATGGCACGTGTTTCCGTCATCACGAAGATGTTTTCCTCGTTGAGGGTTTTGACCGCAGGGAGTTCATTGGGGATCTTGATGGGCATGGGGCTTATGCCTCCACGCCTTCAAGGGCCTGTGCAATGTCGGCAATGAGGTCTTCCGCATCCTCAAGACCGCAGGAATAGCGGACGAGATCCGGGGAGACGCCGGCGGCCTCAAGCTCCTGATCGTTCATCTGGCGGTGGGTGCTGGAGGCAGGGTGCAGGCAGCAGGTACGGGCATCCGCCACATGGGTCTCGATGGCGGCGATCTTCAGGCGCTTCATGAAGGCTTCCGCTGCGCTGCGGCCGCCCTTCACGCCGAAGCTGACCACGCCGCAGACGCCGTCGGGCAGGTATTTTTCCGCAAGGGCATGGTAGGGATCGCCTTCAAGACCTGCAAAGCGCACCCATGCCACCTTGGGATGGCTTTCAAGGTATTTCGCCACGGCAAGGCCGTTTTCGCTGTGGCGCTTCATGCGCACATGCAGGCTTTCAAGGCCGAGGTTGAGCAGGAAGGCGTTCTGGGGTGCAGCCATGGAGCCGAAGTCACGCATCAGCTGTGCGGTGGCTTTGGTGATGAAGGCACCCTTGCCGAAGCGCTCCGTGTAGGTGACGCCGTGGTAGCTTGCATCCGGCGTGCAGAGGCCGGGGAAGCGCTCGGGATATTTGGACCAATCGAAATTGCCGCTGTCCACGATGCAGCCGCCGAGGGCAGCGCCGTGACCGTCCATATACTTGGTGGTGGAGTGGGTAACGATATCCGCACCCCATTCGAAGGGACGGCAGTTGACGGGGGTGGCAAAGGTGTTGTCGATGATGAGGGGCACGCCGTGGCTGTGGGCAGCCTCTGCGAACTTTTCGATGTCAAGCACCGTCAGCGCAGGGTTGGCGATGGTCTCGCCGAAGACCGCCTTGGTGTTGGGGCGGAAGGCGGCGTTGAGCTCTTCCCCGGTGCAGTCGGGAGAAACGAAGGTGAATTCGATGCCCATGCGCTTCATGGTGACGGAGAACAGGTTGAAGCTGCCGCCGTAGATGGAGGCGGAGGAGACCACATGGTCGCCTGCGGAAGCGATATTAAAAATGGAATAGAAGGTGGCAGCCTGACCGGAGGAGGTCAGCATGGCGGCAACGCCGCCCTCAAGGGCTGCGATCTTGCGGGCGACCGCATCGCAGGTGGGGTTCTGCAGACGGGAATAGAAGTAGCCTTCCGCTTCAAGGTCGAAAAGCTTGCCCATATCCTCACTGGTGGCATATTTGAAGGTGGTGCTCTGAATGACGGGGATCTGGCGGGGTTCGCCGTTGCCGGGCGTGTAGCCGCCCTGTACGCAGATGGTGCCGGTTTTCATGATTTTGTACCTCCGAAAAAACGCAATATTGCGTTTTGATTTTTGTGCTTTGAGGGCATCATATATGATTCTTTGCCCAATGTCAAACGTTGCGGCAAGAATTATATATAAAAACAGGAAGGAGGATTTGTTTTTCAGCGGCGGATACGGCCTGTTGACAGACAGACATATAAAGATTATTATAGCAGCATACCAAAAAGTATATATGGCGAATATTCGGGAGGACCGATGAACACACAGCATTTCAAATATGCCGTTGAGGTGGAGCGCACAGGCTCCATCACGCAGGCGGCGGACAACCTTTATATGGCGCAGCCCAACCTTTCCAAGGCCATCAAGGAGCTGGAGGACAACCTTGGCATCTCTATTTTCCGGCGAACCTCAAGGGGCGTGGTGCCCACGGAAAAGGGGGCGGAGTTTCTTGTGTATGCAAAGCGCATCCTGCTGCAGCTTGAAAAGGTGGAGGCGCTCAATTCGCCCCAGCCCGATGCCATGCAGGATTTCGGCGTCAGCGTGCCCCGGGTAAGCTATGTGGCACGGGCGGTGACACGGTTCCTTTCACAGCTTGACCCGAAAAAGCAGATGGATATTCAGGTTTGCGAAACAGGCGCCCTTGAGACCATTGCGCAGGTGGCGGAGGGCAGGTTCAACATCGGCGTGGTACGTTACAGGCTGCTTTACGAAAATTACTTTATGCGTGCGCTGGAGGAGCGGCACCTGCTCAGCGAGCTGGTGTGGGAGGCGGACTGCCTTGTGACGGTCTCCGCACGGCACCCCCTTGCCAAGAAGCGCAGCGTGGAGCCCGAAGCACTTTCGGAGCTCATTGAGCTTGTGAACGACGATGCGGATGCGCCCTATCTGTCCTTCGGCACAAAGCGAAGCGCCGGAAGCGGAAAGCCGGTCCGCCGCATCACGGTGAACGACAGGGCTAACCAGTTTGAACTGCTGGACAGGCTGCCCGGCACCTTCATGTGGGCGACGCCGGTGCCCGGGGATATGCTGTCCCGTTTCGGCCTTGTGCAGCTTGAAAGCCTTGGCGGAGAGGGGAGAAGCCGGGATGTGCTCATCTATCCGGAAGGCTACAGCATGGGCCCCCTTGAAAAGCGTTTCATCAACGAGCTTTACATCGCCCGCAACGAGGTCGCCTTCCCCGGAAGGGCGTAACGGGGGATATGAAAAAAGCGTTAACAGGCATATCGATACTCGCATGTCGATATGCCTGTTTTGTCTTGACCCACAGTAATATATTCTGATAAAATATAGTCGAATAAGAATGCTTTCGGCAAAAAAACTGAAAGTTTTTACCGAAAGACGGGCCGCAGGACCGCTGCGAGAAATAATAGCGGTGCTTTGGCTTTTTTGTGCTGTATCCAACCGGGCAAGGGTACGCCCGAATCAAGTAACAAAGGAAAGAAGGAAAGAAGGAAGACTATGTATCGCATCGTTCAGAAGAAGAGCCTCAATCCTACCGTGACGCTGATGGAGATCGAAGCGCCCCTGGTTGCCAAAAAAGCAGAACCCGGTCAGTTTATCATCCTGCGCGTTGATGCCGAAGGCGAGCGCATCCCCCTGACCATTGCGGATTTTGACCGTGAAAAGGGTACTGTCACCATCATTTTCCAGATCGTCGGATCTACCACCGAAAAGCTCAATCACAAGGCCGAAGGCGAGTTCATTCAGGATTTCGTCGGTCCCCTCGGCGTTGCTACTCATACAGACGGCCTCAAGAAGGTATGCATCGTTGGCGGCGGCGTTGGCTGCGCCATCGCACTCCCCATTGCGAAGAAGCTGCACGCACAGGGCTGCGAAGTGACCAGCGTCATCGGCTTCCGCAGCAAGGATCTTCTCATCCTTGAAGACGAGTTCCGTGCCTGCTCCGACAGGCTCTTCGTGATGACCGATGACGGTTCCTACGGCCGTCACGGCAACGTCTGCGTTCCCCTTGAGGAAATGTTCGCAGAAGGCGAAAAGTTTGACCAGGTCATCACCATCGGTCCCCTCATCATGATGAAATTCGTTGTGGCGGCGACCCGTCCCACCGGCATCCCCTGCGTGGTGTCCATGAACCCCATCATGATCGACGGTACCGGCATGTGCGGCGGCTGCCGCCTCACCCTCAACCGTGACGGCCAGAAGATCACCAAGTTCGCCTGCGTTGACGGTCCCGACTTCAACGGCTACGAGATCGATTTCGATGAGGCTATGTCCCGCGGCATGATGTACAAGGATTTCGAGCGTCACGCCCACGAAGAGACCTGCAACCTGTTTGCCAAGGAGGTAAAGTAACATGACCAAGCCCAACATGAGCCTGAAGAAGAACCCCATGCCCTCCCAGGAGCCCGAGGTTCGTGCCCATAATTTTGACGAAGTTGCCACCGGTTATACCGAGGAAATGGCCCTTGACGAAGCACTTCGCTGCCTTAACTGCAAGAACATGCCCTGCGTGAGCGGCTGCCCCGTCAACATCCACATTCCCGAATTCATCGCCAAGATCAAGGAAGGCGACTTTGAAGGCGCTTACCAGATCATCAGCAAGACTTCTTCCCTGCCCGCCGTCTGCGGCCGTGTATGCCCCCAGGAATCCCAGTGTGAATCCAAGTGCGTCCGCGGCATCAAGGGCGAGCCTGTGGGTATCGGCCGCCTTGAGCGCTTTGTTGCCGACTGGCACAACGCCCACAGCACCGAAGCTCCCGTTGTGGCGCCTGCCAACGGCCACCGTGTTGCCATCGTAGGCAGCGGCCCCTCCGGCCTGACCTGCGCAGGCGACCTCGCCAAGAAGGGCTACAAGGTCACCGTTTACGAAGCGCTCCACACCGCCGGCGGCGTTCTTGTTTACGGCATCCCCGAGTTCCGTCTTCCCAAGGCCATCGTGCAGAAGGAAGTGGACAACCTCGTTGCCATGGGCGTTGATGTGGAGACCAATATCGTCATCGGCAAAACCCTGACCATCGACGAGCTCTTTGAGCAGGGCTTCGAAGCGGTGTTCGTAGGCTCCGGCGCAGGTCTTCCCAACTTCATGGGCATCCCCGGCGAAGCTTACAAGGGCGTTTACTCCGCCAACGAATACCTCACCCGCAGCAACCTGATGAAGTCCTTCCGCGAATGCCCCGTCACCCCCATCATGAAGGGCGGCAAAGTGGCAGTCGTCGGCGGCGGCAACGTGGCGATGGACGCAGCCCGTACTGCGCTGCGCCTTGGTGCTGAAAAGGTTTACATCGTCTACCGCCGCAGCCTCGAGGAGCTGCCCGCAAGGCGTGAGGAAGTCGAACATGCCATGGAAGAGGGCATCGAGTTCAAGCTGCTCAACAACCCCGTTGAGATCATCGGCTACAACAACCCCGAAGACAGGCGTGACCCCAGGAACGGCTTCGTGACCGGCATGAAGTGCATCCGCATGGAGCTTGGCGAACCCGATGAAAAGGGCCGCCGCCGTCCCGTTCCCGTAGAGGGCAGCGAGTTCGTTCTTGATGTTGACACCGTCATCATCGCCATCGGCACCAGCCCCAACCCCCTCATCAAGTCCACCACCAAGGGCCTTGAAGTGAACCGCAAGGGCGGCATCGTGGTTGAGGAAGCCACCGGCGCCACCAGCCGTGAGGGCGTTTACGCCGGCGGCGACGCCGTGACCGGCGCTGCCACCGTCATCAGCGCAATGGGCGCAGGCAAAGCTGCCGCCGCTGCCATCGACGAGTACCTTTCCAAGAAATAACGCTTTTGACAGGACCTGACCCCTGCGCCCTCTTTGAAGGGAGCGGCGCAGGGTGGTCTTCCCTTCCTTAATAAGGGTGGGGAAGGAAAGACGGGCTGTTGCCGAGCGAGCCAAAACCCTTAACATAAGACCACTAAAAGAAGGAGAAAGAAATGAACATCCAGGAACTGTACCAGAAGACGGACGCGATCCTCGAGCGCTGCGGCAAAGAAGAACGCAGCATGATCGCAGTGCTTCAGGCCGTGCAGGAAGAGTATTCGTACCTTCCCCGCGAGGTCTTCCCCTATCTTTCCAAGCAGATGGGGCTGAGCGAAGCACACATCTACGGCGTTGCCACGTTCTATGAGAACTTCTCTCTTGAACCCAAGGGCAAGTACGTCATCAAGGTTTGCGACGGCACCGCATGCCATGTTCGTAAATCCATCCCGATCCTCGAGAAGCTCCGCAGCGAGCTGAAGCTCGCCGATGGCAAGAACACCACCGATGATCTTCTTTTCACCGTGGAAACCGTTTCCTGCCTTGGCGCCTGCGGCCTTGCACCCGCACTGACCGTGAACGGCAAGGTCCATCCCACTATGACCCCCGAAAAGGCTGTGGAACTGATTGAGACCCTCAGGAGGGAAAACGCATGATCAAGACCAGAGAAGAAATGAAGTCCCTGCGTGAAGCCTGCATCCGTGCTGCAAAGAGCGAGACCAGGAAGATCCTTGTTTGCGCCGGTACCGGCTGCGTCAGCGGCGGCTCCCTTGATATCTACGCTGCGCTGAAGGAAAAGATGGAAGCCTGCGGCATCAAGTGCGAAGTGGAACTGGCGATGGATCCCCACGAGGACGTCGTCGGCCTCAAGAAGAGCGGCTGCCACGGCTTCTGCGAAATGGGTCCCCTCGTACGCATTGAGCCCTACGGCTGGCTTTACACCAAGGTAAAGCTTGCCGACGTGGATGAGATCGTCGAAAAGACCATGGCGAAGGGCGAGATCGTTGAGCGCCTTGCTTACCGCCAGAACGGCAAGATCTACCAGAAGCAGGATGAGATCCCCTTCTATCAGAAGCAGACCCGTAAGGTGCTTGAGCACTGCGGTCACATCGATGCGGACTCCATCCATGAATACATTGCCATCGGCGGTTACGAAGCCTTTGAAAAGGCCCTCTTCGAGATGACCGGCGAGGACATCATCAAGAGCATCTCCGATTCCGGTCTGCGCGGCCGCGGCGGCGGCGGTTTCCCTGCCGGCAAGAAGTGGAGCCAGGTGGCTCGCCAGAAGTCCCTTCCCAAGTACGTTGTCTGCAACGGCGACGAAGGCGACCCCGGTGCATTCATGGACCGCTCCATCATGGAAGGCGACCCGCACCGCATGCTCGAAGGCATGATGATCGCAGGTATCGCCGTTGGTGCCAGCGAAGGCTACATCTACGTGCGTGCTGAGTACCCCATGGCTGTTTCCCGTCTGCAGAACGCCATCAAGCAGGCCACCGAAATGGGCCTCCTCGGCGAGAACATCCTCGGCAGCGGCTTCAACTTCACCATCCACATCAACCAGGGCGCCGGCGCATTCGTTTGCGGCGAAGGCAGCGCACTGACCGCTTCCATCGAAGGCAAGCGCGGTATGCCCCGTGTTAAGCCTCCCCGTACCGTTGAGCACGGCCTCTTCAACCAGCCCACCGTTCTCAACAACGTTGAGACCTTCGCCAACGTGGCTTCCATCGTGAAGTTCGGCGCTGAAAATTACCGCAAGATCGGTACCGAGACCAGCCCCGGCACCAAGGCGTTCGCCCTCACCGGCAACATCGTCAACACCGGTCTCATCGAAGTTCCCATGGGCACCACCCTCAGGGAAGTTATCTTCGACATCGGCGGCGGTATGCGTGACGGCGGTCAGTTCAAGGCCGTCCAGATCGGCGGTCCTTCCGGCGGCTGCCTGACCTCTGCCGAGCTTGACCTGCCCCTCGACTTTGACTCCCTTAAGAAGGTTGGCGCAATGATCGGTTCCGGCGGTCTCGTTGTTATGGACGACAAGACCTGCATGGTAGAAGTTGCCCGCTTCTTCATGAACTTCACCCAGAACGAATCCTGCGGTAAGTGCGTACCCTGCCGTGAAGGCACCAAGCGCATGCTTGAGATCCTTGAGCGCATCGTTGCCGGCAATGGCCGTGAGGGCGATATCGAACTGCTCCTCGAACTTGCCGACACCATCACCAACACCGCTCTGTGCGGCCTTGGCAAGACCGCTGCCGGCCCCGTTGTGAGCACCATCAAGTATTTCCGCGACGAGTACGAAGCCCACATCCGTGACAAGCGCTGCCCCGCCGGCGCCTGCTCCAAGCTCAAGCGCATCATGATCGATCCCGATCTGTGCCGTGGCTGCTCCAAGTGCTCCCGTGGTTGCCCTGTCGGCGCGATCAGCGGCGTGATCAAGTCGCCCTTCGTGATCGATCAGGATAAGTGCATCAAGTGCGGCGCATGCGTATCCACCTGCCCGTTCCATGCCATCAAGGAGGTCTAATATGCCTATCATGAAGAAAGATATCATGACCGTTGACGGTATCCCCGTAGAGATCAACGGCGAAAAGAATATTCTCGAAGTCATCCGCAAGATCGGCATCAAGATGCCTACTTTCTGCTACCACGGTGACCTTTCCATCTACGGCGCCTGCCGTATGTGCATGGTCGAGAACCAGCATGGCGGTCTCGATGCGGCTTGCTCCACCCCCCCGAAGGCGGGCATGGTGATCCGCACCAACACCGAGCGTCTGCGCAAGTACCGCAAGATGATCCTTGAGCTCCTTCTTGCGAACCACTGCCGTGACTGCACCACCTGCGACAACAACGGTGCGTGCAAGCTGCAGGCTCTTGCCATCCGCTTCGACATCAACGATGTTCGCTTCCCGAACACCGCTGCCGAGCCCCTCATTGAGAACTCTTCCGTGAGCATCTTGCGTGACCAGCACAAGTGCATCCTTTGCGGTGACTGCGTGCGTATGTGCAACGAAGTGCAGAACGTCGGCGCCATCGACTTTGCACACCGTGGCTCCAAGATGACCATCAGCACTGCGTTCAACATTCCGCTTGCTGAGACCAACTGCGTTGGCTGCGGTCAGTGTGCTGCTGTCTGCCCCACCGGCGCTCTCGTTGTGAAGAACGACATTTCCAAGGTTTGGAAGGCCCTCGATGACCGTGAGACCAAGGTCACCGTTCAGGTCGCTCCCGCCGTGCGTGTTGCCATCGGCAAGGAATTCGGCCTTGAGAGCGGCGCCAGCGCCATGGGCAAGATCGTTGCGGCTCTCCGCCGTCTCGGCTTTGACGAGGTTTATGACACCTCCACCAGCGCTGACCTGACCGTTCTTGAAGAATCCAACGAGCTGGTCAACCGTCTTGCAAAGGGCGGCAACACCATCCCGCTGTTTTCTTCCTGCTGCCCCGCCTGGGTCCGCTTCTGCGAGACGAAGTACCCCGAGCTCGTGGAGCATGTTTCCACCTGCAAGTCCCCCATGCAGATGTTCTCCGCCATTCTTCGCGAGAACGCCAAGAACTCCAACCGCAAGCATGTGCACGTTGCTGTGATGCCCTGCACCGCGAAGAAGTTCGAAGCTGTGCGCGATGAGTTCAAGGTAGACGGCAAGCAGGATGTGGACTACGTTCTCACCACCCAGGAGCTTGTTCGCATGATCAAGGAATCCGGTATCGTATTCAGAGATATCGAGCCTGAAGCTGTGGATATGCCTTACGGCACCTTCACCGGCGCCGGCGTTATCTTCGGTGTCACCGGCGGCGTGACCGAGGCTGTGCTCCGCCGTCTTGCTTCTGACAAGTCCGGCAGCGCGCTGCGCACCATCGCCTACACCGGCGTACGCGGTCTTGAAGGCGTGAAGGAAACCACCATCATGGTCGGCGACGCGGAAGTTCGCATTGCGGTCGTCAGCGGCCTGAAGAATGCCAGCGACCTCATCGAGCGCATCAAGGCAGGCGAGCACTTTGACTTCGTGGAAGTTATGGCATGCCCCGGCGGCTGCATCAACGGCGGCGGCCAGCCCTATGTGCCCAGCAATGAGATCGGCAAGCGCAGCGCAGGCCTTTACAACGATGATAAGCTTAGCACCATTAAGCGTTCCGAGGAGAACCCCCTGATGATGTCCCTCTACAACGGTGTCCTCAAGGGCCGCGTCCACGAGATGCTTCATGTGCATTATCATGCCAAGGAGGAAAACTAAGTATGGTTGAAGTCAGCGTTTGTATCGGAAGTTCCTGCCATCTGAAGGGTTCTTACAACGTCATCCAGACGATCCAGCAGATGATCGAGGAAGAAAAAGTACATGACAAGGTAGAGTTTAAGGCAACCCTCTGCATGCGTCAGTGCAGCGGCAACGGCGTCGCCGTTTCCGTGAACGGCCAGCCTTACAGCGTCAGCGCCGATGCTGCGCGCGATTTCTTCATGACCACCATCCTGCCCCTCGCAAAATAAGGCGAAGCGCAGATACGTGGAACAATCAACGTAACAGCATAAAAGGAGCCGTAAAAGGGGCATCCCGTTAAGAAAACATCGGTCTAAGAAAGGCAATACCGGCCCTGTCAGTATGTTGTGCGGTCTTGAAATAGCACCACTATTCCTTCGACCACACGCCTGCTGATAGAACCGGTCTTGCCTTTTTAGACTCTTCGACCGCAAAATGGATCGCTTTCGGGTAAATGCAAGGAAGAGGAGGAAGGCATATCCG
>JAFSEB010000083.1 GCA_017435905.1 Clostridia bacterium | reverse complement strand
CGTGCTGTGCAACCACAGCGGACGCTTGCCGGCCGCCCCGGGTTGTGACGAAGGTAATGTGACCACAGCACCCGAGCCGGGGCTGTACTGTATGATAACAGCAAAGATAGGTAGCTGCCGGGCTTTGTCCGCAGACATGACTTCCACCGTGTCCCCCACGGTGGAAGTACTGATATAGAAGTTTCTATATAGATGATAAAAGTGGAAAATGTTTAAGGTTATGACTAAAAATAAAGATGTTACCAAGGACATAATGAACTCATACGGAGGAACCCCGAAGTATCAATTCCTTAGAACATCTTCTGTAAATAATATGCCACAGTCAATGAAAGATGTCAATACAGGAGATGACATCATCTCCGACACCACAGACGGCATCACGGAAATGCCCGAACTGCACTTCTCCATGAAAGACACCACCCCTGCCGATCTCACCGCCGTGCAGAAGGAAGAAAGAGAAAAATATTTATCTGATTCTTTTGAAAAACTGTTCGGAACCATGTTGGAAGAGGTTAGCTATGATCTTTACAGTTTGCTTTACGGAGAAGTCGAAGCACGCAATACAGCCGACGGAAGCGAATATAGTTCCGATGCTATTATTCAATACCCTTCTGTAAATGACGGTCGTTTTTTTGCAATGTTCGATCAAGTTGAATTATATTATGACACATTGATCAACGGCGATTTTGATGCAGCAATAATATTTAAGGAGGAAGTTGAAAATGAAAGAAAAAAGAACACACTATCTTCGTCCGGAATCATTGTACATACTGAACAAAATAACACTTACTCCGGAGCAACACGAACGGCATCGCAAGTTCATGGAGGAAGCAAAGAAAACGGTCTGGGAGTTAATTATGAGGGAACGGATGCTTCAGGAGGAAGAACAAGAGAAAGACGAAGAACAAAACAAGGATCAGGAAGTGGAAATGCAAGCTTCGAATCAGACCTTGGACTCCGATTCTCCCTCAGAGATTCAGACGGAAACACTTTAACACCTCAACAGCAGGCTAAGTATACCAGCAACACAAATCCGACCAAGGATTTCGACATTCGCTTCTCCATGAAAGACACCACCCCTGCCGACCTCACCGCCGTGCAGGAGGAGAACGAGAGCCTCAACAGCGCCCTGCGGCTGACGGAGGAGTTTACAAAGCTTGCTGCATGACAAAATAGAATGTGTTTTTCGGAACGGTGTACAAAATAAAAACGGGGTCGAAATGCATTTTATTCAAATTGTTTATTGTGACATATCTTTCAGGGTGTTATCATGAATAAAATATAACCCTGTTTTCGTCATGCTTTGACAGGGTGGATTTTGATCAAACACATCCAACAATGCAAATGAATATAAAGGAGCTTTGTCCATGCAGATCGATCTGAAAAAAGAGATTCAGGCTATTTCCGAAGAAACTATTGCTACCAGACGTGATATTCATGCGCACCCCGAACTTGGTTTTCAGGAGTTCCGCACGGCACAGATCGTGGAAGATACGCTGAAGGAACTGGGACTTCGTGTGCGCCGCTGTGCAGGCACCGGCGTGATCGGCGTTCTCGAAGGCGGTAAGCCCGGCAAAACCGTGATGCTCCGTGCGGATATGGATGCGCTTCCCGTCAATGAGGAAAACGATCTTCCTTTCCGTTCTCAGACCCCGGGCGTGATGCATGCCTGCGGTCACGATTGCCACGTTGCCATTCAGCTTGCGGTGGCGAAGATCCTTGCACCGTATAAGGATGAAATCGAAGGCACCGTTGTGTTCCTCTTCCAGCCCAATGAAGAAGTGCTTGGCGCTCCCATGATGATCGAAGACGGCGCACTCACCGATCCCCGTCCCGATGCAATTTTCGGCATGCACGTTTGGGCATCCCAGCCCTTTGGCACCGTTGCCATCGCTTCGGGCCCCATTTTCGCTTCCAGCTATTATTTCAAGGTGACCATTCACGGCAAGAGCACCCACGGCTGCTCTCCCTCCTCCGGTGTCAGTCCCATCGAAGCGGGCCGCCATGTGCTCAACGCCATCTGCTCCATGCAGACCATGGAGTTTGGCACCATCGAAGAGCCTACGCTTATTACCGTCGGCTCCATCCATGCAGGCGACTATATGAACATCATTCCCGATACGCTGACCATGGAAGGCTCCATCCGCTGCATGCATGAAAACGAAAAGGCCGTTCATGCCCGCTTCACGGAGCTTGTGAAGGCCGTTGCTGCCGCTTACCGCTGTGAGTGTGATGTGGAGATCAACTTCGGCAACAGCCTGCTTTCCAACGATCCCGAACTGACCGAGATGGTGAAGGGCATTCTTGCGGAATCCGACTCCGTCAATGCTGTCACCGATCAGGGCATCCGTGAAATGGGCGGCGATGACTTTGCGGAGTTCCTCCGTGAGGGCAATATTCCGGGCTGCTACTGCCTTGTTGGCTTCGGCAATCATGAAAATGGCACTGACTGGCCCCACCACAGCAAGGAATTTATGGTGGATGAAGCGGTGCTTGACATCAATGTGGAACTGCAGGTACGCCTTGTGCTGCGCTACCTCGGCATGATGTAAGGGGAGGGGACAGCATGCGTTCTTCTTGGCTTGAGATCGATCTTGATGCGCTGCGCTTCAATGTGGAATACATCCGCAGCTTCATGAAACCGGAAACAAAGATGCTCATTGCCGTCAAGGGCAATGCCTACGGTCACGGTGCGGTGCGCTGCTCCAAGTTGTTTGAAGAGATGGGCGTCGAATACCTTGGCGTTGCCATCCCCGAAGAGGGCGTGGAGCTTCGCAAGGCAGGCATCAAGCTGCCCATCCTCATCTTCGGCTATACCTTTAACGATTCGTATGATCTTCTTTTCGACTATGATCTTGTTCCCAACGTGTTTACGATGGGACAGGCGGAGGAGCTCAATGTCCTTGCCGCCGAAAAGGGGAAGAAGCTCAGGATCCATGTCAGCGTGGATACGGGTCTGAGCCGTCTCGGTTTCTCCTATGATGATAAGACGGTGGATACGATCCTTGCGGTGACCAAAATGGAAAACCTGTATGTAGAGGGCATTTTCTCCATGTTTGCCTCCGCATACGGCGAGAACGACGAATATGCCGAGATGCAGTTTGACCGTTTTATGACCGTTTGCAATGCGCTGCAGGAAAAGGGCGTCAATATCCCCATCCGCCACATGTGTGACAGCGGCGGCACCTACCGCTTTAAGGAAAAGCACCTTGATATGGTGCGCCCCGGCACCTCTGTGTTCGGCCAATATTGCCTTGACTGGAGCCTTGAAAAGCCTGTTATGTCGGTAAAAAGCCGCCTTGCTTCCATCCGCACCATCGAACCCGGCACGAAGGTGGGCTACGGCTGCACCTTCACCGCACAAAGGGAAACCGTTGTGGGTGTTGTGCCCTGCGGCTTTGTGGACGGCACATCCCGTCTTGCTTCCAACAAGGGACAGGTGCTCCTTCACGGCGTGCGCTGCCCCATCATCGGCAAAGTGTGCATGGACCAGATGATGATCGACATCACGGATGTGGATTCCCCGAAGATCGGCGATGAGATCGTGCTTTGCGGCACGCAGAACGGCGTTACCATCACGCAGGAAGATGCAGGCAATGTGGCAGGCACCTCCGATACGGAATATGTCTGCCGTCAGAGCCGCCGCATGCCCCTTGTGTATATCGAGGGCGGCAAAGTGGTGGATTACGTGTCCTACCTTGATTGCTGAAAATGATAATAAAATGAATAAAAGCGCCTGCGGCCATTGCCGCAGGCGCTTTTTGATGCCGTTAACGGCGTCACAGCGTCCCCTGCAGATCGTCAAGGGTCATGGAAAACGCATCAAGGCAGTTGTCGAGGAAATAGCGAAGCTCTTCGCACTCCGCTTTTTTGATCTCCGCATCGATGGTGGCATAGGCATGCTGAAACTCCCGGTTGCCGGCGTTGAGCTCGTAGATGCACTTGATGTAGGCGCACAGCTTGTCCGCACATTTAAGGAGCTGCTTTTCCTCTGCGCTGAGGGCTGTGCCGTCAAGATAGGGGGCATAGACACTGCGCAGGGACTCCGGCAGATGCTGTTTGAGCTTATCCGCAGCGGTCTTTTCGATCTGCTTGTAGATGCTCTTCATTTCATCGTTATAGTATTTGACGGGGGTGGGGAGGTCGCCTGTCAAAACCTCGGATGCATCGTGGTAAAGGGCGTAGACCGCCAGCTTGTCCGCATCGAAGTTTTTGTGAAAGACGGTGTTTCCCACCGTGGCAAGAAAATGCGTCAGAAAGGCACACTCCGCCGTATGCTGCATCAGGTCTTCCTTTTCGGTATTGAACATCAGGCTCCAGCGGCTGATGTAGCGCATTCTGAAAATAAGGGGCAAAAACGTGTTTTCCATGTGCATCCTCCGGATACTTGCCGTAATAAGGTCATTATAGCATAAAAAAGCTGTTTTGAAAAAACTCCCACTGCTTTTTCGGCCGTTCCGGGAAAAACTATTTTTAAAGTGAGCGGGAAAGGAGTGAAAAGGTCTTGAAAACAGCAGCATTGATGCTTGGTGTGGCCGCAGGCATGGTGATGGCCACCGCCGGCGTTGTCGCCATGTATCCGGATGTTTCCCGGCGCATGATGCGGGATTCCAAGCGTGCACTCAGGTGCGGCAAGCGTGCCGTGGGCAAGTTCGGGCACATGTTTTCCTGAAGGAAACAGAAGCATGAAAAAGTGAAGAATACGGGTGGCGGTGCGTCATCCGTATTTGCTTTTGGCGGTGGATGCGCTATAATGTTAGTATAGAAATTATTGCCACGGAAACGGAGGGATATGCATTGACGAATCATACCAATGAAACCATGCAGTTCCGCATCCCCAGGGAAAAGAATACCGCAAACGAAGTGCTTATGCGCGTGTTTGCAACCATGCGGGAAAAAGGCTACGATCCCATCAACCAGATCGTGGGCTACCTTATTTCCGGTGACCCGACCTATATCACGAGCTATAACAACGCCCGTTATCTCATCCGCATGCTGGAACGTGATGAGCTTCTTGAGGAGCTTGTCCGCTTCTATGTCAATGCGCCCGAACACATTGCGCAGGCAGGCGAAGAAAGGTAACCGCCATGCAGAGAGTGTTGGCACTTGATGTGGGCGACCGCCGCATCGGCATTGCGGTATCCGATCCCCTCGGTATCACGGCGCAGGGGCTTGAGACCTATACCCGCACCGGCGATATGGAAAAGGATGCTGCTTATATCCGCACACTGGCGGAGCGCTATAAGCCTGTCAGGCTTCTTTTCGGCATGCCCCGCAACATGGATGGCAGCTATGGCTTCCAGTCCGAAAAGGTAAAGGAATTTGCGGCGGCGGTGCTTAACGGCTTTGAGGGCGAGCATGCCTTTTTCGATGAGCGTTTGAGCACGGTCAGCGCAGAGCGTGTGCTTTACGAGGCGGAAATGAACTGGCAGAAGCGGCGCAAGGTGGTGGACAAGCTGGCTGCTACCATCATCCTGCAGGGCTATCTTGATACGAACCCCAAACTTTAAGGCGGAGGAAACGGCATGGAATACGAAGAATATGTAGAAGAAGTCGTCCTTTTGGATGAGAACGGCGAAGCGGAACGCTTTGACCATATATTGACCTTCCTTTACGAAGGGGACCGCTATGTGGCGCTTGAGCCTATTTCGGAAGAGGAAGGAGAGACGGAAGACTTCGAGGAAGAAGGCGAAGTTGTTTTCATGCGCATCGAGCGCAGCGAGGAGGGGGACAGCTACATCCCTGTTGACAATGAGATCCTGCTTGACGAGCTGTTTTCCCATTTCCTTGAACTGATGGATGAAATTGAGGAGGAAGAATGACCATGTTTGCACCCAAACTGTTCCCCGGCGCCCGTGTTGCGCTTATCGGCCCTTCCAGCGCTACCAGCAAGCTCGATGAATGCGTGAAAGCCCTTGAAAAACTCGGCTTTGAGGTCGTGGTTTACGAAAGCGCCGGCGCACGTTACGGCTATCTCTCCGGCAAGGATGAAGTCCGTGCGGCCGATATCAACAAAGCCTTTGCGGATAAGTCCATCGACGGCATCATCTCTACCCGGGGCGGTTACGGCGGACACCGTGTGCTGCCTCTCCTTGATTACGATATGATCGCCAAGAACCCGAAGTTCTTTGCAGGCTACAGCGATGTTACCGCTTACCATGTTGCCTTCAACCAGCTGTGCGGCTTCGTGACCTACCATATGCCCATGGCAGGCGCCCTTTATGAGCCCGATGATTTCAGCTATGCCTGCGCAAAGGCCATGATCTTCGGCACGGAAGCCAACTACGAAAACCCTGCCGAATATCCCCGTGAGACCCTCGTGGGCGGCAAGGCGGAAGGCGTTCTTGTGGGCGGCAACCTGTCCCTGCTGGTGGCATCCCTCGGCACTCCCTGGGAAGTGGACACCAAGGGCAAGATCCTCTTCTTTGAAGATGTGGGCGAAAAGCCCTATAAGATCGACGGCATGCTCACCGCCATGCGCAACGCCGGCAAGCTCAACGACTGCGCCGGTATCCTCATCGGCGATTTTGCCGATTGCGATGCCGAGGATGCCGATTATGTGCTGTCCTGGGAGACCATCTTTGAAGAGCTCGTCGTGCCCGCCGGCAAGCCCACCATCAAGGGCGTGCGCTGCGGTCACTGTGTGCCCACGCTGGCGCTGCCTCTCGGCAAGAAGTTCGTGATGGATGCCGACAAGTGCACCTTCGGCGAAGCGAAATAAAAAGAGATAAAAAGTATGATTTTCAGCCGGAATGCAAGTGAAAAAAGCTTGCCTTCCGGCTGATTTCATGCTAAAATATCCGATGGTGCGCCCCGTGGAAATGGCGTGCCCGCGTAAAACAAAATACGCACCCGTGCGGACCGAAAGCACTCGTGCCTGAAAAGGCTTGCTTTTCGGGCAGATGTACGGGGAGGAAAAAAACGAGGAGGTACAATACCCATGTCTGTTATTTCCATGAAGCAGCTTCTTGAAGCCGGTGTCCACTTTGGTCACCAGACCCGTCGTTGGAACCCGAAGATGAAGGAATACATCTTCACCGAGCGCAACGGCATCTACATCATCGACCTGCAGAAGACCGTGAAGAAGATCGACGAAGCTTACTACTTCATCCGCGATCTCGCCATGAGCGGTCAGAGCGTCCTTTTCGTCGGCACCAAGAAGCAGGCGCAGGAATCCATCGAGCAGGAAGCCAAGCGCTGCGAAATGTTCTATGTCAACCAGCGTTGGCTGGGCGGCATGCTCACCAACTTCAAGACTATCCAGGGCCGCATTGCGAAGCTCCGCAAGATCGAGAAGATGGAAGCCGAAGGCGATTTCGCTTTCCTCCCCAAGAAGGAAGTCATCAAGCTCAAGGCTGAGCAGGAAAAGCTCGAGAAGAACCTCGGCGGCATCAAGGATATGAAGAAGCTCCCCGGCGCTCTCTTCGTTGTTGACCCCCGCAAGGAGCACATCGCCATTCTCGAAGCCAAGACCCTCGGCATCCCCGTTGTTGCCATCGTTGACACCAACTGCGATCCCGACGAAGCGGATTACCCGATCCCCGGCAACGATGACGCCATCCGTGCAGTGAAGCTCATCGCTTCCAAGATGGCTGACGCCGTTCTCGAAGGCAAGCAGGGCGAGCAGATGGTTGACGAAGAAGCCCCCGCTCAGGAAGAAGAGTTTTAATTTAAAGCTCGCTTGAACCAATAATTTCGAAAAGGAGCAACAAGCTATGTTTACTGCCAAAGATGTAATGGCGCTTCGCGAAATGAGCGGCGCCGGCATGATGGATTGCAAGAAGGCCCTCAAAGAGTGCGATGGCAACATGGATAAGGCGATGGACTATCTTCGCGAGAAGAGCCTTGCCGCTTCCGCCAAGAAGGCTGCCCGCATTGCTGCGGAAGGCATCGTGGCCAGCTTCGTTTCCGAAGATGCCAAGACCGGCGTCATCGTGGAAATGAACTGCGAGACTGACTTCGTCGCCAAGACTGACGACTTCAAGGCCCTCGTAGCCGATATCGCCAAGCTCGTTGCCGAGAAGAAGCCCGCTGATGTTGATACCCTCATGACCATGGAATGCGGCAACGGCACCGTAGCCGAGCTCATCAACCAGGCTGTCGCCAAGATCGGTGAAAAGATCACCCTTCGCCGCTTTGCTCTCGTAGAAGCCGCCAACGGCTGCGTGGATACCTACATCCACCTCGGCGGCAAGATCGGCGTTCTCGTTGAGATCGTCGGTGATGCGCAGGGTCACGAAGCAGCTATCCACGATGTTGCCATGCACATCGCCGCTGCGAAGCCCAACTGCATTTCCAAGGAAGACTGCAACCAGGAAGATATTGAGCACGAGCGCAAGATCCTCCGTGAGCAGGCCATGAACGAGCCCAAGCCCAAGCCGGCAAACATCATCGAGAAGATGGTCGAAGGCCGTATCGAGAAGTACTACAAGGAAGTCTGCCTGCTTGAGCAGCCCTTCGTAAAGGATCCCGATCAGAACGTCCGCACCATGCTGAAGAACAACGGCGGCCTCACCGTTGCCAAGTTCTACCGCTTTGAGATGGGCGAAGGCCTCCAGAAGCGTCAGGATAACTTCGCTGAAGAAGTTATGGGCCAGATGCAGAAATAAGACCGCGAAAGGGGGAACATCACGCATGTTCCCCCTTTTTATATCCAAAAACAGGCGTTTTTGAAAAACATCAGGAAGGAAAGAATCATCATGGATCTGAAATACAGGCGTGTTTCGCTCAAACTGAGCGGCGAAGCCATGGGCGGCAAGGATGCCGTGGATTTCGATGCGGTGGAGCGCATTGCGGCAGATGTCAAGACCCTTAACGATGCGGGTGTGGAAGTGGGCATCACCATCGGCGGCGGCAACATTTGGCGAGGCAGGAGCAGCGGCGATATGGACCGCAACAAGGCTGACCAGATGGGCATGCTTGCCACCTGCATCAACTCCCTTGCTATGGAAGCTGCTCTCAGGAAGCTCGGCGTTCCCTGCAAGGTGCTTTCCGCACTGCCCATGGAGCGTGTGTGCGATACCTTCACCTCCCAGAGGGCGGAGGAAGCCTTTGCGGCAGGAAAGGTAGTCATCTTTGCCTGCGGCAGCGGTCTGCCTTTCTTTTCCACGGATACCGCCGCTGCCCTCAAGGCTGCGGAGACCCGTGCCGATGTGCTTCTTCTTGCAAAGAATGTGGATGCCGTCTATTCCGCCGACCCCAACAAGGTAAAGGATGCGGTGCGCTACACCCACCTTACCTACGATGAAGTGATCGAGCAGGATCTGAAGGCTACCGACCTTACCGCCATCACCCTTTGCCGTGAGCAGCACATCCCGATCCTTGTGTTTGCCATGAAGGAGGCCGGCAACATCCTTAAAGCCGTGCAGGGCGAAGATGTTGGCACCCTCATCGATTGATTTGTTTTTTAGGCTTGTAACGAAGCCGCTTTTCCATTACAATAAAAGTGATGTTTTACAGGAAATGGAGGCAGGAAAATGGACGTTATCGCAACCGCAAAAGAAAAAATGGGTAAAACCGTTGCAGTGCTTGTAAAGGATCTTGCAAGCCTTCGCGCAGGCCGTGCCAATGCGCAGGTGCTTGACCGCATCAGCGTGGATTATTACGGCTCCCCGACTCCCGTGAACCAGGTGGGCAACATCTCTTCCCCGGAGCCGCGCCTTCTTGTCATCACCCCCTATGATCCCAGCATCATCAAGGATCTTGAAAAGGCCATCCAGAAGTCCGATCTCGGCATCAACCCCTCCAACGACGGCAAGTGCATCCGCCTTGTGTTCCCGGAGCTGACGGAAGAGCGCCGCAAGGATCTCGTTAAGATCGTCCGCAAGAAGGGTGAAGAATCCAAGGTCGCTGTCCGCTCTATCCGCCGCGATGCTATTGAGCAGATCAAGAAGCAGAAGAAGGACAGCGTGATCACCGAGGATGATCAGAAGAAGATGGAAGATCAGGCTCAGAAGCAGACCGATGCCACCATCAAGGAGATCGACAAGCTGATCGCCGATAAGGAAAAGGAGATCATGTCGGTTTGACGGATGTATTGGGCTGGGAGCTTACGCATGCTGTGGCTGCCCTTGAAGCGGAAGGTTTTTCCGTTGTGACGGTCGGCGTTTCAAGCCGCAAAGGCGTAAAAGGCAATGAAAGCCGTGTCATCAGGCAGCGGCAAACGGGCGAAGCACAGGCAGAGCTTACTTTTTCCGTGTTTAAGACGGACTTAATGTACCAAGAATCATAACAGGGATGACGGCGTTCGCCACGCCGTCATTCTTTTTCAAGGAGATAAAAAACTTGGGGATCGATGTACAAAAAGAAAAACTGACCCTCGGTGAACGCCTTCCTGCCCATGTGGGCATCATTATGGACGGCAACGGCCGCTGGGCAACAAAACGGGGCATGCCCCGTGCATTTGGTCACCGTGCCGGCACGGAGCGCCTTCGGGGTATCATTCGCCTCAGCTCCGACCTTGGCATCAAAGCGCTGTCGCTTTATGCCTTTTCAACCGAAAACTGGAAACGGCCGAAGGCAGAGGTGGAAGCCCTCTTCGGTCTGTTCATGGAATATTTTACGAATGAAGTGGAAGAACTGCATGCCAATAACGTGCGCATCCGCATGCTGGGTGATAAGGCGGGGCTTCCTGCAAACGTGCGCACAAGCGTCATTGCAGCGGAGGAAAAAACCGCCGGCAACAGCGGGCTTTCCCTCAACGTGGCGCTCAACTACGGCAGCCGCAGCGAAACGGTGCGTGCCGTCAAAAAACTTGCTGAAGCCGCAGCCCTCGGTGAACTTGATCCCGGAAAGATCGATGAAGACATGCTGCTTTCTTCCCTTGATACCGGCGGTTTGCCGGAGCTTGATCTTTTGATCCGCACGGGCGGCGATCAGCGGCTTTCCAACTTCCTTTTGCTGCAGGCAGCATATGCGGAGTTTGCCTTTGTGGATGCGCTTTGGCCGGATTTTTCCGATGAACTGTATATGGACTCGCTGCGTGATTTTGCACAGCGAAACAGGCGCTTCGGCGGTCTGAAATAACAGGGGAGGGGTAAGAATTGTCCAAGTTAGCGAACCGCCTTCTTGTTGCGGCAGTTTTGATCGTGCTCTTTGGGGTGATCCTTTGGTTCGGCGGCTGGGTACAGTGCGTCATCTTTACTGCCGGTGCGTTGATCGCCGTTTATGAGATCGGCACCGCCTTCGATCAAAAGGACAGGCGTCCCTTCTGGGTAGGTGCATATCTTTTTGCAGCAGGCTATTTTGCACTTTATAAGCTCTTTGGTCTTGAAGCGGTATTCCTTCTTTTTATGGCTGCAGCCGTGATCACGGTGATGGACCGCATCCTGACGGGCATCAGGCAGCAGGAGGATACCTTCTCAAGCTTTGTTGCCCTTGTGTATCCGCTTTCCTTCTTCCTTTGCATCGCCATGGTGGCGGAATATGCAGGGGATTACAACAAAAGCCGCATTGCGCTGCTTTCCATTTTTGCCATGCCCCTTCTTGGGGATACCCTTGCCTACACCTTCGGCAGGCTGTTCGGCAAAAAGAAGCTTTGCCCTGCCATCAGCCCCAATAAGACCGTTGCGGGCGGCATCGGCGGCGTATTCGGCGGCGGTCTTGGCGGTGTGCTCGTGTATTTCATGCAGGGCGTTTTCCCGGCGGATGTTCCGCTGCTGCTTTTGACCGTGCTGGGACTTCTTTGCGGTGTGCTCGGTCAGTTCGGCGACCTGTTTGCCTCTACCGTGAAACGCTGGACGGGCATCAAGGATTACAGCCGGCTTTTTGGCGAACATGGCGGCGTGATGGACAGGCTTGACAGTGTTCTCTTTTGCGCCCCTATCGTTTACGCTGTGTTCAAAATAATGGGAGTATAATAGAATTGGGTATGAAAACCATTGCAGTTCTCGGCAGCACGGGTTCCATCGGCAAACAAACGCTCGATGTGCTCCGGGCGGATCCGAATCTCGGCAAAGTGGGCGTGCTTGCAGTCAGAAGCGATGTGAAGACGCTGCTTGCACAGGCGGCGGAATTTCATCCTGCCTATGTGGCGGTAGAGGATGAAGCGGCTGCCGCAGAGGTGAAGGATGCGCTTCCCGGGGGCACAAAGCTGATCGCCGGGGCGGATGCCGCAAGCGTTGCAGCTTCCCTTGAGGAGATCGACATCGCCGTGAACGGCATTTCGGGCTTTGCCGGCACACAGCCGCTTCTGAAGGCACTTGAAGCCGGGAAGACCGTTGCCCTTGCCAACAAGGAAAGCATCGTCTGCGCCCATACGCTCGTGGCGGCGGCGCTTCAAAAGGGCGGCACCATCATTCCTGTGGACAGCGAACAATCCGCTATTTTCCAATGCCTTGCAGGCGGCAGAAAAAACGAGGTCAAACGCCTTTGGCTGACAGCTTCCGGCGGCCCTTTCCGTACTTTTTCAAGGGAGAAGCTCGAAACGGTGACGGCGGCGGATGCGCTCAAACATCCCACATGGAATATGGGCGCCAAGATCACCATCGATTCTGCGACCCTTTTCAACAAAGGGCTTGAGATCATGGAAGCAAGCTACCTGTTCGATGTGGAAGGGGAGCGGATCAGCGTGCTCGTGCACCCGGAATCCATCGTCCATTCCATGGTGGAATTTACGGATGCAAGCACCCTTGCGCAGCTGTCAAAACCGGATATGCGCCTTGCCATCCACTATGCGCTCACTTATCCTGAAAGGAAGCCCTCTGCCTTTGGCACGCTGAACCTTGCGCAAGCCGGGAAGCTGACCTTTGAAGCACCGGATACGGAGCGGTTTCCCGCCATCCCCCTTGCCTATGCGGCGCTGAAGGAGGGGGAGGTGCTGCCCATTGCCTACAATGCGGCAAACGAGGCGGCGGTGGCACGGTTCCGCCGGGGCGAGACAGGTTTCTACGGCATCGCAGCGGCGGTGGAATATGCAATGGAACACATGCCGGTTGGCAAAGTCCGCAGCTTTGCGGATGTACTGTATTTGGACCGTGAGGCAAGATGCCTTGCGGAGAAAGCGATGGAGAGAATTTGACAACGTTTTTATCGATCCTGGCGGCGCTTCTTGTGCTTTCCGTTTTCGTGGTGGTGCATGAGCTTGGCCATTTTCTTGCAGGCCGTCTTCTTGGCTTTACGGTGTTGGAGTTTGCGGTGGGCATGGGCCCTGCCGTGCTGAAAAAAGAAAAAAACGGCATTTTGTATGCCCTTCGAGCTTTCCCCATCGGCGGCATGTGCCGCTTTTACGGGGAGGATGAAGAGGCGAAGGATGCAAAATCCTTTGCATCTCATCCTGTATGGAAGCGCATCATCGTGGTGGCGGCAGGCCCCATTATGAACATCCTGCTTGCCATCCTGCTGGCGATGGGCCTTTTGATGGGCTATGGCCAGTATGTCGATATCCCCACCATTATGGAGGATCCTGCCGCAGAAACGCCTGCAGCCGCTGCCGGCGTCATGGCGGAGGATGTGATCGTTGCTGTTAACGGCACGGAGGTGGAATATTTCGATCAGGCTTCGGAACTGATCCTTGGGGCGGAAGGTGAGGAAATGATCCTGACCGTTGCCCGTGACGGCGAGGAGATCGACCTTACCGTCCGTGACTTTTACAGCGAGGCGGAGGGCCGCAATATCATCGGCATCACCTACAGCTACGGCAGGGTGCGCTACGGCTTCTTTGAAGCCCTTGGCGGTTCCGTCAAGTTTATCTGTTCCCTTGTGGTGGAAATGCTGCGCTTTATCGGCAGTATCTTCACGGAGGGCGTCAAGCAGGGCGATGTGGTGGGCCCCGTGGGCACGGTGGCCATCATCGGGCAGGCGGTGCGTACGGGCTTTGAAACGGTGCTGTACCTTTCCGCCCTCATCAGCGTAAACCTTGCGGTGATGAACCTTTTGCCGCTTCCTGCCCTTGACGGCGGCAGGCTCGTGTTCCTTTTCATCGAGCTTGTGCGCGGTAAGCCCATCTCACAGGAAAAGGAAGGCTTTGTGCACTTTGCGGGCCTTGTGCTGCTTCTGATCCTGATGGTCGTGCTCGTGGTGAGCGATGTAAGAGGTCTTTCCAGCGGATTATTCTAATGCTGAACTTTCTTCGGAGGCGAAGATGAAACAGAAAACGAGAGCCGTATGCTGCGGCAATGTCAAAATGGGCGCCGGTGCGCCCATTTCCGTCCAATCCATGACGAATACCTACACCGGCGATGTGGAAAAAACCGTAGCGCAGGTGAAAGCCCTTGAAAAAGCCGGCTGCGACATCGTGCGCCTTGCGGTGAACGATGCACCTGCGGCAGCGGCGGTGCGTGCCGTGAAGGATGCGGTGACGGTACCCCTTGTGGCGGATATCCACTTTGATCACCGTCTTGCCATCGCATCCATGGAAAACGGCATCGACAAGATCCGTTTCAACCCCGGCAACATCGGCAGCGAGGCAAAGGTAAAGGAGCTTGTCAGCTGCGCAAAGGCGCATCATGTGCCCATCCGCATCGGCGTAAATGCAGGTTCCCTTGATAAAAATCTGCTTGCCCGTTACGGCGGCCCCACGCCGGAAGCGCTGGCGGAAAGCGCCCTTTCCCATGTTCGTATTTTGGAGCATGCGGGGTTTTATGATATCGTTATATCCGCAAAGATCTCCAGCGTGCAGGAAACGGTGGAGACCTACCGCATCCTTCACAATGCCTGTGACTACCCCCTGCATGTGGGCGTTACGGAGGCAGGCGGCGGCGAAATGGCGAGGATCAAATCCGCCATCGGCATCGGTGCGCTGCTTCTTGACGGCATCGGCGATACGCTGCGTGTGTCCCTGACCGGAGACCCCGTGCAGGAAGTGGAAGCAGGAAGGATGATACTGCGTGTGCTCGGTCTTCGCAGGGAGGGCGTGGAAGTGATCAGCTGCCCCACCTGCGGACGCTGCAAAAATATTGAAGCCCACGGCGCCCTTGCGGAGCGTGTGGCAAAGGAATTCAAGCAAACGGGACCGTACCTGAAGGCAGCTGTTATGGGCTGTGCCGTCAACGGACCCGGTGAAGCGAGAGAAGCGGATATCGGCATCGCATTCGGAAGAACGAATGCGGTGGTGTTCAAGCGGGGAGAGCAGGCGTTTTCCGGTGACCTGCCGGAGATCACGGAGCGTTTCCTCGAAGAAATGCGCATCATGCTGCAGGAAAAGGAGAAATAGAAACCATGAGCATTCCGGGCGGTTTAATGAGCCTTGACGCATACGGCGTGACGATCCAGGGAGTACAACTGTATAAAAGCGAAAAACGGCTTGCGGTACAGCTGCACTTTGCACGGCCGCTGCATGCAGGGGAAACCGCCCAAATCGCAGCGGAGCTCGGTGCGCTGATGCCGGGCTGCAGCGTGGACCTGCAGGCGGCAAACGGCCTTTCCCTGACGGCGGATGACAGCTTCGCCTACGTTCTTTCGGAAAGCTGGCGCTATTTTGTGCCGCAGATGCACCCGGTGCTGCAAAACGCCATGTGGCTGGAGGTAGGGCCGGATATGTATGATGTGCATGTGCCGGAAAAATACTATGTCATGGCAAAAAGCCTGAACGGCGTCAGCAAACTTTGCGTTTGGGCAAAATCCGTATACAATGCGGATCTGACCGTGCACCTTGTGGCGGACGAGAGCATCGCCCTGCCGGATGCGAAGCGGGAGTCTCCCTGTGAGGGGGAAGCCGTACCCGTGCGCACGCAGCCTTCGCCGCAGAAGAAGAAACACACGGGCGGCAGCAAAAAGCCCGTGATCCCGAAGGATGACATCATCATGGGCAGCCCCAACGGGGCAAAGCTCATCCGCATGGTGGAGGTGGACGAAGAATCGGGCACCGTGACCGTGCAGGGCGGCATTCTTTCCATGGATCTGAAGGTGTGCCGTGACGAAAGCCTGATCGTGACGATGTATCTTTCCGATAAATCCGGCACGCTGCCGCTGAAACTGTTCCTGAAAAAAGAAGAGAAGGCGGTTGCGGACAAGCTGGCAGCCTGCAAAAAAGAAGGAAAATGGCTGGTTGCCCACGGCCGTTATGCCCGTGATGACTTCATGAGCATGCACTGCCTGTTTGCAAACTGGATCTACCGCACGGAACCCATCCGCAGGATGGACGATGCGGAACATAAACGTGTGGAACTGCACCTTCATACGAAAATGTCCTCTATGGACGGGCTTGTGGACCCCAAGGACGCCGTCAATACTGCGGCAAGGTGGGGGCATAAAGCCGTTGCCATCACCGACCACGGCGTGGTGCAGGCATTCCCCACCGTTGTGGGTGCGGCGGATAAGATCGCAAAATCCGGCAAGGATTTCAAGGTCATCCTCGGCGTGGAAGGCTATCTTTTGCCCGACTGCACGCTGATCCCCATGGAAAGCCCCCTTTGTGCGGTGGGCTTTACGCTGGGCGGCGGCGTCCGCAACGACGGCCTTTTTGAGATCACCGCCATCCGCTATGACCAAAGCGGCGCAGAAGATCATTTTTATACCCTTGTGAACCCTGCTATTCCGCTGCCGCAAGCCCTCGGCATATCGCTTGGGCTGACGCAGGATGACGTGGATGCAGCGCCCCTTCTTGCGGATGCTCTTGCATCGCTCCGTGATTTTGCGGGCGATGCGCCCCTTGTGTTCCACGGCGCAGCTGCGCTTCTGCCGTTTTATGAAAAGGCAAAGGCGCTGTCCCTCGATTTCCCCGAATGCTGTGTGGATACGGAGATGCTTACCCACTACCTGTTCCGTGACCTGAAGGATGTGGGCATCGAAAATGCGCTTAAAACGAACGGGCTCGAAGCGCCTGCGCCTGGCGCAGGCAATATGGCGGCAGCGGTGAAACAGCTTCTTGCATCGCTGTGCCTTCGCATGCGTGAGCGTGGCGTCACACGCCTTCCCCTTGCGGATTATGTGCCCAAAGAAAAAGTGAAGGGGCAGCGGAGCACCTACCATATCATCCTTCTTGCGAAAAACCATGAGGGTCTCAAGAATATGTACCGCCTTGTTTCCTATGCCCATCTTGAGCATTTGAAGGGCGTGCCCCGAATCCCGCGCAGCCTGCTTGAAATGCACAGGGAGGGGCTCATCATCGGCTCTGCCTGTGAGGCAGGCGAGCTGTTCCATGCGGTGTTGGCAGGGGCGGAAAGGGAAACGCTTCTTTCCATCGCAAAGGAATATGATTATCTTGAAATACAGCCCATCGGCAACAATGCCTTCCTTGTGCGAAACGAGACCGTG
The DNA here is from genome assembly GCA_017435905.1 of Clostridia bacterium. Taxonomy (GTDB): domain Bacteria; phylum Bacillota; class Clostridia; order Christensenellales; family CAG-138; genus UBA1685. The sequence continues at coordinate 25,357 of JAFSEB010000083.1, read as the reverse complement.
AAAAACGAGGAAGGTCTTCGGGATCTGAACCGTACCATCGTCTCGTTGGGCGATGAACTGGGGATCCCCGTTGTGGCAACGGGCGATGTTCACTTCCTTGAGCCGGAGGATTCCGTTTACCGTGCCATTTTGATGAGCGCCCGTGACTTCAAGGATGCGGAGCAGCAGGCGCCCCTTTATTTCAAGACCACCGGGGAAATGCTCGAAGAGTTTTCCTACCTCGGCGAGGAAAAAGCCTTTGAGGTGGTGGTCACCAATCCCAACAACATTGCGGATTCCTGCGACAGGCTCAAGGCGTTCCTCTCCGAAAAGGGCACCTACGCCCCCACCTTTGAGGGTGCCAACGAAGAGCTTCGTGGCATGGCGGAAAAGAAAGCCCATGAGATCTACGGTGATCCGCTGCCGGAGGTGGTGGCGGCACGCCTTGAAAGGGAGCTCAATTCCATCATCGGCAACGGCTATGCAACGCTGTACCTGCTTGCGCAGCGGCTTGTGCACAAATCCAATTCGGACGGCTACCTTGTCGGTTCCCGAGGCTCCGTCGGCTCTTCCTTTGTGGCGACCATGGCAGGCATCACGGAGGTCAATCCGCTGCAGCCCCACTATGTTTGCCCCAACTGCAAGCACAGCGATTTTGATATCGACCGCACCAAATATGCCTGCGGTGTGGATATGCCCGATGCAAACTGCCCGGAGTGCGGCACGCCGTATAAAAAGCTCGGCTACGAGATCCCCTTTGAGGTCTTCCTCGGCTTCAAGGGCGATAAAACGCCCGATATCGACCTGAACTTCTCCGGTGAATACCAGCCCGTTGCCCACAAATACGTGGAAGAAATGTTCGGCGAGGGACATGCCTTCCGTGCCGGCACCATATCCGGCCTGCAGGATAAGACCATTTACGGCTACATCAAGGGCTACTGTGAGCAGCAGGGTCTTACTCTGAACAAGGGTGAGATGGAACGCCTTGTTCAAGGCTGTGTGGGCGTGAAGCGCACCACGGGTCAGCACCCGGGCGGCATCGTCATCGTGCCGCAGGAAAACGACATCATCGAGTTTTCCCCGGTGCAGTATCCGGCGGATAAAAAAGAAAAGAACACCATCACCACCCATTTCGACTTCCATGCCATGGATGACAGGCTCGTTAAGCTCGATATCCTCGGGCACGATGATCCGACGGCCCTTCGCATGATGCAGGATGTCACGGGGCTCGACCCGAAGGATATCCCCCTTGATGATCCGGAGACCATGAAGATCTTCCGCAGCGCAGAACCTCTTGGCATCAGCCTTGAGACCCTCGGCTGCGATGTGGGAAGCATCGCCATTCCGGAATTCGGCACCAACTTCGTCCGGCAGATGCTGATGGATACACGCCCCACCACCATGGAGGAGCTTGTGCGCCTTGCAGGCCTTTCCCACGGTACGGATGTATGGCTCGGCAATGCGCAGGATCTTGTGCTCAGCGGTCAGGCCACGCTTTCACAGGTCATCTGCACCCGTGACGATATCATGAACTACCTCATCCTCCGGGGCGGAGAACCGCTCATGTCCTTTAAAACCATGGAAAGCGTCCGAAAGGGCAAGGGTCTTACTCCTGAAATGGAAGAGCACATGGCGAAGATCGATACGCCGGAATGGTTCGTGACATCCTGCAAAAAGATCAAGTACATGTTCCCCCGTGCCCATGCGGCGGCGTATGTGATGATGGCGTTCCGTGTGGCATACTATAAGGTGCACCTGCCCCTTGCGTTCTACTCCGTGTATTTCACCGTCCGTGCGGATGCCTTTGACATTGCGGCGGCGGCAGGCGGTGCGGAAAAGGTGCTCAAGAACATCAAGGCGCTCAAACAAAAGGAAAAGGAGCGCACCATCGAAACAAAGGAAGCGGATCTGCTGGTGATCCTTGAGGTGGTGTATGAGATGAACCTTCGCGGCATCGAACTGCTGCCCGTGGATCTTGAAAAGTCGAAGGCAACACGCTTTGAGATCGAAGGGAACTGCATCAGGCCGCCTTTTTCCTCCATTGCAGGCGTGGGTACCAACGCCGCCATCGGCATCGAAGAGGCGCAGTCCGGCGGCGCTTTCGGCTCTGTGGAGGACTTCCGTGCACGCACCAAAGCCAACAGCGCTGTGGTCACCGCCCTGCGTGAACTCGGCTGCTTCGAGGGCATGCCGGAAACCAACCAGCTGACGCTTTTTTAAGGAAGGGAAAGACCCGAAGCGTAATATAATGCTTGCTTAAAACACCGCAAGCTGTTATAATAAGGTTGTTGGATAGCGTAAGCTATGTTTTTTGAGCAAAAGAGTGGGCGAACATCCCGCTCTTTTGTTTTGATAGTGAAAAAACGGAGGAAAACGGATTGAAGATCACGGAAACGGTGGCTGAGGTCGTCCGCCCCACGGTGGAAGCGCTCGGCTATGAACTTGATGAAGTGGAATACCAGAAAGAGCACGGCAACTGGGTGCTGACGCTTTACATCGAATCCCCCGACGGCATTTCCCTTGACGATTGCGAAAAGGTCAGCCGGGCGGTGGATCCCATCCTTGATGAAGTGGATCCCATTCAGGATGCCTACTATCTTTCCGTTTCTTCCATCGGCATCGACAGGCCGCTCAGGAAGGATAAGGACTATGCCCGCAATGTGGGCAACAAGCTTGATGTCAAGCTCTATGCGCCGGTCAACAAGAAAAAGGAATTTCTCGGCACGCTCCTTTCCTACGATGAGAAGACCTTTACCATCGCCCTGATCGGCAAGGGCGGTGCGGCGGATGGGGAAATGACCATCGCCCGCAAGGATGCGGCGCTTGTCCGCCCGCATATTGATTTTGAATAAACCGAGCATATCGGGAAGTATGACGACTAAGCTGTAAGAATGAGAACGGAGGAATAGCAAAAATGAACCCCGAATTTATCGAGGCACTGAATGCAATCGAAAAGGAACGCGGCATCAGCAAGGATATTCTGATCGACGCATTTGAGTCCGCACTGATCGCGGCATATAAGCGCAATTACGGTACCACCGGCAACGTGCGTGCGGTGGTGGACCGTGACACCGGCGAAGTACAGATCTTCGCTTCCAAGGCTGTTGTGGAACATGTGGAAAACCCCCATGCGGAGATCTCCCTTGAAAAGGCCAAGGCCATCAATGCCCTTTATGAAGTGGGCGATGTGCTTGAAGAGGAAGCCAATCCCCGTGCCTTCGGCCGCATTGCGGCGCAGACCGCCAAGCAGGTGGTGGTGCAGCGCATCCGTGAAGCGGAGCGCGGCGTCATCTTTGATGAATATATCGAGAAGGAAAACGAGATCCTCACCGCCATCGTGCAGCGTGTGGAAAAGGCCGGCGTTTATGTGGAACTTGGCAAGACCGACGGTCTTCTTGCCCTCAACGAAGTGATCCCCGGCGAGGAATTCGAAAGCAACGACCGCATCAAGGTCTACGTTCTTGAAGTCCGCAAAACCAACAAGGGTCCCCAGGTCCTCGTTTCCCGTACCCATCCCGGCCTTGTGAAGCGCCTCTTCGAGCTTGAAGTTCCCGAGATCCAGACCGGCGTTGTGCAGGTGAAGTCCATTGCCCGTGAGGCAGGCTTCCGCACCAAGGTAGCCGTATTCTCCGCCGATCCGCAGGTGGATGCGGTGGGCGCATGCGTCGGCCAGCGCGGTATCCGTGTGGAGCGCATCGTCAACGAGCTTCACAACGAGAAGATCGATATCATCGAGTGGGACAGCGATCCCGCCGTTTACATTGCCAAGGCCCTCAGCCCCGCAAAGGTGCTCATGGTCTACATCAACGAGCAGGAAAAGGCCGCCAAGGTCATCGTGCCCGATAACCAGCTTTCCCTCGCCATCGGCAAGGAAGGACAGAACGCCCGTCTTGCAGCCAAGCTTACCGGCTGGAAGATCGACATCAAGAGCCAGACTCAGGCGGAGCAGGAACTTGATCTTTTCGATGAAGAAATGCCTGCCGAAGAGAACGGCGATATCCTGTAATATCCCTTTGGAGGAATCGGAATGCCCGGAAAAAAGATCCCCATGCGCATGTGTGTCGGCTGCCGTGAAATGCGGCCCAAAAAGGAGCTGCTGCGTATCGTGCGCACGCCGGAAGAGGAGATCCGTGTGGATAAGACCGGCAAGGCGTCAGGCCGGGGTGCCTATATCTGCCCCAAAGCGGAATGCCTTGAAAAAGCGCAGAAGATCCGTGCGCTGGAACGGGCCCTTGAGCACAAGGTGGAAGCGGAGGTTTTCCTGCGCCTGAAAGAGGAGATCGAACCCGGTGAATGAAACAAAGCTTCGAGGCGCCATGGGTTTCGCCATGCGTGCCGGAAAATGCATCACTGGCGATTTTGCGTCCGAACGGGCGGTCAAATACGGCAGCGCCTGCTGGATGGTGCTTCTTGATGATTCTGCATCGGAAGCCACGCAAAAACGCTATCATGCTATGTGCGAACAAAGAAAGATCCCTTGCCTTCTGATCCCGGATATGGGGCGTTCCATCGGCAAGGATGGCCGCATGGTGGCCGTGATCACGGATGCGCAGTTTGCAAAGATGATCCAAGCTGCGTATGAATCGGAAGACAACGCTAATTAACACGGGGGTGGAATGAATGGCGAAAGCAAAATTCATCGATTCTGCAAAAGAGCTTGAAGCCCAGGCAAAAGAGCTTTTTGAGCGAGTCAAAAAAACACACACCGATATGGGCGCGACGCTGCAGGATGTACGCCGCGCAGAAGGTAAACTGATCGAAAAGGAGAAGGCTGCGGAAAAGGCACGCATCGAAAACGAGCGTGCGGAGCGTCTGCGTGAGCTGCTCAATTCCGACGGCAACCTTGCTTTCCATGTAGGCGAGCCGGATGAACCCATCGCACCGCCGAAGGAAGAACCCAGAAAGGAAGAACCCAAGAAGGAAGAGCCCAAAAAGGAAGAACCGGTAAAGGCAGCGCCCAAACCCGTTGAGGCAGCGCCCAAGGCCGAAGGAAAGCCTGCACCCAAAGCGGAGGAGGTCAAGCCCCGGCCGCAGCCGGCGAAAGAACCGGAAAAGCCCGTGGAGCAGCCGAAAGCGGAAAAACCGCAGGAAGCACCCAAGGCAGCGCCCGTGCCTGCGGAAAAGCCGCAGGATGCCGCAGCACCTGCTGCAAAGGCAGCAGAGCCGAAGCCTGTTGAAAAGCCGCAGGAAGCAAAAGCTGCACCGCAGGAGCCTCGCAGGCAGGCGGAGCAGCGTCCCCGTCAGCAGGGCGGCTACCAGCAGCGCCCCATTGGCGGCAGCGAGCGTCCGCCCCGCCCGGCAGGCCAGCAGGGCGGCTACCAGCAGCGCACGCCGGGCCAGCAGGGCGGTTACGAGCGCCGCACCCCCGGCCAGCAGGGCGGTTACGAGCGCCGCACCCCCGGCCAGCAGGGCGGTTACCAACAGCGTACTCCCGGTCAGCAGGGCGGCTTCCAGCAGCGTACCCCCGGTCAGACCGGCGACAGGCCCGCAAGACCGCAGGCTTCCCGCAGCGCAGCGGTGCCCGCTCCCATGACGAGCGGCAAGGAGCAGCGTACCTTTGATCCCAACAAAAACCAGCATTCCCGTACGAGGGATGATGAGCGGAACAAGACCGCAAAGAACAAGAAGGCCATCATGAAAGAGACCGCACCCTCTGCCCGCGGTTGGGACGATGAAGGCGGTTACGGCACCAAGAAAAAGAAAAAACAGCAGCAGGCACCCGTGCACAAGCCCGAGCCTGTGAAGATTGAGAAAGCGGTGATTACCTCGGATACCATCACAGTAAAAGAACTCTCCGAAAAGATCGGCAAGCCGGCAGCGGAGATCATCAAGAAGCTCTTTATCCTCGGCATCATGGCCACCATCAACCAGGAGATCGATTTCGATACCTGCTCCCTGATTGCTGCGGATTACGGCATTGAGCTTGAGCACAACGTTGCAAAGACCTTTGAAGAAGTGCTGCTTGAGAGCAGCGATGAGGCGGATGAGAGCAAGGACCTTGTGGAGCGTCCTCCGGTGGTCACCATCATGGGTCACGTTGACCACGGCAAGACCTCCCTGCTCGATGCGATCCGCAACAGCAGTGTAACGGAAGGCGAAGCGGGCGGCATCACCCAGCACATCGGTGCTTATACCGTCACCTGCAACGGCAAGACCATCACCTTCATCGATACCCCCGGTCACGAGGCCTTTACCTCCATGCGTGCCCGCGGTGCGCAGGTCACGGATATCGTTATCCTCGTTGTGGCGGCGGACGACGGCATCATGCCCCAGACCATCGAAGCCATCAACCACGCCAAGGCGGCGGAAGTGCCGATCATCGTTGCCATCAACAAGATGGATAAGGACACCGCCAACCCCGAGCGTGTGAAGCAGCAGCTCACCGAGCACGGCCTTGTTACCGAAGAGTGGGGCGGCGATACCATTTGTGTTCCCGTATCCGCAAAGAAGCAGATGGGTCTTGATAACCTCCTTGAAATGGTGCTTCTGCAGGCAGAAGTGCTGGAACTCAAGGCCAACCCCAACCGCATTGCCAAGGGCACCATCATCGAGGCGGAGCTCGACAAGGGCCGTGGCCCCATTGCCACCGTTCTCGTGCAGACCGGTACCCTCAAAGTGGGCGATCCCATCGTTGCCGGCACCGCTTACGGCCGTGTCCGTGCCATGGTGGATGATAAGGGCAAGCGTGTCAACAAGGCAGGCCCCAGCCAGCCTGTTGAGGTGCTCGGCTTCTCCGAAGTGCCCTCTGCCGGCGACATCATGAACGTGGCGGAGATCGATAAGCTCTCCCGTCAGGTCGCTGAAGAGCGCCGTGACAAGCAGAAGGCGGAACAGCTCAAGAACCTCTCCAAGGTCTCCCTGGACGATCTCTTCAACCAGATCGCAGAGGGCGAGATCAAGGATCTTAACATCATCGTCAAGGCTGACGTACAGGGCTCCGTTGAGGCTGTCAAGCAGGCGCTTGAAAAGCTCTCCAACGAAGAAGTCCGTGTCCGCTGCATCCACGGCGGCGTCGGTGCCATCACCGGCAGCGATATCATGTTTGCATCCGCCTCCAACGCCATCATCATCGGCTTCAACGTGCGTCCCGATGCGGCTGCCCGTACCGCTGCCGAAAAGGAAAAGGTGGATATGCGCCTCTACCGTGTCATTTACAACGCGATCGAGGACATCGAAAAGGCAATGAAGGGTATGTTCAAGCCCATTTTCGAGGAAAATACCCTTGGCCGCATCTCCGTGCGCAACACCTTCAAGGTCAGCGGCGTGGGTACCATTGCCGGTGCGTATGTGCAGGACGGCAAAGTCACCCGCAATGCGCAGATCCGTGTGGTGCGCGACGGTATCGTCATCCACGAAGGCAAGATCGCATCCCTCAAGCGCTTTAAGGATGATGCCAAGGAAGTCAACGCCGGTTACGAGTGCGGTATCGGCATTGAAAACTTCAACGACATCCGTGAAGGCGACACCATCGAAGCCTTTGAAATGGTGGAAGTTAAGCGGTAAAAGAAAAGCGGCAGTTCCCGCATGAAAAGCAAACCACGGGCGGTGCGGACAAAGCACCCTGCGCTGCAGGGCCGCTTGAGCGCAGTGCCCGTTCGCTTTCATTTGGAAATGCCGGAAAGGATACACAATGGCAAATATCAGATATACAAGGATCAACGAAGAGGTCAAAAAGGCCATCAGCGAGATCGTCCGTGAAATGAAGGATCCCCGTATCTCTTCCATGACCACCATCATGAGTGCGGAAGTGACCAACGATCTGAAGCAGGCGAAGGTGCGTGTCAGCGTCTACGATCCCGATGATGCTGTGCGTGAAGCCTCCGTTGCAGCGCTGAACAGGGCTGCCGGCTTCATCCGCCACGAGCTTGGCAGCAGGATCGATATCCGTGCGCTGCCGCAGCTGAAGTTCATTCTGGATAACTCCATTGAATACAGCGTGCACATCGCCAAGATTCTCAACGATTTGAACAAGGACAAGAAAGACAGGGAAGAGCAGGAAGAAAACTGAGCTTTCGCTGCAATCAGAGGTGCAACAATGCAGGATATGCTGCAACATATCGCCGAGCTGATCAAAGAAAAAGACGGCTTTACCGTTATCACCCACGTTTCGCCGGATGGCGATGCGCTGGGTTCTTCCCTTGCGCTTTATGCCGCCCTGCTGCAGATGGGCAAGCATGCGCAGGTGGTCTGTCAGGATGAAGTGCCAAGGGCGTACCGCTTTCTGCCCCGGGCGGAAGCGGTGCTTCTTCCCGAAAACGCTCTGCAAACGGAATATGCCATTTCCGTGGACTGTGCCGATAAACAGCGCCTCGGTACGGCTGCTGCTTTGTTTGACGCTGCGAAGGAGACCGCAAACATTGACCACCACGGCACGAACATCGGCTTTGCCGTACGCAATGCGGTGAATGCAAAGGCTGCCGCCGCAGGGGAAATGATCGCTGTGCTTCTTTCCATGCTGCCTGTTACGGTGGATAAAGCGATCGCCACCTGCCTGTATACTGCCATCATGACCGATACGGGCAACTTTGCCTACAACAACACAAAGCCCGAAACGCTGCGCACCGCTGCGGCGCTGCTTGCCGCAGGTGCGGACAATACGGATATCCACAGGCGCATTTATGCAACGGTGCCTTTTGCCAAGCAAAAGCTTCTCGGCAAAGCCCTTGCTGCAATGCGGCTTTATGCGGATGGCAAGATCTGTATGACCGGCCTTACCCTTGCGGATTTTGCTGCCTGCCATGCGGAAAAACCGGATTCCGACGGCATCGTGGAAAGGCTTCGTGACATTGAAGGTGTCGAGATCGCCGCCTTTATCCGCGAGCAGGAAGCAGGCGTTTATAAGATCAGCATGCGTTCCAAAATGGCTGCGGATGTCAGCCGTGTTGCCGGCGAGCTTGGCGGCGGCGGACATAAGCATGCGGCAGGCGGCACGGTATACGGTACGCTTGCACAAACGGAAGAAAAAACGCTTGCACTTTGTGAGCGTGCATTGAAGGAAGTATGGAAGGAATTGTAAACGTACTCAAACCCCCGGGAATGACCTCCAGTGATGCGGTGGCGGATGTTCGCCACATCTTCAAAATGAAGCGGGTGGGGCATACGGGGACACTTGATCCCGGGGCGGCAGGGGTATTGCCCATCTGCCTTGGCAGGGCTACCAGACTCTTTGACCTTCTGGTGGATAAAGAAAAAGAATACTATGCGGAGATCACCTTCGGCAAATCTACCGATACGCAGGATTCCTACGGCACGGTAACGGAGGAAAGCGATGCCGCCGTAACGGAAGAAATGCTGCTTCGGGTACTGCCGGATTTTACCGGCGAGCTTGAACAGGTAGCACCCATGTATTCCGCCGTGTGCATCGACGGAAAGCGCCTTTATCAGCTTGCCCGTGAGGGAGCGGAGGATATCGTGCGCAAGGTGCGAAACATCACCGTGCATGCGCTTGAACTTGTGAACCAAACGGGTGAAAACAGGTTCCTGCTTCGTGTGTGCTGTTCCAAGGGCACCTATGTGCGAACCCTCTGCCATGATATCGGCACCGCCCTTGGCGTACCTGCTCACCTTTCCTTTTTGCTGCGTACCCGTTCCGGCGCTTTCTGTGTGGACCGGGCATATTCCATTGCGGAGCTCAAGCAGCTCAAGGAAGAGGGAAAGCTTGAAAGCACCCTTGTGAGCGTGGAGGAAGCTCTTTCCCATTACGGGGAAGCAAGGCTTGATGACCTTGGCACAAGGGCAAACCGCCTTTTGACCAACGGAGCGGAGATCAGCCATCCGCTGCTTGCATCCCTGCCCGAAAACACGCCGCTTCGCACCTATGCAAACGGCCGTTTTCTCGGCATCGGGCTCATTTCGGCCGGTAAGATCCACATCACCACGTTCTTTGGGGAGGATCAGGCCGATGATGAATGAAAAGCATGGCACCGTGATCGCTCTTGGCACCTTTGACGGCGTGCATGCAGGGCACCGTATGCTGCTGCAGGAAGCGAAAACGCTTGCGGCAAAGCTTGGCGCACAGCCCATGATCTACACCTTCCGCAATCATCCGCTTTCACCTTTCGGGAGGGAACCGAAGCTGTTGATGACGCAGCTTGAACGGCTCTATGCCCTTGAAGCCAGCGGTCTTCCCGTGGCGGCGGATGTGTTCGATCTGGAATTTGCGGCCACTTCGCCGGAGGATTTTATCAAAATGCTCTCCGAGCGCTTCTGTATGCGAGGCGCCGTGGTGGGGTTCAACTATACCTTTGGCAGCAAAGGGAAGGGCGACACGGAGCTTCTTCGGAAAATGGGTAAGGAAATGGGCTTTGCCGTTTCCGTGATGGAGCCTGTTTCCCACGAAGGAAAACCCGTATCAAGCTCCCGTATCCGCCACTGCCTGGAGGAAGGGGAGATCCCCGATGCAAACACCATGCTGGGCAAACGCTATGCGCTTTCGGGCACCGTGCGGATGAACAGGCGCATCGGTCATACCCTCGGTTTTCCCACGGCAAACCTTGAAAATTACGGCAACAAGGTGCTGCCCCTTTCCGGCGTATACGCAACAAAAGCCATCTTTAAGGGGCGCAGGTACGATGCGGTGACGAATGTGGGCAACAATCCCACGGTGGAAGGCTGCCGCACCACGGTGGAAACGCACATCCTCAACTTCGATGCGGATATTTACGGCATGCCGCTTCGGGTGGAATTCGTTTCACGCATTCGGGGCGAGGTGAAGTTTTCCGGCAGGGAAGCCCTTGCAGCGCAGATCGCATCGGACGTGGAAACGGCCAAAAACATCCTGAAAAATATAGAAAAATAGCGGTTTACAAGCCGCTGCCCCTGTGGTATACTATCTTGCGGTATGAACCGTAGGCTGTGTTTTGCGACACTCCGACGCATCACTCGGCTTGCGGCAATTAATAAAAATGGAGGAACAAAACCATGACCAAGCAGGAAATCATCACCACTTACCAGACCCATGAAGGCGACACCGGTTCTCCCGAAGTGCAGATCGCTCTCCTTACCGAGCGCATCAACCACCTCAACGAGCACCTTAAGATCAACAAGAAGGATCACCACTCCCGTCGCGGCCTTCTGAAGATGGTCGGCCGTCGCCGCGGTCTCCTCAACTACCTCAAGGAGATCGACATCGAGCGCTATCGTTCCATCGTTGCCCGTCTCGGCCTGCGTAAATAAGAAACTGCAAGCAAAGATCCCTTCCGCAAAAGCGGAAGGGATCTTTTTCGTAAAGAACTGCCAAAAACAGAAACGCCGCCCTAAATGGGCGGCGTTAGGCTCATATCAGTTTTTTTGTGCCTGTTCCGCAACGGCTTTCCTGTCTTCTTCCGTTAGGCTGCGCTCCAAAAGGAATGCAATGAGTACAATGCCCACAAGGTTGAAAGCAAGGCGAAGAAGCGTATAGGGAATGCCGAGGTTGGAAGCCTCAAACAGCAGCAGGGGGATCTTCGTTGTGGACCAGGCGCCGATAAACAGGAACATGTTAAAAAGCGTTGCTCCCTTTTTCAGCATGATGGCTGCAACGGGGAATGCAGCGTAAAGCGGCCCTGCAGCGGCGGAACCGAGCAGGAAAGCGAGGGCTGCACCTTTGATGCCGCTGCCTTTGCCCATCAGCCGCATCATGGTCTCACGCTTCAGCCAAACATCCATCAGCCCGAGAAGAATGAAGATAGGCGGCAGTATGGAGAGCATTTCCTTCAGATTGCTGCCGGCTTTTTTGAAAGCGGCGGCGCCGTACTCAGGTGCAAAGAGCAAAAGCAGCAAATTAACGGCAAGGAAAAGAAGGAATAATCGGTAACGCTTCACGATGGCTTTCAGCTTGTTCATGAAAGGATACCTCCCATCAGAAATGCGGCGGCGCAGGCATAGATCATGGCGAAGGCGTTGCGGCGCAGGGCGGCTTTTTTGCCGAAGAATTTCGATTCCATGGGAAGTGTTACAATGCCCACCATCATCAGCGTGGAAACGAACATGGTGATCTGTCCGTAGCCTGCACCTGCATCAAGCAGGGAGGCTGCAAGGGGGAATGCTACAAAGCCGGGGATCAGTGTGACAGCGCCGAGCACTGCGGCGATCAGCATGCCGATGATCCCCGACTCCTTGCCAAGCAGACGGGAAATAGTGGCTTCATCCAAAATGGAAAGTGCCATACCCACAAGCAGCAGAACCGCAAGCAGCTGCGGCAGTATGTTTTCAAAGGAGCGGAGGGCTTTCATCAGCGCTGCTTTTGTTTTCTGCCTGTCCTTGATGAAGGAAAGGATCAGCCCGCCGATGGCAAGGGCATAAAGAATATAGGTAAACATGATCTCTCCTAAAACCAAATGATGTTCGTGGTGCCATTATACTACGCTCTGCCTGTTCGGGCAAAGAAAAGGGCTGCAGTGCAGCCCTTTCCATAGCGGGATCGTCAGCCCTTCAGCGCCTGATACAGCAGGTGGAACTTGTATGCATTGGTATCCGCTGCAGGGATCAGCTCGTAATATTCGCTGCCGGCACTGAACACAAGGGTCTGGTAGCCGTGCATGGTAAGGTCGGAAATATCCCGGAAGGGGATCACCACATCGCCGCAGGTGAGCGCTTCCGCATTCATGGAAAGCGGTCCTTCACAAACGAAGGTCTCCTGGTGCTTTGCGACCTTTTTCAGCACCGCCGAATGGGAACGGTATGTTATGTTGGCGGCGGATTTTGCAACAAGCTCATGCTGCTGTGCGGCAAGCGCCTTTACCGTATCGGCAGGTGCGCCGTGCAGCATGCCAAAGCGGTCGTAGCGGAAGGAAAGACCGCAGGCGCTGCAGCTTACGGTATCATCCTTGGAGGAAAGGGTTTCCTGTGCGCCGCACTTGGGGCAAAGGAACAGCAGCTTTTCCATATGTTCGGCCAGCTTTTTGCCCTTGTAGGGAACGGGGGAAGCAAGCTGCCTTTCGTAGGCATCCTCATGAAGATCCTTTGCGATGGCGGCATTGATCTCGGCAGGGGACATGGCAGCAAGCTGCTCTGCGGTATAAATGTTCACAGGACCGCCGCGCATACGTCCCCGGCGGATGGGGGAGCCTGCCCAACGGGGGCTTGCGAAATAGCCGCCCTCGATCCTGTAGGTGATCAGGGAACACTTTGCGCTCTTCACCATTTTGCCGGTGGAGGGAAGGAAGGAAGCGGTCACGCCGTCCCAGCAGCGGGCGCCTTCTGCAAACAGGCAGATATTATCGCCGCCACGCACCTTGCGCAGCACATCCATTACGGTGGATGCGGCGGTGGTACCCTTGTAACGCATGATGGGGGCGAAGAAATAGTCGATAAGCTTATACAGGAAACCCCAGCGTGCAATGTGCTCGCTGCCGACAAAGTACATCTGCTTTCTGAAGCTCGATCCTACGAAAAGCATATCGAAATCCGTGGTGTGGTTGGAAAGTACGATATAAGGACCGGGAATATCCTTGCTGACTTTTTCGCAGCGGTAACCGAATGCAATGCGTGCAAAGGCTGCCACCAGGGGCTGCAAAAGGGAATAGTAGAAAACGTGCTTTTTCGACATCGTACACCGCCGGTTGATTCGGAGGGGATCTCCGTCCGAAGATTAGAAAATAATAAATTTCTACATATATATAGACCGATATTTTCCGCATATTAATATATCGCAAAGATGCCGGTGCGTCAAGCGCATCGGCATCGGCAAAAAAGCTATTTCGCTTGGAGGGCACGAAGCTGGACTTCGATCGCATCCCTGCGGCAGGAAAGACCGCTGCCTGCAAGCTCCAGCGTCAAATAACCGGGGGCGACCTGCTCCACAAGGCGGGAAACATCCGGATGGGTGAGGGGGCAGTGAGGGTCGATCTGCAGCACCCATTCGTATGCCTGCTGGAAGCGTTCCGCAAAACCCGGCGCAAGGGCAGGGGCGGTCTGTAAAAGCCGTGCAACGGTATTGCCCGTTGCTCTGCCATGCAGGTGCATGCCCTTTATATAGGAAACAAGGCTGCCGTGGTTTTCGATCATCCTGCGTGCAAAGGCAATGCATTCTCCCGTATCACGGCAGGATGGGGCGGCGCCGAAAAGATGACCGGTATCAAGCATGATGCCGGTGTTTTGGTATTCCACTTTGGAAAGAAGCCGCTCCGTCATGTGCGGATCGGTCATGGTGAACCCGGGCCACCACAGGTTTTCCAGCAGCAGCGCAAAGGGATATTCCTTCCCCTTGAACAGCAGGTTCAAAAACTCCGCAGAGGCATCGATGACCTCTTCATCCCTGTGAAAACGGGAATAGCGCAGCGTTTCTTCCGGCGAAACATCGCTGACGTGGAAGACCACATATTCCGCACCGACCTCTTCCGCATAGGCGAGGTCTGCCCGAAATGCATCAAGAAGCCCTTCGGGGGCGGTGCAGCCGTAATAGCTTTCCACAGCTTCCATGGTGCCGAATTTTTGCAGCAGAGCTTTTTTATTGCCCCGCCAGAAATCGACCCAGTCCGACCAGAAGATGAGATGAACGCCTTTGATATCCTCATTGCAAAGCGCAGGGGAGCGTTCGCCGCAGCGGATCGCCTCCACGCCGTCAAGGGAAAGGGCGGCAAGCATGCTTTTGATGCCCTCCGCAGTTTCTGCGGCAAGCATTTCCTTGTTATCCACGATATTAATCAATTTCAGCATACCGATATTATCACATCTCCCCTTGGATTTTTCAACAAAAAAGGGTACTATTATGGGGAATGAATTTCTTCATAAAAGGAGGATGGCGCTTTGACGCTGTTTGAGATCATAAATGCCGTTTCGCCTGCCGATAGAGAGGCGATGGAAGAAGCACGGCGGCGGTGGGATGCCATTGCGAAGCCGCTCAACGGGCTTGGGCTTTTGGAAGATGCTATCGTGAAGATCGCAGGCATCACGGGCAGTGCAGATGTTTCCCTTGGAAAACGGGCTGTGCTCATGATGTGTGCGGATAACGGCGTGGTGGAGGAGGGCGTGACCCAGACCGGGCAGGAAGTGACCGCCATCGTGGCGGAAAATGCTGCAAAGGGTGATTCCAGCGTATGCCGTATGGCGCATGTCGCCCATGCGGATGTATTTCCGGTGGATGTGGGCGTTAAACGACCTCTTTCCGCAAACGTGACCGATCGCTGCGTGCGCAGGGGAACAGCCAATATCGCAAAAGGGCCTGCCATGACAGAAGCGGAGGCACTTGCGGCGATCAACGTGGGCATAGACCTTGTACGGGAAAAGAAAGAAGAAGGCTACCGCCTTTTTGCCATGGGCGAGATGGGCATCGGCAATACCACCACATCGAGCGCCATGGCTGCGGTGCTGCTGCAGGCATCCGTGGAAGAGGTAACGGGACGGGGCGCAGGGCTTTCCGATGCCGGACTTCTTCGCAAGCGCAGCGCCATTGAGCGTGCCATCAGCTGTACACATCCCGATCCCACGGATCCTCTTGCGGTGCTGCGCTGCCTTGGCGGCCTTGATATTGCAGCGCTGACGGGCGTTTGCTTCGGCGGTGCGATCTACAAAGTGCCGATCCTGCTTGACGGCTTCATCAGCGCCGTTGCGGCATTGACGGCGGTGCGCATGGCGCCTGCCGTGGCGGAGCACCTGATCGCCACCCACGTTTCCAAAGAGCCTGCCGGCATGCGGATGCTGCAGGCGCTGTCCCTTGAACCGATGATCCATGCGCACATGTGCCTTGGCGAAGGCACGGGCGCCGTTGCGGCAATGCCTCTTTTGGATATGGCGCTGGCTGTTTACGGCGAAATGCGCACCTTTGATGACATTAAGGTCAAAGCTTATTCCCACAAGCCGGAGGATACCGTATGCTGATCCTTGTTTCCGGCGGCGCCGCCAGCGGAAAAAGCGAATATGCGGAAGGGCTGATCGTGAAAAGCGGTCTTACAAAGCGCACCTATATCGCCACCATGCAGATCTTCGATGCGGAGGATGAGCGCCGTGCCGCAAAGCACCGTGCCATGCGTGCAGGGAAACACTTCGTTACGCTCGAATGCCCGAGGGATCTTCTGCATGCGCCGCTTCCGAAGGGCGGTGCGGTGCTGCTCGAATGCATGTCCAACCTTGCCGCCAACGAGTTTTTCGGCGGAGAGGGAAGGGAAGGCGCGGCGAAGTGCATCCTTTCCGGCATGGAGCGCCTTTGCGAGGAAGCGGAGTTTGCGGTGGTGGTGACCAACGAGCTCTTTTCCGACGGTATTCGGTATGATGATGAAACGGAAGCCTACCTTGCGGTGCTTGCCGCTGTGAACCGCAGTCTTGCGGAAAAGGCGGATGCGGTGGTGGAAGTAACGGCAGGCATTCCTGTTATTTGGAAAGGAAGGGAGATACTATGAGATTGCTGCGCTCGCTTTGCATGGCGCTTTCCATGTATATGTATTCCGGCATTCCCGTTCCGCAGGTGAAGTGGGAAAAGGAAAATATGGCGTATGCCATGTGCTTTTTTCCGGTGGTGGGTCTCATTCAGGGTGCATGTGTACTGCTGGTGCTTTTCCTTTGCGACCTTCTCGATTTTTCCACAGTATTGAGCGGTGCGCTGCTGACGCTTGTGCCGCTTGCTGTGACGGGCGGCATCCATATGGACGGCTTCTGTGATACGGTGGATGCGCTTTCTTCCCATGCGCCCCGTGAGAAGAAGCTTGCCATTATGAAAGACCCCAACTGCGGTGCCTTTGCGGTGATCGGTTTTGCTTCGTACCTGCTTATTTCCTTTGCCCTTTGGCATGAAGCGGCGTTGACGGGCGCATCCCGTCATGTGCTTGCCCTTGTTCCGGTGCTTTCCCGTGCGCTTTCTGCCTTTGCGGTGGTCAGCTTCAAAAGCGCAAAGGGCGATGGGCTTCTTGCCACCTTCAGCGGTGCGGCGGATGTGAGGACGGTGCGCACCGTTTCCTGTCTGTGGTTTGCTGCGGCTGTAGCAGGCATGTTCCTGTGTTCCCTCACCCTTGGCGGTGCGGCGCTGCTTGCGGCAGGCGTGGTGTTCGGCTATTACGGGCGCATGGCATACAGCAGGTTTGGCGGCACCACCGGCGATCTTGCCGGCTGGTTCGTAACGGTATGTGAGCTTGCCTGCCTCGGTGCGGCGGTTGTTGTGGAAAAGGTAGGAGGTCTTTTATGATCCTTGTGATCGGCGGAGCGGGGCAGAGGAAGCTCGATGCCCTTTTGCGCAACACAAATTACAATAAGAAAGAGATCACGGAGCGGCTCGGCGAAGACAAGCCTGTGCTCGTGCATCTTGAAAAAGCGGTGAAGGAGGCGCTTCTTTCCGGCATGACGCAGGAGCAGATCCTTGCGGAGCTGATGTGGCACGAAGCGGTCATCTGCCGGGAGGTGGGCTGCGGCGTTGTACCCATTGACAGAATGGAACGGGAATGGCGTGAAACGGTGGGGCGCATCTGCTGCAGGCTTGCACAGGATGCGGATGAAGTGGTGCGTGTGTTTGCAGGCATCCCGATGGTGCTGAAAGGGGAACGCAAATGGAAGTGATCCTTCTTCGTCACTCGATCGCCGTGGGGAACGGGGAACACCGGTTCCTCGGCAGGACGGATGTACCGCTGACGCCGGAGGGGATCGCCCTTGCAAAGGCGAGGGCAAAGGAACTGCCGCAGGTGGAGCATGTGTATGCAAGCCCCATGACCCGTGCAAAGGAAACGGCGGCGCTCATTTGGCCAGGTGTTCCCACAACGGAGTGCGCAGGGCTTTGTGAAGTGGATTTCGGTATGCTGGAAAACAAGACCCACAGCGAACTTGTGGGCGATGCGGCATACGAAGCATGGCTGCAGGCAGGGGGTGGAGAAGGCTATCCCGGCGGCGAGAGCTTTTTCGGATTTGAAAAGCGGGTGAAAGAAAGCTTCTTTGACCTGCTGAAGGATGCATATAAAAACGGATATAAAATGATCGCCGTTGTGACCCATGGCGGCGTGGTCATGAAACTTGTAGAAATGTATCATCCTGCCGACAAAACGACATATGATACGCTGCGTGTTTCCAACTGCGGCGGATTTCGTGTGGTGGTCAATGCTGAAAAAGGATGTGCAGAGTCTATAGACAATTTGAAAGGTTAATTATCATACAACGAACATAAGTTTCTGTTGTTTTTTTAATTATTCTTGAATAAAGCATCAAAAAGCGGGCATGTCTTGATAAAAAAAGTATCGGAAAACAAGGTGAAAGCAAAAGCTTATACAACATGTATAAAAAGAAAAAACATATTGAAACCAAGGGCATTGTTTGTTATAATAACCAATATCATAAAAATTAATATCAACTATTTTAAAATCCGGGCTTCCCGTGCCCACCTTCGCAATTCATTCGTGCGGTCGCTGCGATGGCATACCTGCGGCTTCTCCGCAAACGGGAACTTGTTTTTTACAATATTCTTTTTCAGCCGTCTTCCTTTATGCAAGGTTTGTTATGATTTTTATATGTATATAAAAAACGTTGGTTTTTTAATGTTTCTGCTTTGCGGTTATACGTAAGGCAAAAAAGAAAAAGGAGAGAACAATATGAAGAAGTATCTGGCACTCCTTCTCGCAGCGCTGATGATCCTTGCGGCATTCGCAGGATGCAAGGGCGGCGAGACCGGCACCGAACCCGAACAGCAGGGTTCCTCCTCTTCCGGCAATGCGAGCTCCGGCTCCACTGCTACCGAACCCGAGGATGACGGCGAACCCGATGTTCTCCGCATGCTCTATGATGTTGAGAACACCACCCTCAACTACCTCTCTTCCGGTAAGGCGATCGAGCACTATGTATGCTGCAACTTCATTGACGGCCTCGTAGAGTTCGACAACCATTCCAACGTTATCCCCGCCCTCGCAGAGAGCTGGGAAGTCAGCCCCGACGGTACCGTTTGGACCTTCAAGATCCGCGAAGGCCAGTATTGGTACAATGCCGCCGGCGAGCAGGTTGCAGAAGTGACCGCTGAAGACTGGGTATCCGCTCTGAAGCTTGTCTGCACTCCCCTCAACGACTCCGGTACCTATGACCAGGTCAAGATCATCAAGGGCGCTGAAGAATATTACAACGGCCTTGTTGAGAAGACCAACCCCGATTTCGCCGATGTCGGTGTCAAGGCTGTTGACAAGTACACCCTTGAGTACACCCTCAAGCGCCCCACTCCTTACTTCCTCCAGGGTCTTGCCTACGTTTGCTGGATGCCTGCCTACGGTCCCCTGATCGATGAGCACATGAGCGAAGAAGCCGTTGGTTTCGGTACTTCCATCGATAAGATCTACAGCTGCGGCTCCTACATCCTCACCGAGTGGGAACCCCAGGTCAAGCAGACCCTCGTGAAGAACGAGAACAACTGGGATGCCGACCGTGTTTACATCGATCGCATCGAAAAGACCTACAACGCTGAAGCTGCCACCCTCGCTCCCACCATGGTTCTCCGTGATGAGATCGACTTCGCCAACATCTCCAACGATATTCTTGACGACTGGAAGAACAACAACATCGAGTATCTCTCCAAGTCCCGTCAGGACGATATGTGGCATTACTTCTATGCCTTCGACTTCAAGCCTACTTATCCCGATGAGTATAAGCCCGAAGACTGGATGCGTGCCGTTGTCAACAGCAACTTCCGTCACGCTATCATGAGCGCCCTCGACCGTGACTTCGTCGTGAAGAGCGCCGTTGACCCCGAAGCCGGCGACTCCCTCATGCAGAACACCATCACCCCGAAGGGCTCCTGCTTCACCAATGCCGGTGCGGACTTCGCCTCCAACGCTGCTTTCAATGGCATTGAAGAAAACTTCTATAATCCCGACAAGGCTCTTGAATACAAGGCCAAGGCTATGGAAGAACTCAAGGCCAAGGGCGTGACCTTCCCGATCCAGGTGGTCATCTCCTACCAGTCCGGTGAAAAGAACTACGAGAACGAGTGCATCATCGTCAAGCAGCAGCTTGAGAAGGTCCTCGGCACCGACTTCATCCAGCTCGTCCTCTGGGCCGGCCCCGCTGAGAACTTCCTCTCCGAGACCCGTTCCTCCGGTAAGTACTCCCTCATGCGTGTCCGTTGGGGCGCCGACTATATCGATCCTCAGACCTGGACCGATCCCTTCGACGGCGGCGTTGATGCCGACAGCGGTATCGCCCTCGGCAACTCCTACAACCGTTGGGAGCTCATCATGGATGAAACCGCTATGCGCGACCAGTTCGGCCTCATCTCCGACAACTCCATCAACAACTATGTTGACGAGTTCCTCGCCGATCCCGATCTGAAGGCCACCGCTGCTATTCTCGCCGAGTACTATGACCTCGTAGAGAAGGGCCGTGCGGAAGGCGTTGATATCCAGAAGCGCTTCGATTACTTCGCACAGGCTGAAGCTCTCCTCATCAACAACGCAATGGTCATCCCCTGCTACGTTGGTGCCGCCAAGTATCAGGCTACCAAGCTTAACGTATTCGAAGGCTCCTACGCTGCTTGCGGCTATGCCGTCGGTATGTACAAGGGTATGCACCTGCAGGATGAATTCATCTCCATGGACCAGTATGAAGCCAACTATCAGGCTTGGCTGAACGGTGAGATCTGATCAACCCGTTTCCATGATTTGAAGACATTGATTAACTGAATTGATGTGTTTGCATCCGGGCAGCCTCTTGGCTGCCCGGGTCATAACCTGGAGGGAACATGATTCGATATATTTTCAAACGCTTGCTGCGTTCGGTGATAACGCTGCTTATCATTGTTTCTATCGTATTTGTGCTCATGCGTCAGATGCCGATAGAAGGTTACTTCCCGAATTTCGACCACATGTCTCAGGAACAGATCAAGGCCAGCCTTGCTATCATGGGACTTGATAAGCCGATCCCCGTACAGCTGTTCAACTTCCTCAAGGGTGTTGTAACGGAGGGAAGTCTTGGTATTTCTTACGTTTACCGTGACCAGGTACCGGTTACGGAAATCCTAGCCACGAAAATTCCGCTGAGCATCAAACTCGGCGTCCTCGCACTTTGCTTTGCTCTTCTCGTCGGTCTGCCCCTTGGCACGATGATGGCGCAGAACAAGGGCCGGTTCCTCGATAAATTGGGCAACGCCTTTATCGTTTGCATTCAGGCGGTACCCTCCGCAGTTTATTTCCTGTTCATTCAAATCTATGCCACCGAGTGGTTTGGACTGCCGCTGACATTCAAAGAAGCGGAGCTCAGAACATGGATCCTTCCGATTTTCTCCCTGGCGCTGCCCAACATTTCCTATTACGGCATGTGGCTCAGGCGCTACATGGTGGATGAAAGCACCAAGGATTATGTGAAGCTCGCAAAGATCAAGGGCCTTTCCGGTGCGGAGATCATGTTCAAACACGTATTCCGCAATGCGTTCGTTCCCCTTGGTCAGTATCTGCCCACCACGTTCCTTAACACCTGCGTCGGCTCCATCTACGTGGAATCCCTGTATTCCATCCCCGGCATGGGTGGTTTGCTGGTAGACGTTGTCAAGCGTCAGGATAACAGCATGGTTCAGGCCATCGTTATGCTGTTTGCTTCCGTCGGTATCATTGGTCTTATTGTCGGCGATATTATGATGACGCTCCTTGACCCGCGCGTCAGCTTTGTTGCCAAGAAAGAATCAAGGTGATCTTATGGGCATGAGATATAAGAACCCCAAAGTTACAAAGCTTGAAGAAAACGTGACCGAAGCCGTCCGCACTAAGCTGACGGATGAAGAAGCGTTCAAGATCGTTCCTTTTGACGCATCTGCCGTTGAGAAGACCGGTTACTCCAACTACTCTTACTGGGGAAGCACCTTCCGTGCTTTCAGCAAAAACAAGGTTGCAATGCTCCTTGTGAGTGCGGTCCTTCTGATCCTGCTCTTCACGTTCATTCAGCCTTCGCTGCCCAACCAGCTCGACTCCTTCCAGATCAACATCAATCCTGATACGGGCGTTATTCACCGCAACCTTCCTCCGGGAAGCATGGGCAAGCTTGAAAACGGCAAAGAGTTCAAGTTCATCCTCGGTACCAACGAGCTTGGTCAGGATCTTTGGGCAAAGCTGTGGGGCGCTACCCGCAACTCCCTGCTCATCGGCTTCACCGTTGCCATCATCGAGGCGATCGTCGGTATCCTCGCAGGCGTTCTCTGGGGCTATGTGCGCCAGACCGACCTTATCTTTACCGAGCTGTACAACATCCTCGATAACGTTCCCTCTTCGCTGGTTCTGATCCTTGTTTCCTACATGGCGAAGCCCTCCGTCGGCACGCTGCTGCTTGCAATGAGCCTGACCCGCTGGATCGGTATGGCACGCTTCATCCGTAACCAGATCGTCATCATCCGCAACAGGGAATACAACCTTGCGAGCCGCTGCCTTGGCACCTCCACCTTCACGATCATCTTCCGCAACCTGCTCCCCTACCTCGTGTCCGTTATCATGCTGCGTATGGCGCTCTCCATTCCGGAAGCGATCGCAAGCGAAGTGTTCATCACCTACATCGGTCTTGGCCTTCCTGCGGATGTTCCGAGCCTTGGCAACCTGATCAACGTTGGCCGTAAGCTGATGCTCAGCCCCAGCCTCCGTTATCAGCTGATCTACCCCACGATCATTCTTTCCATCGTGACGATATCGTTCTACGTGGTCGGCAACGCATTCTCCGATGCGGCTGATCCCAAGAACCATATCAACTAAGCGGGAGGTTTATTATGGAACAGAAAAATGATGTAATCCTCTCTGTCAAAAACCTGAACGTCAAGTTCAACCTTCGCGGCAAGGTGCTTCATGCCATCCGCGGCGTTACCCTTGATGTGCATCGCGGCGAAAGCCTTGCCATCGTTGGTGAGTCCGGTTCCGGCAAGAGCGTTCTCAATAAGAACTTCATCGGTCTTCTCGATCCCAACGGCTTCATTTCCGAGGGCGAGATCATGTATTACGGCATGGAAAACGGCGAACCCCAGCTGCTTTCCGGCTACAAGAAGGACCGTGAGTGGCTCAAGATCCGCGGCAAGGAAGTCAGCATGATCATGCAGGACCCGATGACGAGCCTTAACCCGCTTAAGACCATCGGCAAGCAGATCGGCGAAGCCGTTGAAAAGCACCAGGGCTTCAAGGGTGCAAGGCTGAAGGAAGAGGTTCTGCAGATCCTCCGTGATGTCGGCATCGAAGATCCCGAACGCCGCTATAAGCAGTATCCCCACGAGTTCTCCGGTGGTATGCGCCAGCGTGTTGTCATCGCCATCGCCGTGGCGTGCCGCCCGAAGATCCTCATCTGCGACGAGCCCACCACCGCTCTTGACGTGACCATTCAGGCACAGATCCTCAAACTCCTCAAGGAGCTCAAGGAGCGCCTGAACCTGACCATCATCTTCATTACCCACGACCTTGGCGTTGTTGCCAACATTGCGGACCGTGTTGCCGTTATGTATGCGGGCGATATCATCGAGATCGGCATGGTACGTGAAGTCTTCTACAACCCCCAGCATCCCTACACCTGGGCGCTGCTGAGCTCTCTGCCCCAGCTGGGCATCAAGGGCGAAGACCTTTACGCCATTCAGGGTACCCCGCCGAACCTGTTCAAGGAAGTTGTCGGCGATGCGTTTGCGCCCCGTAACCCGCAGGCACTTGCCATCGACTTTGTTGAGCAGCCGCCTTACTTCGATGTGTCTCCGACACACAGGGCACGTACCTGGCTGCTTGATCCCCGTGCACCCAAGGTGGATCCGCCGGCATGCCTTAAGAAAATTCAGCCGAGCCTGTAAGAAGGGAGCATACCATGGAAGCTAAAAAAGAAAACCGTGAAGTATTGCTGAGCGTACGAGATCTTGAAGTTACCTTCGGTTCCAGGCGCAACCCCTTTAAGGCGGTCAAGGGCGTCAGCTTCGATATCTATAAGGGCGAGACCTTCGGTCTTGTAGGCGAATCCGGCTCCGGTAAGACCACCATCGGCCGTGCCATCATGCGCATCCATCCCACCAGCGGCGGCGAAGTTATCTATAAGGGTGAAAAGATCAACGGCAAGATCAGCAAGGAACTCGATAAGAAAGTCATTTCCGAGATCCAGATGATCTTCCAGGATCCTATGGCATCCCTGAACGAGCGCGCAAAGGTGGACTACATCATCGCCGAGGGTACCTACAGCACCAAGAAGGATCTCCCCAAAAAGGAGCGCATGGAGCTTGTTGACAACTCCCTCCTTGATGTAGGCCTGCTGCCCGAGTTTGCAAGCCGCTTCCCCCATGAGTTCTCCGGCGGCCAGCGTCAGCGTATCGGTATTGCCCGTGCGCTGATCATGGAACCGAACTTCATCATCGCCGACGAACCCATCAGTGCGCTTGACGTTTCCATCCGTGCGCAGGTGCTCAACCTGATGAGCAAGCTGCAGCGTGAACGTGATCTGACCTACCTTTTCATCGCCCATGACCTTTCCGTTATGCGCTTCATCTCCGATCGTATTGCGGTTATCCACAAGGGCGTCATCGTGGAGCTGGCAGAGTGCGAAAAGCTCTTCGAGCATCCGCTGCATCCCTACACGCAGTCCCTGCTCTCCGCACTTCCGCTGGCGGATCCCGACAAGGAAAAGAACAAGGAACTGATCGTTTATCATCCCGACGAGTGCCATTTCGACTATGCGGACAATCCGCCGGAGTGGGTCGAGATCGAAGAGGGTCACTTCATTCTTGCAAACGCACGCGAACTGGAAGAATACCGTGCACAGCTGCAGAAATAAGCAAAACAGCAAAAGCCCCGCCCGTTCGGCAGGTGGCCGTAAAACAGTTAACGGAGCGTATCGACGACGATACGCTCCGTTTTTTGTACATGCAGGCAGCCTTGGCTCTCCCTTTGGGAGAGCTGTCACCGCAGGTGACTGAGAGGGCCTTGCAATCGGCTTTGAATGGTAATATCAATTTGTTCGCACACGCCATGAAACTCCCTGTCATATCCCGGTTGGAAAATCGTAAAACCTGCAAGCCCAGAGCCGACAAAAATGCGGAACGCTCCTCGTCATATGCCATGCCCTGAGACTCATAATGCTGAGAACCGTCCACTTCGATCACCAGCTTTGCAGAAGCGCAGTAAAAATCCACGATAAATCTGCCGATGATCCGCTGTTTGTAAATCTTCACCGGGTATTTGCGGAGAAACAGATACCAGAGCTTGCGTTCATGGGGAGTCATTTCCCTGCGAAGCCGCCTCGCATTTTCTAGTTGACTGTTATCTTTTGTTATGGTCATGTTTTGCCCTCTCCGTCCTCGCTGCGCTCGGCCACCTCTCCCATAGGGAGAGGCAAGCTCCGAACCATACGCACAACACCGAACGGTGTATAGAAGTGCACCCTTTATCCTGTTAGACAAATTGGAATTTAATGAATAGTCTATTTTATTTCTCTGACATACAAACGGTCAATTCCATTTCCGTAGTTTACTATGTCTTTTACATAGCAATAGCCATATTTTTCATACAACCCAATG
>JAFSEB010000082.1 GCA_017435905.1 Clostridia bacterium | reverse complement strand
CCGCAAAATGGATCGCTTTCGGGTAAATGCAAGGAAGAGGAGGAAGGCATATCCGTCGATATTCCGACCGACGATGACGATGCAGTTGCCCGGAATGGATTCGTTTTGCGGCGATGTTTTTTTAATGGGATGCCCCTAAAATGCGGCTCCTTTTTTTATGGGATTTGACGGCCGAAAAAAAGGCGTTAGGGTAATTTCTTTCCGCAATGGCGGCAGAAGGCATAATCGCTTGCGGCAGGCGTTCCGCAATAGGGGCAGAAGCTGCTGCCTGCACAGGTGTCACTTTGTGTGTCTGGTTGCGGATCGCCAAAGCGCCGGTTTAAGGGATCGGGCTCTTCGTCTGCATCCAGAATATCATAGGTGGAATGCCTGCTTTTTCCGGTGGCATTTTTAAAGTGATATACTGTCATCGCAATGGCAATACATGTCCAAAGCACGCCGAAAAGCGCAAAGAAACCGCCTGCCCGTGCGGCGAAAGCAGTCCAGAGAATGCCGAAGCCGATCATGAAGATACCGACGATACCGCCCATCATGGACGGGCCCCGTCCGGGCTTGATGCTTTTCATGTTAAGAACCTCCTTTTCTGTCGGTAAACGGGCAACGCACGAATAAGGGCAGCGCTATGCATCTTTCCCCTTCAGCACCACCACGCACCGCTCCTCCGAGGTGCCTGCCTGGCGGTCAAACTCGCCGTAGCAGGTGATGAGGGTGACACGGCTTTCTCCTTCAAGGGACATCACTTCATCCGGCACCGCATTGTAAGGGTAAAACGCAACGCTGTCGGCATAGAAGGCAGCAAGGCTGCCGTCCGCATATTCGATGATGACCTCGTCGCCTGCCTGCATATCCCACAGCACGCTGAACCGGCCGATCTTGCCTTTCCAGCTTTTGTGCCCGTTGATGAGCGCATTGCCGGGACCGCCGGGGGAAGGGCCGGGTTCATACCATGCGGCGACGTCAGGGTCATCGATGGTATCCATCTGCCCGGCACGCTCGCCATCCTCAATGATGCCCACGGGAAGGATATCCGCCATGACCTCCGCAGCGGTGAAGTAGATGCGCACGGGGGCAACCTTTACATAGGGCGTCGGCGAGGGGGTAGGGGCAGGTGCGGCGGACGCAACGGGCGCTGCCGAAGGGGCAGCGGAGGGCGTGGGCGCAGGGGTGAGGGTGGGCGGCGTATAGCTGCCCGGCAGCAGCACATACTGCCGGATGAGCATGAGGATGCCGCCGAGGAGAAACAGCGCACTGAGCGCATATAAAACAGATACGGTGAGCTTCTTTTTCATGGGAACAGTATAGCACCCCGAGAGGGCGCAGGGGAAGGGGCAGGGGAGAAAAATCGCTTTTTCGGCAGGTGCGGTTTACTTTACCGCCCCGGTGCGGTACAATTTTCCTGTAAAACAAGGGAAGGGGCGGCTTTTACGATGAAAAAAGAGATCCTTTGCTACGGCGATTCCAATACATGGGGCTACATGCCCGGCGGAATGGGGCGCTATGGGGAAAACGTGCGCTGGACGGGCGTGCTGCAGAACCTGCTCGGGGATGGATACCATGTGCAGGAAAACGGCATCAACGGCCGCACCACCGCCTTTGACGACCCGGAGTTCCTTTGCAGGAACGGGCTTGAAGGCATTGGCTATGCCCTGACAAGCGGCAAGCCCTTTGACCTTGTGGCGGTGATGCTGGGCACCAACGACCTGAAATTCGTGACGGCGAACCGCAGCGCAGCAGGCGCAAAGCTGCTGATCGAAACGCTGCAGGCAGCGAATGAAAAGTTCCCCGGTTCCACGCCCGTATTTCGGGATGAGGTGCGCATTTTGCTCATTTCCCCCATTGAGATCGGCGGCAACGCCCTCAGCGAGGGGGATTACTTCGATATGGAACAATCCCGCCTGTTTGCGGCGGAATACGAGGCCGCTGCACGGGAGATGCATGTCCATTTCCTTGATGCTGCAAAGGTGGCTTCCCCCTGCCCGGTGGAGGGTACCCACATGCTGCCGGAGGGGCACGCTGCCCTTGCAAAGGCGGTGGCAGAAAAAGTGCGGGATATCCTTGAAAACAACGCCGCAGCCTTGTAAACAGCCCCGTTTTTATGCTATACTGAATTGTTAGGAATAAACGGAAAAAACCGTTTTTTATAGGAGTGTAACATGGATTATCGGATGGAGATCGCCGCCCGTGTGGCGGAACTGACCGGCCTTGATGCCAACGAGCTGCAAAGCTATATCGAAATTCCCCCGAACCCGGAAATGGGCGACTATGCCTTCCCCTGCTTCCGCCTTGCAAAGAGCCTTCGCAAGGCACCCCCTGCCATTGCGGCGGAGCTCAGCGAAAAGCTGACCATGCCTGCAGGCATCGAACGTGCGGAGGCGAAGGGCGGCTATCTGAACTTCTTTGCGGATAAGGCAGGCTTTGCAAAGGGCGTGCTTTCCCGTGTGCTCAGCGAGGGCGAGCGCTACGGCGCCAGCGATATGGGCGCAGGCAAAAACGTGTGCGTGGAGTTTTCCTCCATCAACATCGCAAAGCCCTTCCACATCGGCCATCTGCCCTCTACCGCCATCGGCAACTCGCTGAACCGCATCTATCAATTCCTCGGCTACAACACCATTGCCATCAACCACCTTGGCGACTGGGGCACCCAGTTCGGCAAGATGATCGTTGCATACAAAAACTGGGGCGAGGGCAAGCCCATCGAAGAATCCAACGTCAGGGAGCTTGTGAAGCTGTACGTTCGTTTCCACGAGGAAGCGGAAAAGGAAGAAGCGGAAAGCCCGGACAAGCATTCCAAACTGGTGGACGAAGCCCGTGACTGGTTCCGCCGCATTGAGCAGGGCGACGAAGAGGCCGTTTCCCTCTGGCAGAGGATGAAGGACCTGACCCTCAAGGAAGTGAGTGCGGTATATGATCTGCTTGGCGTGGAGTTTGACAGCTATGCCGGCGAGAGCTTCTATGAGGATAAGATGCCTGCGGTCATCGATGAGCTCCGCAACAGCGGCGTGGCAAAGATCGACAAGGGTGCGCTGATCGTGGACCTTTCCGATTACGATATGCCCCCCTGCATCATCCTCAAGAGCGACGGCAGCACCATTTATGCCACCCGTGATATCGCCGCTGCCATCTACCGCAAGGAGACCTATGACTTTGAAAAGTCCCTTTACGTGGTCGCCTATCAGCAGAACCTGCACTTCAAGCAGTTCTTCAAGGTGCTGGAGCTGATGGGCCGTGACTGGGTGAAGGATATGGAGCATGTCAACTTCGGCATGGTATCCATGGAGGAAGGCACCCTTTCCACCCGCCACGGCAACGTGGTGTATTTGGAGGATGTGCTTAACGCTTCCATTGAAAAGACCCTTGAGATCATCAAGGAAAAGAGCCCTGACCTTGAAAACAAGGAAGCGGCTGCCCGTGCGGTGGGCGTTGGCGCCATCATTTGGGGCGTATTGTACAACAACCGCATCAAGGATACCTCCTTCAGCTGGGGCAAGGTGCTGAACTTTGACGGCGAGACCGGCCCCTATGCTCAGTACACCCACGCACGCTGCTGCAGCGTGCTGCGCAAAGCCGGTTACACCGCCCCTGCCGAGACCATCGACGCAAGCGTGCTGACCGACAGCGCCGCTACCGCCCTCCTCAAGGCCATTGCCGCCTTCCCGGAGACCATCGTGGCGGCTGCGGAGAAGAACGAGCCCTACCTGATCGCCCGCAACGTGATCGAGGTGGCAGGCTGCTTCAACAAGTTCTATTATGAGAACCGCATCATGGATGACGACATGACCGTGCGCAATGCACGCCTTGCCCTGACGGATGCGGCCCGCTGCACCATCAAGAACGGCCTCAGGCTGCTGAGCCTTGATGCGCCGGAGCGGATGTAAGAAACAAAAACGACAGGCTGCTGACAGCGATCGACAGGAGGAAATATGATCGATATCAAGCTGCTCCGTGCAAACCCGGAGCTTGTGAAGGAAAACATCAAAAAGAAGTTTCAGGATGAAAAGCTGGTGCTTGTGGATGAGGTGCTGGAACTGGATGCGCAGTGGCGTGCCGCCCACACCCGCTGCGACCAGCTGCGCAACCAGCGCAACGTGATCTCCAAGCAGATCGGCGGCATGATGGCACGGGGCGAGCGTGACAAGGCGGAGGAGACCAAGAAGCAGGTCACCGCCATGGCGGACGAAATGGCCGCCCTGACGCTGAAGGAAGAAGAGCTTGAAAAGGCCATCAATGAGCGCATGATGGTGATCCCCAACATCATTGACCCCACCGTGCCCATCGGCAAGGATGACAGCGAAAACGTGGAGCTTGAGCGCTTTGGCGAGCCCAAGGTGCCCGAATACGAAGTGCCCTACCATGTGGACATCATGGAAAGCGTGAAGGGCATCGACCTTGATAACGCCCGCAAAACCAGCGGCAACGGCTTCTACTACCTTTGCGGCGACATTGCAAGGCTGCAGAGCGCCATCCTTTCCTATGCCCGTGACTTTATGATCGACAAGGGCTTCACCTACTACATTCCGCCCTTCATGATCCGCGGCAACGTGGTGAGCGGCGTGATGAGCTTCGCCGAAATGGACAACATGATGTACAAGATCGAAGGTGAAGACCTGTACCTGATCGGCACCAGCGAGCACTCCATGATCGGCAAGTTCATCGATTCCTTCCTGACCGAAGAGGAACTGCCCCAGACGTTGACCAGCTACTCCCCCTGCTTCCGCAAGGAAGTCGGCGCCCACGGCATCGAGGAGCGTGGCGTATACCGCATCCACCAGTTTGAAAAGCAGGAAATGATCGTGGTCTGCCGCCCCGAGGAAAGCCCCGAGTGGTTTGAAAAGCTTTGGCGGTATTCCGTGGAATTCTTCCGCACGCTGGATATCCCCGTTCGCACCATTGAGTGCTGCAGCGGCGACCTTGCCGACCTGAAGGTGAAGAGCATTGACGTGGAAGCATGGTCCCCCCGCCAGAAGAAATACTTTGAAGTGGGCAGCTGCTCCAACCTTGGCGATGCGCAGGCACGCAGGCTTGGCATCCGTGTGAAGAACAAGCAGAAGGGCAACTACTTCGCCCATACGCTGAACAACACCGTGGTGGCACCGCCCCGTATGCTCATTGCGTTCCTTGAAAACAACCTGCAGGCAGACGGCAGCATCCGCATCCCCGAAGTGCTGCGGATGTACATGGGCGGCAAGGACTGCATCCGCTAACAGAATATGATCCCCACGGGCGGGCCTCACCGGCACCGCCCGTTGCTTTATCCTTTTGCGAGTGGAAAGGAGAACGCCCTCAGTATGAAGCTCCTCATGCTGTTTGTTTGCTGTGCCGTGCTGCTTTGCGGCTGCACACAGCCTTCCGAAGGGGCATTGCGTACCCCTGCGGCAACGCCTGCGCCTGCTGTGCCCGTTAAGACCCCTGCACCGGAGGGGTTGGAGGCAATGCTGGTGTCCCACACCTGGCAGGATGTGTATGATGACAGTTTTTGGCTGGAATTTGACCTGCGGGAGGGGACGATGACGGAAAATAACCGTGCCTTAGAAAGTAAAACGACATATCGTATTACGATTGACAACGATAATTCCGTATTTTTGGCAGAAAACGGCAGCGAAAAGAAGACCTTTCCCTTCCTGCTGGAGGAGGAGCGGCTGACGGTGGATTTCGGCGAGCCGATAGGCGAGATATTGTATCAGGCGGTGGACAAGACATCATAATGTTGTGGTAAAATGGCTTTCGCAACCAACAGTTGCGGCCTGATTTTTCGCTGAAAAGCATGGTTGGTGGAAAAGAAGGGCCGGTTGCGGATACAATGGAGCTGCCGAAAAGGACAGCGAAGAGGAAAGGAACAGAAAAGGGATGAACATAGAGATCGCAAACAGGCTGGTGCAGCTGAGAAAAGAACACGGCTATTCACAGGAAACGCTGGCGGCAGCGCTTGGGCTTTCACGGCAGGCGATCAGCAAGTGGGAACGGGGCGAATCCTCTCCGGATCTTGACAATATACTGGAGCTTTCCCGTGTGTACGGTATCACCCTTGATGCGCTTTTGAAAGGGGAAGCGGCAGTGCCGTCGCCGGAGACGGAAGCTGCCCTGCCGGCAGAGGAGACGCCCGAGGTGACATATGACCGGGCACGGGCGGAATACGTGCAGGCAAAGGAAGCCTATGAACAGGCGGAGGCGGCATATTTCAGAAGTGGGTTTGCAAAGGCAT
This sequence comes from Clostridia bacterium, assembly GCA_017435905.1. GTDB lineage: Bacteria > Bacillota > Clostridia > Christensenellales > CAG-138 > UBA1685. The sequence continues at coordinate 3,830 of JAFSEB010000082.1, read as the reverse complement.
CGCATGCGCAGGCGGAAACGGAAGAAGCGCAGGCGGATATCCCCGACTTTGAAGAGGAGGATGACGATGCGCAAGAGCTCTGCGGCAAGTGGAGCGCATTTCCCTTTGTATTGGCGCCGGCGATGCTGTACCTGCTTTTCGGATTCCTTTTTGGGTGGTGGCTGAAGGGGTGCATCCTGTTCCTGACGATCCCCCTTTATTACAGCATTGCAAACTGGGTGGACGGCGGCAGGAAGGGTTCGATCCTGCGGGCGATCCCTTACCCCATTGTGGCGGTGATGGTGTACCTATCCATTGGGCTCATTGCCAATGTATGGCACCCCACATGGCTTATTTTCCTGACCATCCCCGTATATGAAGCGGCGGTGGGATACATCCTTCGGGAGAAATGAAAGAAAGCAAAAAAAACGGCAGACGGAGCGAGCGTCTGCCGTTTTGTATTTTGCTGTGATCAGATGGGAAGGGAGATGCCAAGGCGCTCTTCCATAAACCGGAGGAAGGCGTTGAAATCGCCGTGGCGGAATTGGCTGATATCCATGTTGTGCTCGTTCTCAAGGTGATCGGTGATCAGGAACCCATCGATGCCCACCTGAAGGGCGGACATATCATCGGAAGGGTTGTTGCCGATCATCAGGCATTCCTGCGGCTGTTTGCCGAGCAGGGCAAGGATCTCCCTGTAATAGCCCGGCTGCGGCTTGCAGAAGGTGGAATTGTCATAGGTGGTGACATGGACAAAATCCTCCGGCACAAGGCCGATCCAGTCAAGACGGGAACGGATGGCTTCCGGCGGAAACAGAGGATTGGTGGCAAGGCAGAGGGTAAAGCCGGCTGCCTTCAGCGCATCGATCAGCGCACGGACAGGCTTCACTTCCTGCAGGATGGACTTGGTTTTGTTGAATTCGTTGGCGTAGAAGCTTTCAAGGGGCTTTTCAAGATCACGTCCCTTTTCGCCCCAAATGGCGGTGAAGCCATCCCAGAAGGCATCCATGTTTTTGCGGCTGCCGTCGTTGACGATCATTTTGCCGGTGGCTTTCCACATGGAGGCAAGGAAAGGCTCCTTTTCATAGCCGTATTCGGCGGCTTTTTCGGCAAGGTAGGTGAAATAGGTATGGATAAACTCATTCTGATCGATGGGCAAAAGGGTGCCGTCAAGATCGAAGAGGATGGTGGTGATGGGGCTCGCAGGCATGGGATCCTCCTTCAAAAACGTTCTACCCATGATACCATGAAAAAAAGCCGCTTGTCATCACACAAGTGTGAACAAACGGCGAAATGCATCAGGAAAGGGGCGGCAGCAGCTTTGTGCGGTATGCTTCCTCATCCCCATAGGTGGTGCCGATGTAATGGGGGATATCCGCCAGCTTTTGAAGCAGGAAGGGATGATCCGCATAGCCCGAAAGCAGCAGACGGACGCTGCCTTGGCTGTCGGGTTCAAGCAGGAACAGGCGGGGTGTGCCATCGCTGTAAGCGCCAAAAAGGGTGAAGGTGCCGTCCCCGTTGGTGATGTAAGTTCCTTCCTCCACAAGGCGGGAATCCGCATAGAGGAAATAGGCGCCGCTGCCCGTTTCATCGGGGTGATCTACGGCAAGGGAAAGGAAAAGAAAGGGCAGGCTGTTCTCTTCCGGCAAATACTGATAGGTGCCCACAAGGGATGGCGGCGTTTCTGCCCTAAGGAAAAGAAGGGGCAGTGCAATGAGCAGCACCAGCGCAAGGAATACGAGAAGCGCCGCCAGCTGCCGCCTTTGAAGCTGCCGCTTCTGCGCTTGCGATTCCTGCAGCACGTTTGCAATGAGGGCATCCGCATCCGGCTGCTGCTGCCGTTCCCCTGTGAAAAGCTCCGCAGCGGTAAGGGAGAGGGCTTCACACAGCGGCAGCACGAGGGAAACATCCGGAAAGCCCTTGCCACGTTCCCACTTGGAAACGGTGGTATCGGACAGATGCAAAAGGGCGGCAAGCTGCTTCTGCGTCATATTCTTTTCACGCCGTGCCTCTGCAATGAGGGCGCCTGTTTTTTCGTAGTTTTGCATGAGTGACCTCCGTTCTTAGGGTTACAGCATACAGGATAGCGGCAAAAGATGCAACCGACGCTTCGTCAAGTGGGGGAAAGCAAAGAAAATGCCCGGGCAGAAGCCCGGGCAAAGCAAGGTTTGGATTTATTTGTTCTTCTTGGCGAAGGCACGGTTCAGCAGGGCCACAAAGCCCCAGATGACCACGATGACCGCAAAGATGCCCACAAGCCCCTTGAGCATGATGGGCAGGGTGATGGCGAGGGTGTCGGGATTCCAGGAAAGCATAGCGTGACCTCCTTACAGCAGATTTTCAACGAGGGTGATGATGAGACCGCCGGCGATAACGGAAGCGATCTGACCGGAAACATTGGCGCCTGCCGCATGCATGAGAAGGAAGTTCTGCGGACTAAGATCATTAAAGGAAGGAAAACCAACATCCTTCCCCTTATAAGCATGATTTTACCAAAGTCAAGGGGAAGGAACAAGGTAAATATATCAAAGATTATGTCGGAAGTGATTGTAAATTTTGATGAAATACATGCGGTATATCGATGAAAGGGAAGATATGAATAAACTGAAAATAAGCTGAAAATAAGCTGAAAAACCTGCCGTTTGGTGTTGAAGCAGGTAGGGTTATCGTATATAGTAAAAATTAAGAGACGTTTCTGTAATTGATTTAAAAAGGGTTTCAGCACAAAACAGCATAAAAAGGAGGAGCGGTATGAGAAAACGGAACATTTTGATCGCTGTGCTTTGCTGCGTATTGGTTTTTTCGGCGTTTCCCGGTAAAGGTGAAGCGGCGCCGCAAAGGGAGTGCGTGCAGCAATACCAATCGGCCCGCATGGGCTTTGCGACCGGAAACGGGGAAGAGGGATGCAATGCTTACGACATGGTGTTTGATGCGGTGGCGAAGTTTTGTGCATACTACAATTCTCTTTCCGGCGGCAGCTTTGGCGAGGTGATGAGCTGCGGCATTGACAGCGGAACGGAGCTTCGCATCAACCTCAGCACAGACCGCCTGCTGACCGCAAAGGAGGCTGCCCAATTTGAAAAGCACAGCGTTCAGGTACTGTATGACATGATCGCAGCCATTGAAAAGAACGTGCCCCTTGCTGAAAATGTTACGATTTGTGTGAAGACGTATTATCCTGCGGCGTAATAGAGGAAAGAAAAACCGCCCCGAAAAATACACGGGGCTTCGTAAAACAGTTATTTTGAAAAATGCTTGAAAACGACTGTTTTCAAGGGACGGCGTGACCGAAGTCACGCCGTTTCCTTTTTCGCAAGTTCTTCCAAAGGGATAAAGCCAATGCCGTCATATTCGATGTGGATCTTCTGTCTGCGCTTACCGCTGGATTTGTCGGGTGCTTCCACATAGATCGCCTTTATCAGCTCTCGCAGCATACACGGGTCGATTTCTTCAATGTCCACGTATTTGTCTGCCGTTCGGATGAACTGTTCAATATTTTCACTCTGTCTTTCCTGTACTTCAATCTCCTGTCGCAGAGCGACAACCTCTGCTTCAAGCTGTTTCTGTTCCGCTTCGTAGTTCTGACTCATCATCTCGTAGCGTTCATCATTCAGATTGCCTTTGGCATTATCCTCGTAAATCTTGATGAACAGCCTTTTCAGTTCAGCGATTCGGCGCTCATTGCGTTCAAGCTGCTTGCGGCTTGTCTGCAGCTTTTCTGCCGACTCCAACTGGAGCTGTTGTTCCATTACGAAGATGAAATGTTGACGGTATCTGAGAATATACCCCATGACCAACTGGATGTGCTTCAGCACCATTCGCTCCAATACGGACTCACGGATGAAGTGCGT
>JAFSEB010000081.1 GCA_017435905.1 Clostridia bacterium | reverse complement strand
GCTGCGCACGCCCCACGGCGGCCGCTTGTTTGCGCCCCGGAGGGGCGCAAACGTGCGCCGCGCCCTTCAGCCCCTTTTCCCACCTTCCGCCGGCCAGACCCACCAAAAAAGAAAAAACCGCTTCGGTTTCCCGAAGCGGTTCACTAACGTTCTTCAAAGGCTTGGAATTTGAATGTTGTTTGTGAAAATCAATCGGCCACGTAGGGCAGAAGGGCGACGATGCGGGCGCGCTTGATGGCGATCGCAAGGTCACGCTGATGCTTGGCGCATACGCCGCTCATACGGCGGGGCATGATCTTGCCGCGCTCGGTGACGTACTTGCGAAGACGGGCGGTATCCTTATAATCGATAGAGCTGAGCTTATCTACGCAGAAACCGCAGACCTTACGGCGGCTCTTACGAGGGCCACGGGGCCTCATTTTACGTTCCTCCATGATGGTACTCCTTTCAGATAATGGTGACGGGGCGACGGGCTGCCTTAGAAGGGCAGGTCGTCATCATCCACGTCGGTAAAGCCTTCGGGGGCCATGGGCGCAGCGGGCGCACGGTAGGCATCCGAAGAGGCGGGTGCGCCGTAGGAGGCGCTGTCCCTGCTGTCGCGCGGGGTGAGGAATTCGATCTCATCCGCAACGATCTCGGTCACATAACGCTTGGAGCCGTCCTTGGCTTCGTAGCTGCGGTTCTGCAGCTCGCCCACCACGCTCACCTTCCTGCCCTTGGCAAGATAGCGGCCGCAAAGGTCTGCCAGCTGGCGCCAGCAAACGATGGTGAAAAAGTCCGTGACCTTTTCGCCGTTCTGGGCCTTGAAGCGGCGGTCCACCGCAATGGAGAAGGTGCATACGCTTGCACCGCTGCCGGTGGTGCGTACATCGGGATCCTTGGTAAGGTTGCCGATCAGAAAGACTTTGTTCATAGCGTTACCGACCTTTCTTCTGAAAAAAACGCTGTGCTGTTACGCTTCCTTGCGAACGACGAGGTAACGAAGGATGTTCTCATCGTTGTTGAAGTTGCGCTCCAGCTCACGGGGGAACTCAGGCGCAGCTGCAAACGTGGTAAGCACGTAATAACCTTCGGTCTTGTAGTCGATGGGGTATGCAAGGCGACGCTTGCCCCACTCGTCAACAGACTCGACCTCACCGCCGTTGGCGGTAATGATGCCGGTAAACTTTTCGACGATGGCCTTGACAGCCTCTTCCTCAAGTTCCGGCGTGATCACGTACATGTTTTCGTATTTGTTCACGCTTTTCACCTCCTTATGGTCTGATGGCGTTGCCTCTTGGACAACGCAAGAAGCACGTTAGCGACATATTATAGCACGTCCGCAGGGGACATTGCAAGTGAAATTATCCGCTTTTTGGGGATTTTTTCGGCTCAGTAGGGCTTTCTTGCCACAAGGAAGAAGCGGTGCTGCATGCTCTGCACGAAGCCTCGCTCGGCGATCTCCTTTTCAAGGGCATACAGCTCATCCTTGCAGGCATCCACGGAAAAGCCGGGGAATTCCCAGTCCATCATCGTGGCATAATAGACCACGGCGCCGCTGTCAAAGAAGCGCAGCTTGGGGAAATACTCCCTTGCATCGAGCACCTCAAAGCCGGTCTGCTTGAAGCGTGCCACCTCCGCACTCAGGTGGTGCTGGGGGTAGGGCATCTCATGCCCGGGCAGAAGGCGCCTTGCAAGCAGCTCGTTGTTGCGGCCGCCGATCTGCTGCATCATCACGATGCCGCCGCTCTTCAGCACCCGGTAAAGCTCACGCCGCACATAGGAACCGTGGCGGCAGATGACCACATCGAATGTGTTGTCATCAAAGGGCAGCTCATCGCAGCTTGCATCGCAGGAAGCCACACGGATGCCCAGAGGCGCCAGCTGGTTGGCAATGCTGCCGCCGTCGGGGTTGGGGAACTCCGTTACCGCAGTGCGCTCGTAGGGGTGACCGAGGGAGAGCAAAAACTCATCGCCGGTATCCACATCAAGCAGCATATCGCTGTGGCGGAGGGTGTGCAGCACCTCCGTACGGAAATCCCAGGGAAGGGGCTCTTCTTCCCAACGTTCATCAAGATGGTAGAAGCTCCACCCGCTGAAGGGGAAATCTTCTTCAAACCGCCAAAAAGCGTATAGCTCATCCCGGTTCATGGGATCCTCCTAACTGTTGCTGTGGGAAAACGGGGAAACAGCCTTGCGGCAAAGGTGAGATCAGGAAAGCTTTTTAAGACCCAGCTCAAGGCGGCGCAGCGCCTCTTCACGGCCAAGGAGCACGGCGATCTCAATGGCGCCGCCGGGGGTCACCTGACGGCCGGCCATGGCGATGCGCACGGGCCAAAGCAGCGTGCCGTTCTTCATGCCCTGCTCCGCCGCCATGGAAAGCAGCAGCGTGTGCACGGCTTCCTCCGTCCATTCGGGCAGCGCCTTCAGGGCAGGGATGACCATTTCAAGCACGGCCTTTGAAACCTCGGGGTTGGTCTTGGACTTCTTGTTGGTGAAAAGGTCGATGCTGTATTCTTCATCGAGTTTTGCAAGGAAGTCCACCATGTCGGGCAGCTGGGTAAAGACCTCCGTGCGCTGCTGCAGGATGCGTGCAAGCAGGGAAAGATCCATGTCTGCAACGCCTGCCTTCTCGTAGTAGGGCAGCGCATGGGCGGTGAACTGTTCGGGGGTAAGGCGGCGGATGTATTCCGCATTCATCCAGGTGAGCTTCTGCACGTCAAAAATGGCAGGGGACTTGCTCATGCCCTCCACGCCGAAGGCGGCGATCAGCTCATCCATGGTGAAGAACTCACGCTCGTCGCCGGGGTTCCAGCCAAGCAGCGCCACGTAGTTCACGATGGCTTCCTTCAGGTAGCCCTTGGCGAGGAAGTCCTCGTAGTAGGCGTCGCCGTCACGCTTGGAAAGCTTGTGCTGCGCATCACGCATGATGGGCGTCATGTGGATATAGGTGGGCTTTTCCCAGCCGAAGGCCTCGTAGAGAAGGTTGTATTTCGGGGTGGATGCAAGGTATTCGTTGCCCCGCATCACGTGGGTGATGCCCATGGTGTGGTCGTCGATAACGTTGGCGAAGTTGTAGGTGGGCATGCCGTCCGCCTTGATGAGGATCATGTCGTCAAGCTCGCCGCAATCCACGGCAATGTGGCCGTAGATCACATCGTCAAAGCTGGCTTCACCGCTCAGGGGCACGTTCTGGCGGATGACGTAGGGTTCGCCTGCGGCAATGCGGCGCTCGATCTCCTCTTTGGGCATGTTGAGGCAGTGCTTGTCGTACTTGAAGGTCTCGCCCCTGGCGGCGGCGGCTTCACGGCGCCCGTCCAGCTCCTCCTTGGTGCAGAAGCAGTAGTAGGCCTTGCCTTCACGCACCAGCTGCTCGGCGTAGGGCAGGTACATATCCTTCCTTGCGCTCTGCACATAGGGGCCGAATTCGCCGCCCACATCGGGACCTTCGTCCCAATCCATGCCGATATCCTTGAGGGTGCGGTAGATCACATCCGTGGCGCCTTCCACATAGCGGGCCTGATCGGTATCCTCGATGCGGAGGATGAACCTGCCGCCGTTGTGGCGGGCATAAAGGAAGGTGTAAAGGGCGCTCCTCAGGTTGCCAAGGTGCATATAGCCCGTGGGGGAGGGCGCAAAACGGGTTCTGACCATAAATAAACTCCTTTTTGTCGTTTTGCTGCGTGCAGGGGCACGCAGCGAAAGGCTTAGCCGATCTTAAAGCTGTCCTTCAGACCCACGGCACGGTTGTAGACCGGCTTTTCCTCCGTGTGGTCAAGGTCGGCGCAGAAATAACCGACACGCATGAACTGGAAGCGGCTGCCCTTTTCCGCCTTGGCGAGGGCAGGCTCCACAAAGCCCATCTTCACCTGCAGGGAATCGGGGTTCAGGCGCTCGATGAAATCACGCTCGTCGTCATCCGCCGCATCGAGGATAAGGGGCTCGTACAGGCGGAACTCGGCGGCAACGGCATCGGCAGCGTTGAGCCAGTGGAGGGTGCCCTTCACCTTGCGCTCGCACTCGCCGCTCTTCGTGGCAGGATCGTAGGTGCAGTATACGGTGGTCACATTGCCGTTTTCGTCGGTCTCATAGCGCTCGCACTTCACGATGTAGGCGCCCTTCATGCGCACCTCGCCCTCGGGCTTCAGGCGGAAATACTTCTTGGGCGGATCGTAGGAAAAGTCCTCACGCTCAATGTAAAGCTCACGGCCAAAGCGCACGGTGCGCTTGCCGGCTCCCTCGCTGCCGGGCAGGTTGTCGATCTCCACATCCTCAAACTCGCCCTCGGGCCAGTTTTCGATGACCACCTTGATGGGATCGAGCACCGCCATCATGCGGTGAGCGTGGGCGTTGAGGTCTTCACGGAGGCAGTGCTCCAGCATGGCGGTATCGATGATGGAATCCGCCTTGGCAACGCCGGCACGAACGAGGAAATCCTTGATGGATTCGGCGGTGTAGCCCCTGCGGCGCAGGCCGCACAGGGTGGGCATACGGGGATCGTCCCAGCCGCTGACGTAGTGTTCTTCCACAAGGCGGCGCAGGTAGCGCTTGCTCATCACCGTGTTGGTGAGGTTGAGGCGGGCAAACTCGATCTGACGGGGCTTGTGTTCAAACTCGCACTGTTCCACCACCCAGTCGTAAAGGGGGCGGTGCGCTTCGTATTCAAGGGAGCAGAGGGAGTGGGTCACGCCCTCGATGGCATCCTGAATGGGGTGGGCAAAATCGTACATAGGGTAGATGCACCACTTATCCCCGGTCTGGTGATGGGGGATGTGCAGGATGCGGTAAAGCGCAGGGTCACGCATGTTGAGGTTGGGGGACGCCATGTCGATCTTGGCACGCAGGGTGTGGCTGCCGTTTTCGAACTCGCCGTTCTTCATGCGCTCAAAGAGGTCAAGGTTTTCCTCTACAGTGCGCTCACGCCAGGGGGAGTTTTTGCCGGGCTCGGTGAGGGTGCCCCGGTATTCACGCATTTCATCCTTGGAAAGGTCGTCCACATAGGCAACGCCCTTCTTGATGAGCTTCACCGCCAGCTCGTAGCAGGTATCGAAATATTCGCTGCCGAAGCGGAGCTTGTCCCACTCAAAGCCAAGCCAGCGGATGTCGTGCATGATAGCATCCACATACTCCACGTCTTCCTTGGTGGGGTTGGTGTCATCAAAGCGCAGGTTGCAGCTGCCGCCGAACTTTTCCGCCATGGAAAAGTCCACGAACAGCGCCTTGGCGTGGCCGATGTGCAGGTAGCCGTTGGGCTCCGGGGGGAAGCGGGTCTGGATGTGAGAAAGGCCCTTTTGCTGGATATCCTGCTCGATAAATTCTTCGATAAAATGCTTCTGTGCCGTTCTCAGTTCTTCCATGTGTGAACCGCCTTCCTTTCTTGGGAAAAATCAAAAAATAGTCTTGGCGCCTGCGATTACGCACAGGTTCCAGACTATTATTATCTAATTTATCCGACAAGATGTCAATGTAAAAAAGAAGACATCCCGGGCAAAATATGCGGTTTTTTCCGTGAAACGGGCGGTTTTATGCATCCACGTAGGAAATGGGGCAGCCGCAGTGGGCAAGGAAGCGGAACAGGTCATCCTTTGAAAGGGCAACGGAGGCTTCCGATGTGCAGGGGTGTGCGCAGACGGTCTCCATGGAAAGGATGTCCCTGTCAACGGCAAGGCGCACGCCCTTTGCGCATTCCCGTGCAAGCGCCATGGGTGTCACGCTGCCGGGCACAAGGCCAAGGTGCGCCATCATATCCTCCGCCGTGGCGAAGGAAAGGCGGCCGGTGCCAAGCTGCTTTGAGATATTGCCGCTGCGGAATTCCTTTTCCGGGCAGAGCAGCAGCAGTACGAACACGCTGCGGCTGCGGTTTGTGAGAAACAGGTTCTTGAAGTGCCTTGCCCCCACATCTGCACCGATATCCGCACACTCCGCCATGGTACGGGCAAGGTCGTGGTGATAGTAGCGGTAGGGGATGGAAAGGGAATCGAGCAGTGCAAGGGTCTCTATGGCATCGGGATGGATCTGCATGGATAGCTTCCTTATATAAATGAATTATTTGTGGTACGGTTCGCCGGAGATGATCTTGAACGCCCGGTAGATCTGCTCAAGGAGCATGATGCGGAAGATCTGGTGGGAAAAGGTGGGCTTGCCGAAGCACAGGCGGAAATCCGCCCGCTTGAGAAGCGCATCGCTCAGGCCGAGGCTGCCGCCGATCAGAAAGGCAATGCGGCTTTTGCCGGCGTTCATCCAGCCCTGCAGCGAATCGGCAAGTTGCTCGCTTGAAAGCTCTTTGCCCTTCAGGTCCATCGCCACCACGAAGTCCCCGTCGTTGAGCTTTGCAAGCATGCGCCTGCCTTCGGCGTCCTTCACCTTTTCACGCTCCGCAGGGGAAAGCTGCTCGGGCGCTTTTTCGTCCGGCAGCTCCAGGATCTCCACCGCCGCATAGCGGGAAAGCCGCTTGAGGAATTCCTGTGCGGCTTCAGTGTAAAAGCGTTCCTTCAGTTTGCCGATGCAAAGGATGCGTACGGTCATAAAGCGTTACTCCAGTTCGTAAATGTCGCCTGCCCTGTCACGGTAGGCGAGGGAAAGGGCGAAATCGCCGTCGGGGATATCCTCTGCACGAAGGCAGGCACGCACCGTTTCAAGGGCGATGGAGCCAAGGTTGTTTTCCTTGCTCAAATGCCCCAGCACCGCCTGCTTCACGCCCCGGCGGTACAGCCTTGCAAGGGCAGCGCCGCAGGCATCGTTGGAAAGGTGACCCTCATCGCCGAGGATGCGCCGCTTGAGGGGGTAGGGGTAAGGCCCCACCTTGAGCATCTCCACATCGTGGTTGGATTCGATGAGGATGAGGTCGCTGCCCGATACCGCATCGAAAAGCCCATCGTGCATGTGCCCCACATCCGTCAGGATGGACAGCTTTTTGCCATCCTCCGTGCGGAAGGCGAAGCCCACGGATTCGTTGGCATCGTGGGGCGTTTTAAAGGGGTGCACCGCAATGCTGCCGATGTAGAATTCCCGCCCCGTTTCAAACATGCGGATCTGGTCCGGGGGAATGGGGCCCGTGTGCTGCAGCATGCCCTGCCACGTGCCTTCGTTGGCATAAACGGGCACCTTCAGCCGCCTTGCCAGCACCCCGACGCCACGCACATGGTCAATGTGCTCGTGGGTCACAAGAATGCCCGAAAGGGCGGCAGGGTCTTCCCCGATGGCACGCAGGGCGCCTGCCACGGTGCTGCCCGCAAGCCCTGCATCCACCAGCAGGGCGGTATTCCCCTGCCGCAAAAACAGGGCGTTGCCGGAGGAACCGGAAAACAGCGGGCAAAAGCGCATGGCGGATATCCTTTCTTGTTTCGGCACAAATGCCGCTTCAGCGGCGGTTCTTTTCGTAAGCGTCCCTTCCGGGGCAATTTTCCCTGTGGCGGCGGAAATAGCACACGGGGCACTGCATGCAGCGGCCCGTATCGGTGCCGGCAAGGGCATCCTTGGGCCAGTTGGGGTTCACAAGGGCGCCCCTTCCGATGAGCACGCCGTCCACACGGGTCTTTTCAAGGATGGCCTCCGCCTGCTCGGCGGATACGATGGAGCGCACCGCAAACACGGGAACGGAGACCGCCTTTTTGATCTCCTCAGCACCGTAAATGACGTCGATAAAGGGGTAGCCCTCCGGCTTTTCCGGCGCATGGAGGATGGAGAAACCGTAGGAAACGCTGATGTAGTCGATGCCTGCCGCCTCCATGGCTTTGGCGTGGCGAAGCCCCTCCTTCAGCGTGGGCTCAAAGGCGCCAAGGCGGATGCCCACGATAAAGGAATCGGATACGGTTTCCTTCACCCGGGCGATGACGTCGAGGGCAAACTGCTCCGGCTTGCCGTAGCGGTCTTCCCGGCGGTTCAGGTTGCGGCTCAAAAACTGGGAAATGAGGTAGCTGTGGCAGCCGTGAAGCTCCACGCCGTCAAAGCCTGCCTGCTCCGCACGGCGTGCGGCGGCGGCAAAGCAGCGGATGAGGTCTTCGATCTCTTCCTCGCTTGCGCCGTGGGCACGGCTGGGCTTCACGTTCAGCCCGCGGGATTCAAGCAGCGCATCGGAAGCGGATACGTTGTCCTCCCCGATGGCGATAAGCCCTGCGTGGTGCAGCTGCAAAATGGCCACCGCACCCTCCGCCTTGATGGCGGCGGCGATGGAGGAAAGGTCTTCGATGTAAGCATCGTCATAAGCCCCCAGCTCACAGGCATTGAGCTCGCCCCCGGGGCGGATGCAGGTGGCCTCCACCACGATGAGCCCGAAGCCGCCCTTTGCAAAGGCGCTGTAGTGAGCAGCGTCCGCAGCCTCTGCGTGGCCGTCCTTCCTGTCACGCCAAAAGCGCACCATCGGCGGCACCATCAGGCGGTTTTTCACGGTTTTTCCTTTCAGGGTGAAGGGGGTAAAGAGCAGCTTTTCCTGATTTTCCATGGGAACTCCTTGTTTTCATGGGATGGTTTCGGCTCTATTCTATCACGGAACTGGGGAGAAGGGAAGCTGACAAAACAGCGCCCGTGGAGCATGCGGCGGCATCCCGTGACCGCCCTTTGGGAAATATCCATTTTCTCGGGAAATATCCTGCTTTCCAAGGAGCGCCGCCTTTGGTATAATATAGCGCATGGAAGAGGCGCTTTCCCTCTTCCCCCTATTTTTGTATGAAAGGCGGTGGAAACATGTCCCACTGTTACGATGTGGTGGTGCTCGGCGCAGGGCATGCCGGCTGCGAAGCCGCCCTTGCAGCGGCACGGATGGGTCTTTCCACCCTTGTTGTCACCTTAAATCTTGATTCCGTGGCGCTCATGGCGTGCAATCCTGCCATCGGCGGCACATCAAAGGGTCACCTTGTCCGGGAGGTGGACGCCCTCGGCGGCGAAATGGGCCTTGCGGCGGATGCGGAATTCATCCAGATGCGCATGCTCAACACCGGCAAAGGGCCTGCCGTGCATTCCCTTCGGGCGCAGATGGACAAGCGTCGCTACCACGAGCGCATGAAGCGTGCCCTTGAGGCGGAGGAAAACCTCGACATGCTGCAGGGCGAAGCTTCGGAGATCCTTGTGGAGCACGGGCGTGTCACAGGCGTGCGCCTTGCGGGGGGCGTTGGCACCGCCGGGGAAGTGATCCCCTGTAGAAGCGCCATCCTTGCAGCCGGCGTGTACCTCAAAAGCCGCATCCTCATCGGCGATCAGGTCACCGAAAGCGGCCCTTCCGGTCTGCTTCGGGCAGAGGGGCTTTCCGCCTCCCTTGAAAGCCTCGGCTTTCCCCTTCGCCGCTTCAAGACCGGCACCCCTGCCCGTGTGCTTGGCAGAACGCTCGATTTTGATGAAATGGAAGTGCAGCAGGGCGATGTGCCTGCGCCCCATTTCTCCTTTTTGACAAAGAGCGACCCACGGCAGCAGTATCCCTGCTACCTGACCTATACCAACAGCGCCACCCACGATATCATCAGGGCGAACATCCACAAAAGCGCCATGTATTCGGGGCTCATCAACGCCACGGGCACACGCTACTGCCCCTCCATCGAGGATAAGATCACAAGGTTTGCGGATAAGGACAGGCACCAGATCTTCATTGAACCGGAAGGGCTTTCCACCGATGAAATGTATGTGCAGGGCATGTCCACCAGCCTGCCGCAGAATGTGCAGCTTGCAATGCTGCGCACCATGCCGGGGCTTCACCGGGTGAAGATCACACGCCCGGGCTATGCCATCGAGTATGACTGCATCGACCCCACGGGTCTTGACCTGACCCTTCGGGCAAAGGATATCGAAGGGCTTTACTTCGCCGGTCAGCTCAACGGCTCCTCCGGCTATGAGGAAGCCGCCGCACAGGGGCTTTATGCCGGCATCAACTGCGCCCTCGCCCTCAAGGGGGAAGCGCCGCTCATCCTCTCAAGGGCGGATGCCTACATCGGCGTGCTGGTGGATGATCTTGCCACCAAGGGCACCAACGAACCCTACCGCATGATGACATCCCGTGCGGAATACCGCCTTCTCCTCCGGCAGGATAATGCGGACCTGCGCCTGACGGAGCTTGCAAGGCGCACGGGGCTTGTGAGCGAAGCACGCTACCGCCGCCTGATGGAAAAGAAGGAAGGCATCGCCGCCGCCCTTCGTGCCCTCGGCGGTCATGTGGCGCCCTCGGAAGCCCTTGCGGCGCTGCTCAGCGCCCGGGGCGAGGCGGTGCCGAAAACGGGCATCAAGCTTTTCGACCTCTTAAAGCGTGCAGGCGTGGGCTACACAGACCTTATGGGGCTTTACGCCCAGCTGCCGCCCCTTGATGAAGAGGTGGAGGAGCAGGTGGAGATCATGGCACGCTATGACGGCTACATCGAAAAACAGCAGCAGCAGGTGCAGCGCTTTTTGAGCCTTGAGGATACCCTCATCCCCGATGGCATCGATTACCTTCATACCGACGGGCTTCGCCTTGAGGCACGGCAGAAGCTCCATGCCCAGCGCCCCCGTTCCATCGGGCAGGCAAGCCGCATCAGCGGTGTTTCCCCGGCGGATATTGCGGTGCTGCTCATTAAACTCAAGCAGATAGAAAACAGCTGAGCAGCATATGCTGCTGCATGCAGCGGCAACAACGAGGTTATTTATGCGAGATCATCTTCGTTCCCTTTGCCCCTTCCTTTCGGAGGAGCAGCTTTCCATGTTTGAAACATACCACGCCATGCTTGCGGACTGGAACACACGCATGAACCTGACCGCCATCACCGAGGCGAAGGAGGTGGCGGAAAAGCACTTTGCGGACAGCCTTCTGCCCATGGCGCTTATTCCGGAAAACGCCCGCATCATCGATGTGGGCACCGGCGCAGGCTTTCCCGGCGTGCCGCTTTTGATCGCCCGCCCGGATCTCAAGCTCACCCTGCTCGATTCCCTCAACAAGCGCCTCACCTTCCTTGATGCGGTGCTCACGGAGCTGGGGCTTACGGCAAAGCTGGTCCACGCCCGGGCGGAGGATGGCGGCAGGATGGATGCCCTCCGGGGCGGCTTTGATGCGGCGCTCACCCGTGCGGTGGCGCACGCCTCCGTGGCGCTGGAATGGACGGTGCCCTTCCTGAAGGTGGGCGGCACTTCCTTCCTTTATAAAGGTGCCAAGGCGGAGGAGGAGCTGAAAGAAGCCGCCAATGCCCTCAAGGTGCTTTCCTGCACCGCAAGGATCGAGACATTTCCTGCACCCTGGGGCGAGCGGTATGTGATCGCCGCCAAAAAGGAGCAGAAGACAGCAAAGGAATATCCCCGCAAGGCCGGTACCGCCTCGAAAAAACCCCTTTGATTTGACCGACAAGGAGAAACGCAATGCCTGTTTTTGATTTTCTGAAAGACAACCGCAGCAACGAGACCGCCGGCAGAAAGCTGACGGAGATCGCCGTGGCGGAGATCCGCCCCAACCCCTACCAGCCCCGCACCACCTTTGATGAGGAAAGCATCGCTGAGCTTGCCCAGTCCATCAAACAGGTGGGTCTCATTCAGCCCCTTGTGGTCAGAAAAGCGCCGGATGGCGGCTATGAGCTGGTGGCAGGCGAGCGCCGCCTGCGTGCGGTGAAAAGCCTTGGCATGGAAAAGGTCACCTGCATCGTGGAACAGAGCATGGAGGAGGAATCCTCCGCCATGGTGGCGCTCATCGAAAACCTGCAGCGTGAAGACCTGCACTATATGGAAGAGGCGCAAAGCTACAACACCCTGCTTTCCACCTATCACTTAACGCAGGAAGAGCTGGCGCAGCGCCTTGGCAAAAGCCAGTCCTCCATCGCCAACAAACTCAGGCTTTTGAAGCTGGATGAATCCGTAAAGGCAGCCCTTGGCGGCGCAAACCTTACCGAGCGCCATGCCCGTGCTCTTCTGAAGCTGAAGGAAACGGAAAACCAGCTTGAGGTGGTGGATAAGATCGTCAAAAAGAACCTCAGCGTGAAGGAAACAGAGCAGCTGGTGGAAAAAACGCTGAACCGCCTTTACGATGAAAAGGCGGACGGCGCCCGTCCCCGGCCGAGGATCGTGCGCATCGTGAAGGATTACCGCCTGTTCATGAACACCATCAACGCCGCCATCACCACCCTTCGGGATGCAGGCATGCGTGTGGAGGTGGAGCAGGAGGATATGGAAGACGGCGTGGATATCCGCATCCGTGTCCGCCGCTGAAGCCGCCTGGAAAAGGAGAACGCCATGGATATCTGGGAAAAGATGTACCTTGCCGCAAAGGCGGAGTATCATCCGGAGCGGCCGTCGCCCTTCACCTATGCCCACCATGTGGTGGCGGCGGTGGAATCGGAAAGCGGAAGGATCTACACCGGCTTCTGCTTTGAAAGCTGCAGCGGCGTGCTCGATCTTTGTGCGGAGCGTGTGGCCGCCCTGCGCATGTATGCGGACAGCGGCGAAACGAAGGTGAAGCGCATGATCGCCTTTCGCAGCGAGCCCCCCAAGGGGCAGGGCGGTATGCCCTGCGGCGCCTGCCGTGAGTTTTTCATGCAGCTAAACTATGAAAACCGCAACATGGAGATCCTGACCGATTACGAAAGCCGCACCGCCGTGCGCCTTTCCTCCCTTATCCCGAACTGGTGGGGGGATAAACGGTATGAGGCGGCGAAGAAAGGGGAGCAGGGGCAGCCGGCAGCTGACAGTTGACAGCAGCCTTCCAACCTGCAGCGGTCGCAGCGGAAACACACGGGCGGCCAATGGCCGCCCCTACGGGGTATTCCAATAAGAAAACATCGCCGCAAAACGAATCCATTCCGGGCAACTGCATCGTCATCGTCGGTCGGAATATCGACGGATATGCCTTCCTCCTTTTCCTTGCATTTACCCGAAAGCGATCCATTTTGCGGTCGAAGAGTCTAAAAAGGCAAGACCGGTTCTATCGGCAGGCGTGTGGTCGAAGGAATAGTGGTGCTGTTTCAAGACCGCACAACACACCGATAGGGCCGGTATTGCCTTTCTTAGACCGATGTTTTCTTATCGGAATACCCCGTACGATCGATTTGTTTTGTGTGCAGCCGGCAAGAGGGGATTCATGCTGCTGTTTCCCCGAAAAAACAGTGAAAAAACCCGAAAAAACCTTGATTTTTTCGTTGACAAGCATATCCCTTTGTGGTAAAGTATCGTTTGGAAACTGAATATGCCGAAGACAGTTGGTGCGCCTTGCGCTCAATATCCAACCGAGGTTCAAGTTTGCAAAGCTTTATTTGCGTGCTTTTATCCCCTGTCTTTCGGCAGGGGATTTAATTTTGAAGGAGGTGAAACCATGGCAAATGCTAAGATCATCGAAATGAAGGCAAAGCAGGTTGCTGAGGTGCAGGAAAAGATCGCTAAGGCGCAGTCCGTAGTCGTTTTTGATTACCGTGGCCTCTCCGTCTCGGAAGTTACCGCGCTGCGTAACGAAATGCGTAAGGCCGGCGTTGAATACGTCGTTCTCAAGAATTCCATCGTGGAACGTGCTGCGAAGGAAGCCGGCGTTGATGACGCGATCCTCGCTTACCTGAAGGGCCCCTCCGCATTCGCATTCGGTTATGAAGATGCCGTTGCGCCTGCGAAGATCCTGAAGGATTGCATCAAGAAGACCAAGAAGTGCGAGATGAAGGGCGGTATCATCAACGGTGTCGTTTCCGACGCTGCAGCTATGAACGCTCTCGCCGATCTGCCCCCCCGCGAAGTGCTTATCGCTCGCTTGCTGGGCAGCATGATGAGCCCCATTTCCGGCCTTGCGATCGTCCTCGACCAGATCGCAAAGCAGAAGGGCGAAGTTCCCGCCGCCGAATAAAAGGCAGCACCCATTACAACCATTTACAAATACTTATAGGAGGATATAAACAATGAATAAAGAGCAGCTTATTGCCGATATCAAAGCTATGACCGTTCTTGAGCTCTCCGAGCTCGTAAAGGCCCTTGAAGAGGAATTTGGCGTATCCGCCGCCGCTACCGCCGTTGCAGTCGCCGGCCCCGCCGCCGCCGCTGAACCCGTTGAAGAGAAGACCGAGTTCGACGCCATCCTGAAGGAAGTCGGCTCCGAAAAGATCAAGGTCATCAAGGCTGTCCGTGAGCTCACCGGCCTCGGCCTCAAGGAAGCCAAGGAACTCGTTGACAACGCTCCCAAGCCCCTCAAGGAAGGCGTTTCCAAGGAAGAGTGCGAGAAGATCGCAGAAGCTTTCAAGGCTGTTGGCGCTACCGTCGAGATCAAATAAGATCTTACCCAACGCAATCAAAAGGCACGACCGCAAGGCCGTGCCTTTTTTGTACCCAAGCGAACATTTCGTTTTTCTTTTGCCGCTTCTTGACTGGGCGGCGGGCGAGTGCTATACTGTGAAAAAATACAGGCAAGGAGCAAATTATGCATCTGCAGCGTGGCGAAAAGATGAACGTCTTCGCTTTTACCGCAAAGTTTTTTGCGGGCTTTTTTGCTGCTTATTTTTTCTGCTTTAATCGCCTTTCCCATGGGCCGGATCGGGTCGTGCTTGCCTGAAAACGAAAGTTTTTTCGCACAGCTTCGCCGGTTTGGCGGGGCTGTTTTTTGTATTCATTCCTTTCTTGCGGAGGTTCACATTTATGGATAAACTCACAAAGGCACGGGAGATCATCGACCGGGTGGACCGTGAAATGGCTGCCCTGTTTGAAGAGCGCATGGCGGCTGCCGCCCTTGTGGCGGAGCACAAAAAGGAAAAGGGCATGCCCATTTTCGATGCCGCCCGTGAAAAGGCTGTGATCGAAAAGAACGCCGCCCGTGTGGAGGATCCCACCATTCGGGAATTTTACACCCTGTTCCTGCAGCACACCATGGATGTATCCAAGCTCTACCAAAGGAAGCTGCTTTCCGGCATGCGCATTGCCTATGCAGGCACCGAAGGCGCCTTTGCCCATGTGGCGGCAAACCGCATTTTCCCCGATGGGGAAAAGGTGCCCTTTGCGGATTTCGCCGCCGCCTACAAGGCTGCCCAAAGCGGCGAGTGCGATGCGGCGGTCATCCCCATCGAAAACAGCTTTGCCGGCGAGGTGGCGGAGGCGGTGGATCTCATCTATTTCGGCAGCCTTCGCATCAACGGCGTGTATGAGCTTCCCGTGGAGCATGACCTTCTTGCATTGCCCGGCGCTACAATGGCGGATATCAAAACCGTCATCAGCCATCCGCAGGCGCTTTCCCAGTGCGCAGGCTACCTGAAAAAAGCAGGTCTCACCGCAAAGGCGTTTTCCAACACCGCCCTTGCCGCCAAGCATGTGGCGGAATTGGGGGATAAAAGCGTTGCCGCCATCGCCAACGGGGAAACGGGCGCCCTTTACGGGCTTTGCACCCTGCAGAAGGGCATCAACGAAAGCCGGGCGAACACCACACGCTTTGCCGTGCTTTCCCGGGCGGAAAACGATCCGCTGCAGGGCGGCAGGGGGGATCATTTCATCCTGCTGCTAACGGTAAAGCATTCCGCCGGCAGCCTTGCAAGGGCTATCGATATCCTCGGCAAGTACGGCTATAACATCACCACCCTCCGCTCACGCCCCATGAAGGAGCTTCTGTGGCAGTATTACTTCTATATTGAAGCGGAAGGCGATCTTGAAACGGAAAAGGGGCGTGCCATGCTCCGGGAGCTTGGCGAGGAATGCGAGGAGCTGAAGCTCGCCGGCACCTACCACGGGCACCGCATCCTGAAAGGGGGCAGCAACGCATGACGACCCTTCGTATGGAGCTTGGAAAAAACAGCTACGATATCATCATTGAGCGGGGCAGCCTGAAAAAAGCAGGGGAATACCTGAACCTTGCGCGCAGGGTGCTCATCGTGACGGATGAAGGCGTGCCCCCCGAGTACGCCAACACCCTTGCGCAGCAGTGCAAAGTGCCCGTCACCGTCACCGTGAAGGAGGGCGAGGGCAGCAAGAGCCTTCAGGTGCTGGAAATGCTGCTTCGCAGCATGCTCGGTGCCGGCTTTTCCCGGGGCGACGCCGTAGCCGCCGTGGGCGGCGGCGTGGTGGGCGACCTTGCCGGCTTTGCCGCAGCCAGCTATATGCGGGGCATCGATTTTTACAATATCCCCACCACGCTGCTTTCGGAGGTGGATTCCTCCATCGGCGGCAAGGTGGCGGTGAACCTTGGGGATGTGAAGAACATCGTGGGCGCCTTCTACCAGCCCAAAGCGGTGCTCATCGATCCCGATACGCTGAAGACCCTTCCCGAACGGCAGCTGAAAAACGGCCTTGCGGAGGCGGTGAAAATGGCAGCCTGCTTCGATGAAGAAGCCTTCCGCCGCTATTATGAGGAAGGGGACATCCTTTCCCACATCGATGATATCATCGAAAGCAGCCTCCGCATCAAAAAAGCGGTGGTGGAGGAGGATGAAAAGGAACAGGGGCTTCGCAAAATGCTCAACTTCGGGCACACCGTGGGGCACGGCATCGAAAGCCTTGCCGGCATGGAAGAAGACCGCAAAGAGGGGCTTTACCACGGGGAGTGCGTGGCGATCGGCATGCTGCCCATGTGCGGCGGCGAGGCGAAGGAACGGCTTCTCGGGGTGCTCCGAAAGATCGGCCTGCCCACCAAGGCAAAGGCGGATGCGGATGCGGTGATGGCAGCCCTTGCCCACGATAAAAAGGCGGCAGGCAGCGTTGTCACCGTGGCGAAGCTTGACCGCATCGGCGAGGGATATCTTGCCAAAACGGAGCTTTCGGCGCTTGCGGAAGCGGTAAAGGAGGCACTTGCATGAAAAACACATTCGGCACATCCGTTGCCCTTACCCTTTTTGGCGAAAGCCACGGGGAGATGATCGGCGCCGTGCTCGACGGGCTTGCCCCGGGCATCGCCGTTGAGGAAGCTGCCATCGAAGCGGCGCTGCAAAAGCGCCGTCCGCAGGGTGCCGTATCCACCGCACGAAGGGAACAGGATCCCTTCCGGATCGTAAGCGGCGTTTTCAACGGCAAAACCACCGGCACGCCCCTTTGCATCCTCATCCCCAACGAAAACAAAAAAAGCCGGGACTATGAAGCCACACGCTTCCTTGCGCGCCCCGGCCATGCGGATTATACCGCCAATGAAAAATACCACGGCTTTCAGGACTACCGGGGCGGCGGCCATTTTTCCGGCCGTATCACCGCAGCCCTTGTGGCGGCAGGCGCCATCCTGCAAAGCGCCCTGAGGGAAAAGGGCATCCGCATCGGCAGCCATGTGAAGGCGCTGCACGGCATTCTTGACCGTGAGTTTTCGGACATTGAAGCGGATCTTGACCGCCTTGCCCCCATGCCGTTCCCGGTGCTGGATGCTGCTGCCGCAGAAAAAATGCAGGAAGCCATCCTCACAGCAAAGGCGGAGTGCGACAGCCTCGGCGGCATCCTGGAATGCATCGTCACCGGCGTGCCTGCAGGCGTGGGCGAACCCTGGTTCGATTCCGTGGAAAGTTTGCTTTCCCATGCGCTTTTCTCCGTGGGCGGCGTGAAGGGCATCGAATTCGGCACGGGCTTTGACATGGCAAACAGAAAGGGCAGCGAGGTCAACGACGACTTCCGCATGGAAAACGGCAAGGTCATCACCGCCACCAACCGCAACGGCGGCATCAACGGCGGCATCACCAACGGCATGCCCATCCTGTTTCGCCTTGCGGTGAAGCCCACCCCCTCCATCGCCAAACAGCAGCAGACCGTGGACTTTTCCGCCATGGAAAATGCGGATATCGCCATCGAAGGCAGGCACGATCCCTGCATCGTGCACCGGGCAGCGGCGGTGGCGGAAGCGGTGACAGCCCTTGTCATTGCAGACCTTCTTGCCCAGCGCTTCGGCACGGATTGGCTGAAGGGAGCGTAACGCATGGAATACGGACTGATCGGGGCGCACCTGCCCCACAGCTTTTCCAAGGCCATCCACGAAAGCCTGACGGATTATACCTACGAATTAACGGAACTGACGGCGGAAGAGCTGCCGGAGTTCCTCACAAAGCGCAGCTTTAAAGCCATCAACGTCACCATCCCCTATAAGGAAGCGGTGATCCCCTTCCTTGATGTGATCGATGAAAAGGCGCAGCGCATCGGTGCGGTGAACACGGTGGTGAACCGTGAAGGA
Organism: Clostridia bacterium; assembly: GCA_017435905.1. Classification (GTDB taxonomy): domain Bacteria; phylum Bacillota; class Clostridia; order Christensenellales; family CAG-138; genus UBA1685. Next base: position 27,002 of record JAFSEB010000081.1, on the reverse strand, counting down.
AAGCTTTACGGCTACAACACCGACCATGCCGGCATGGCGGCGCTCATCGAAAAAAACGGCATCTCCCTTTGCGGAAAAAAGGTGCTCATCCTCGGCAGCGGCGGCACATCGAAAACCGCAAAGGCCGTGGCGGAGGATCTTGGCGCAAGGGAAGTTTACCGCCTCAGCAGGGGTGAAAAGCCGGGCTGCATCCGCTATGAGGAAGCCTATTCCCGCCACAGCGATGCGCAGGTGCTCATCAACACCACCCCTGCCGGCATGTACCCCCACCTTGAGGGCATGGCGGCGGAGCTTTCCCGTTTTCCCCAACTTGAAGCGGCGGTGGATGCGGTGTACAATCCCCTTCGCACCGCCTTCATCCTTGCGGCGAAGGAACGGGGCATCAGGGCTGCAGGCGGCCTTTACATGCTCATTGCCCAGGCGGCAGCCGCCATTGAGCACTTTATCGGCACCCGACCCGATGGGGAAGCGGTGGAAGCGCTGTACCTGAGCATGGTGCGCGAACGGGAAAACATCGTGCTCATCGGCATGCCCGGCAGCGGCAAGAGCACCGTTGGCGCCATCCTTGCAAAAAAGCTCGGGCGGCAGCTTGTCGATACGGATGCCCTCATCGTGGAAACGGCGAAGATGCCCATTACGGATATCTTTGCAAAGGAGGGGGAGACCGCCTTCCGGGATATGGAAACGGCAGCGATCGCATCCCTTGCGGACAGGATGGGGCTTGTGATCGCCACGGGCGGCGGCGCCATCCTTCGGGAGGAAAACAGAAAGCTGCTTCGCCACAACGGGCGGCTGTATTTCCTCGACAGACCCCTTTCGGATATCCTTCCCACCGATGACCGCCCCCTTTCCTCCGACAGGGAGGCGCTCATGGCACGCTGCCGGGAACGCTATCCCATTTATACTGCGGCGGCGGATTGCCGCATCGACAATTCCGGCAGCGCCGAGGCTGCTGCCGATGCCATTATGGAGGAATTTGACGCATGAAGCTGATGATCATCAACGGGCCCAACCTCAATATGCTGGGCATCCGTGAACCGGGTCACTACGGCAGGGGCACCTATGCGGATCTTGTGGCGCTTGTGGAAGCCTACTGCAGGGAAAAGGGCGTGGAAGAGGTGGATTTCTGCCAATCCAACCACGAGGGCGACCTTGTGGACGCCATTCAGGGCGCTTACTTCAAGGGCTTTGACGGCATCGTCATCAACCCGGGTGCCTATACCCACACCAGCATCGCTTTGCTTGATGCGGTGAAAGCCACCGGCCTGCCCACGGTGGAGGTACACATCTCCAAGGTGGAGGAACGGGAGGCTTTCCGTCAGGTCAGCTACATTCGGGCAGGGTGCATCGGCACGGTAACGGGGCTTGGCCTTGAAGGGTATTTAAGGGGCATCGATATGCTCCTTGAAAGGGGCGAAGCATGAAAGCCGTTTTTTCGCCCTCGAAGGCTGTGGGCACGGTCAGCGCACCGCCCTCCAAAAGCATGGGGCACAGGCTTCTCATCGCCGCCGCCCTTGCGGAGGGGGAAAGCCGCATCCGCAACGCCGCAAAAAGCGAGGATATCCTTGCCACGGTGGATTGCCTTACCGCCATGGGCGCTTCCCTGACATGGGAGGGGGATTCCCTTCTCGTAAAGGGCTTTGACCCCACAAAGCGCAGGGCCGCCCTCAGCGCATCCTGCCGTGAAAGCGGCTCCACGCTGCGTTTCTTTCTGCCCATTGCGCTTTTGTCGGAAGCGGAAGCCACCCTGTTTGGCGCCGGCAGGCTCATGAAGCGCCCCATGGAGATCTATGCGGAGCTCTGCCGGGAACGGGGGCTTGCCTTTTCCCGGACGGAATCCTGCATTTCGGTGAAAGGCCCTCTTCCCTCCGGCGAATATACCATGCCCGGCAATGTATCAAGCCAGTTTGTAAGCGGTCTTCTTTTTGCGCTGCCCCTCGTTTCCGGGGATAGCCGCATCCGCCTTTCAACGGCGGTGGAAAGCCGCAGCTATATCGATATGACCCTTTCCGCCCTTGCATCCTTCGGCGTGAAGGCGCATTGGGAAGGGGAACGGGTGCTGTTCATCCCCGGCGGTCAACGCTACAGGGCGGCCGATGCCGTCATTGAGGGAGACCACTCCAACGCCGCCTTTTTGAGCGCCTTTGACCTTGTGGGCGGCAATGTTGCCGTCACGGGGCTTCTTGCGGATTCCCTGCAGGGCGACCGTGTTTACAAGGATGCCTTTGCGGCGATCCGCAGCGGCGAAGCCTTTTCCATTGCGGACTGCCCGGACCTTGGCCCCATTTTGATGGCGGCAGCGGCGGTGCAGGGCGGCGGCAGGCTGCTTGACACCGCACGCCTTCGCATCAAGGAAAGCGACAGGGGCGCCGCCATGGCGGCGGAGCTTCAGAAAATGGGCGTGACGGCCGTGGTGGAGGAAAACGCCATCACCGTGTCGGGCACGCTGCAGGCCCCTGCGCTGCCCCTTTACGGCCACAACGATCACCGCATCGTCATGAGCCTTTCGGTGCTGCTTTCTGCCCTTGGCGGCGAGATAGAGGGCGCTGAAGCCGTCAAAAAAAGCTACCCCGACTTTTTCCGGGATATCGCCGGTCTCGGCATCGGCGTCACGGTTGAATAAACAGTTACTGTCAGAAAGGAAGTTTTGCATATGAAGATGAAATTCATCAAGGAAATGCCCAATCCGGATACCATTTCCACGCTGCTGCCCCTCGATGAGGCCATGGCTGTCAACAAGGCGGCAAGGGATACCGTCATTGAAAATGTGTTCACCGGCAAGGACAGCCGCTTCCTGCTCATCATCGGCCCCTGCAGTGCGGACAGGAAGGATGCGGTGCTCGATTACATGCAGCGCCTTCGCACCCTGCAGGATCAGGTGCAGGATAAGATCTTCATCATTCCGAGGCTTTATACCAACAAGCCCCGCACTACCGGCGATGGCTACAAGGGCATGCTGCACCAGCCCGACCCCTCCCGCCATGAGGATATGCTCAAGGGGCTTCTTTCCATCCGTGAGCTGCACCTGAGCGTGATGCGTGAGACCGGCTTTTCCTGTGCGGATGAAATGCTGTACCCGGAAAACTATGCCTACCTGCAGGATGTGCTCGCCTACGTTGCCATCGGCGCAAGGAGCGTGGAAAACCAGCACCACAGGCTCGTTTCCTCCGGCATCAGCGTGCCCGTGGGCATGAAGAACCCCACCAGCGGCGACCTGAGCGTGATGATGAACTCCATCATGGCGGCGCAGCACAGCCACACCTTCACCTACCGTGGCTGGGAAGTGCAGAGCGAGGGCAACCCCTTGAGCCATGCCATCCTTCGGGGCTATGTGGACGACAAGGGACGCAACCACCCCAACTATCATTATGAGGATCTTGTGCACCTTGCGGAGCTTTACGGGGAAAAGAAGCTGCAGAACCCGGCGGTCATCATCGATACCAACCACGCCAACAGCGCCAAGCAGTATCAGGAGCAGGCCCGTATCGCCAAGGATGTCATCCACTCCTTCCGCCACAGCAAGAATATCCACAGCCTTGTGAAGGGCCTCATGGTGGAAAGCTATTTGGAAGACGGCAGGCAGGAGATCGGCGCCAACAGCGTGTACGGCCGTTCCATCACGGATGCGTGCCTTGGCTGGGAAAAGACGGAGCGCCTTGTGCTGGATATTGCGGAGCTTGTATAAATTCGCAGAATAAGGAAAGGTTTGCCCTGCGGCAAACCTTTCTTTTTGTATATATTGATATAACGGCTGCGCCAACAAAAAACAGGCTTTGCCAGAAGGGGCAAAGCCTGTTGCAAACTGCTGTTGTTTCTTATTGCTTGCCGATGGTGGCGACCATCACAGCCTTGATGGTGTGCATGCGGTTTTCCGCCTCGTCGAACACCACGGATGCGCTGCTGCGGAACACCTCGTCGGTCACTTCCATTTCGGTAAGGCCGAACTCATCGTGTACCTGCTTGCCGATCTCGGTCTCAAGGTCGTGGAAGGAGGGCAGGCAGTGCATGAAGATGCAGTCCGGGTTCTCGGTGGCCTGCATCAGGGCGGCATTCACCTGATAGGGCTTGAGAAGGTTGATGCGCTCTGCAAAGTTGTGCTCGCCCATGGATACCCAAACATCGGTATAGATGACGTCCGCACCCTTCACATCGGCGGTGTCTTCGCTGAAGCTGATGGTGGCGCCGGTCTGCTTGGCGACTTCCTGCATTTCCGCTACCAGCGCTTCGGAGGGCCACAGGCTCTTGGGGGCAATGCCCACGAAGGTCATGCCCATCTTGGCGGCGCCGATCAGCAGGCTGTTGCCCATGTTGTTGCGTGCATCGCCCACAAAGCAAATCTTGACTTTCTTGAGGGGCTTGTTCACATACTCTTCAATGGTCATCAGGTCCGCAAGCACCTGAGTGGGATGGTCTGCATCGGTCAGGCCGTTCCATACGGGAACGCCGCTGCACTTTGCAAGGGTCTCCACATCCGCCTGCTTGTAGCCCCGGTATTCGATGCCGTCATAGTAGCGGCCGAGCACCTTGGCGGTGTCTTCAAGGGATTCCTTTTTGCCCATCTGGCTGTTGGAAAGGAAGGTGACGCTGGCGCCTTCGTCAAAGCAGGCAACTTCAAATGCGCAGCGGGTACGGGTGGAGGTTTTTTCAAAAAGGAGAACGACATTCTTGCCTTCAAGCAGGTTGTTCTTGATACCGGCACGCTTCTTGATCTTCAGGTCGTGGGAAAGGTCGAGAAGATAGCGGATCTCGGTGGGGGTGAAATCCTTGAGGGTCAGCAGGGAACGTCCTTTGAGGTTAACAGGCATGGTCAAATTCTCCTTTACAAAAAAGATTTATACTTTGACGGCCGATCGATCGACCGCTTTATACGTGCGTTTGACGTATTCGCTGGTGCACAGCCGCAGCAGTGCGCCGTAATTCACGTCAAAGGAGAGGATGTCGCCCACCTTGTAGTCCCGTTTTGCATCCGTCAGGTTCACGATCAGGTGATCGGAGCTGGCGCCGAGGATCTCCACCTCCCCGTCACGGGGGGTCAGATCATCGGGGAACACATCCTGCCGGCCAATGGCAAGGATGCCCCGCTTCATGATGCCCCTGTCCGGGAATTCCACCACTTCGCCGAAAGCGTTGGTGCCCACGGGGCCGATAGGTTTGGAGGGCTTGATCTTGACCTCCGCAAGCTCCGCTTCCAAGGTGAAGCAATCCCTGTGGTAGAGGGGGATGGGCTTGAGGCCGGAGGTATCGTTGCCAAGCAGGATGCCTTCGCCGATGCGAAGGTTGGTGATGCCCTTGGGGATGCGCCCTTCAAGCAGCATGCTCACGGAGCTGGTGTTGCCGCCGGAAACGAAGGGCAGGGGCACGCCGAACTTTTCACGGATGGCCTCCGCCGCCTCCACAAGGCCGCCGAGGTTCGTTTCATCGGGCAGGATGCCGCCGAAGCAGGAAAGGTTCACGCCCACGCCGTAAAGCTCAAGGGCTTCCTCTTCAAGAACGGCTGCCGCAAGGGCGAAAAGGTCGTCACGGTTTTGGAAGAAAACGCCTTCACGAAGGTCGCCCATATCCACCATGAGCACCACCTTGTGCCGCTTGCCCTGCGCCTTTGCAGCCTTGCCGAGCAGCTGCACGGTGCGGATCTCGCTCTGCTGGCTGATGTCCGCATGGCGGATCACTTCATCCACCTCGCCGGGCATGGCGATGCGAAGCAGGTAACGGGGCTTTCCCTCGCCGATGCGTGCAAGGTTTTCAATGCGGGAATCCGCAAGGAAATCCACCGCCGTCTGCTGCAGCATATCCGCAGCACGCTTGTCGGCGCAAATGCACTTTGTCACGAAACCGCAGCTCAATCCACGTTCGTGGCAGGCATCCGCCATACGGGAAACGTTCTCTTCAAGCTTGGCCAAATCAAAAATGATTCTGGGATACATAATATACCTCCTGAGCGAATTTTGCAAGTAAAAATTCATAATTTTTAGAATAAAAATTCAAAGAAAAATGCATTTTTCTTTGAAGAAACAGCATTTTGCATGAAAAAGCGCCCGTTTTTTCATGCATAGACAGCATGAACGGGCGCATAACGGGCAAGTACCTTTATGCGAGGGAAAGGGAATGCTGCATGAGCTTGAAGGCTGCATCCCGGTAGCGCTTTGACAGAACGCCGAGGGATGCCATGATGTAGTCATCATCAAAAAGCAGCTCCGCTTCGCCGGGACGGGGGTAGAGCATCATCCTGCTGCTGTTGCAGTCCGCAATGGCCCTGAGAAGCGCTTCCCGGTGGGGAAGGCGGGTCAGCGCACCGCCGGTGCCCACGATGTATTTCACTTCCGTCAGGTCCTTGCCTTCCGCCACGGTCTTCCTGCCGGAAGGGGTATAAATATGCCTGAGTGCGCCGGCGTGGCGTGTCATGGCACGGATGCCTGCCTCAAGGCACAGCCGCTCCGTGAGTTTGAACTGTTCCTGCGTATCGGGGATGGGCTTGTAGTTTGCCATCACCGCCGCCACATCAAGGGAAAGCTCCTTGGAAAGCGCCGCTTCGCCCAGCAGCGCCACAAGGTTCTTTGCATTGACATACAGGCCAAGGTCGCCTTCCACGGTGCGCTTTGCCACCGGCTCCGGGTTGGTCTGGATAGAGGCGATCTCCTCACTGCCGGCGGTCACGGAATGCACATCCGTGGTGGCGCCGCCGATATCCACCACCACAAGGTCGCCAAGGTGCTCGCTCAACAGGTGGGCGGATTCCATGACCGCACCGGGGGTGGGCATAATGGTGCCCGTCACCATGTCACGGATATGCTCCATGCCCGGGGCCTTGATGATGTGGTCTTCAAACACATCGTGGATAATGCGCCGTGCAGGCTCAATGTTCAGGATATCGAGCTTCGGGTATACGTTTTCCGTGCAGGTGCAGGGGATGCCGGCCTTTTCAAAGATGGCCTTCACATGCTTCTGGTTCTGCACGTTGCCGGCGTAGATCACGGGGGCGTTGATGCCGGAAGCGGCAAGCACCTCCGCATTGTAAAGGGCGGTGGCACGCTCGCCGTAATCCGTGCCGCCCGCAAGCAGGATGAGGTTCGGCTCCGCATCCTTCAAATCCATTATGTCATATTCGGTCAGCTTGCCGGCGGTGGCCAGTTTCACGATGGCGCCGGCGCCGAGGGCAGCGGCTTCCGCAGCCTTTACCGTCATGTCGTATACAAGGCCGCATACGCACATGCGAAGGCCGCCGGCGGCGCTGCTGGTGGCGAACATCTCGCCGTATTCGAGGGAATCCCAGCCGTTTTTGCGGCACATATCGTCAATGGCGCCCCTGAGGCCCACACGCACATCGCCTGCAAGCACGCTGGTGGGCGCCTGTCCCTGCGCCACAAAACGGGGCGCATCGGTGTTGATGCCGGAAAAAGCGTTGATCAGCGTCGTGGTGGAGCCGATCTCCGCAACAAGAACATCGATATACATAAAAGGATCACCTCATAAATCAATCAGGGATAAAAGACGAAGAGAAAGGGGATATGCCGGTTCAACAAACGGCAATATTGGGCGGATGAGAAAAAAGTGAAAAGAGGAGAGAACATAAACAGGAAAACGGCTCCCATCCGCCGCATATCGACGATTATTGCCCTGCCGCACCTTCCCGAACAGGTGCGGCAGGGGTGGGAAAAATCAGATCTTGCCTTCGGCTTCCATCTCACGGCGCTTCTTCACAAGGAAGGTGGCAACGTGGTGACCGCGGCTGCCGCGGCCGAAGCCTTCATCGGCACCGTTGGCACGGGCCTGGGCAGAAGCCACCTGCGTGCCGCCGGCAACGAAGATCAGCTTGTCACGCATGCCCATTTCGGTGGCGATGCGGTTGATCTTCGCAATGTTCTTGTAGTGGATATCATCATGGCTGATGATGGTGGAAGCAAGGATGGCGTCCGCATTGACTTCAACGGCGGCGTTCACCAGCTTCTCCGGGGGAACGGAGGTGCCAAGGTAGTGGACTTCCACGCCGTATTTTTCGATGCCGCCGTGCTTGATGTCGATGATCTCACGCAGACCTACGGAGTGTTCATCCTCACCCACGGTACCGCAGACAACACGCATGGGCCTGCGCTCGATGTCCGCACGGATCTCCGCATCGCTCATCACGTCCGGCTCCTCCGGAATGACCAGCTTGTCGATCTCAATGGCGAAGGGAACCTTGCCCTTGAGCTCGATGCGGGTACCTTCCGCACCGTGCATGATCTCCTTGGAGATGACCTCGCAGTCGGTGAGGTTCATGCGCTTGGCGCACTCGAGGGCAGCCGCTTCCGCCACATGCTTTTCCACGGGGAAGAACATGGTGAGCATCACGGTGCCGTCTGCCAGCCATTCCATCTCGGGGCGGATCAGCTTGGCGTTCGGCTGGGCGAAATCCTTCACCTCCGCCATACGCACGTTGCAGTTATCCTCCTCGTCCAGCTCATCGATGTAGATGATCTTTTCGGGGCACTCCAGGGTGCAGCCGCCGATGAGGTCGGAGGGGTTGGTGGCGCCGTACTGGGCGATGTTGTTGTAGCCGTAGTGGGCGGTGACGGGAGCCATGTAGTCCGCTTCACGCTTGTAGATGGTGCCCACGCCGATGCCGCCGTCAAGCTTGCGGGCGATGCCGTCGCCGTTGCGCTCGGGATAAATGCCGCTGTCCACGAACATGCCGGCTTCAACGGCTGCGAAGTAGCCGCCCTGCTCGAGCATCTCTTCCATGAAGAGGATGGCACGTTCCTTGAGCTCACGGGCCTTTTCACGGAGGTAGCCGTCCTTCTTGAGCTCGACCATCTCCATCAGGCCATCCATACCCACAAGGGCCTGCTTTGCGGTGTCGCAGGCTTCGATGTTGTAGATGTGCCACGGCACGTTGCGGCCTTCATCGGGGGTGATGGTGGACTGGATATCCGCACGGGTGAGCTTGGAGATGAGCATGTTGAGCACATGGGTCACGGTAGCTTCACGGGTGGAGGATTCGATGTACTTGGTGTTCATCTGCGCACGCATGCGGTACTCGTGGAACAGGTCACGCAGGGCCACCGCATAGGGAAGGTCCATGTACACGCAGGGGGCGGGGGTTGCCGTGGGCGGTACGGTGGAAAGGCAGATGTTCTTCTTGTCGATGCCCACCTTGGCGCTGAAGATGGCGTTGATGCCGTGCTGTACCATCAGTTCCGGCATGACCTTCCATGCTTCACGGGCGGTGGCGTTGGCGTTGTGGGCGCCGTCGATCTGCGCCATGCCTGCCCACTGGATGAGCTTCTTGGATTCGCAGGCGTCAACAAAGCTGCGGGCCATGTTGATATTGCGGTAAATGACGTTGTACTGGGGGTCCTGATGGACGCCGTTCACGCCTTCCTCGGCGAACATAACGGCGATATCCGGGCCTGCCACGCCGCTGACGTAGCTGTGGTAGTTGATGGGCCTGCCCACTTCGTCCTCGATCATGTCAAGGGCTTTGCGCTGGGCACGCACCTGCTTACGGGTGATGGGAACGCCGCCCATGCCCTGGGGAGTGCCCTCGATGAGGCCGTCAAAGTGGCTCTGACCGGCGGTGCGGATGACCATGATGTGGTCTGCGCCGTGGTGAGCGCCCATGCGCATGCGGCGGATGTCATCCTCAAAGCGGCCGGAAGCGATCTCCGTGGTGATGACGGGTGCGGGCTGGGGATCGATGTTGTCAAAATAGTGAGCCGGCGGCAGCGGCACGCTGTCCTTGAGGGGGGCGGTGCAATCCCTATAGGTAAAGGGGCCCATTTCAAGGTTTTCCACGGGTTCACGCCAATGCCAGCCGCGGCGGCGGGGACGGTAGGATTCAAGATCCTTCAGGATCTCGGCAACGTCAATGTTCTTGTTGGGATCAAGTTTGTAATCGCTCATACGGTACCTCCCTTAAAACTGCGCTGCGGCGTCGTCCCAAAGTTTGTCCTCGCAAAGGGCAAGACCCGCCTCACGGATCTCCATACCCTTGGCTTTGGCAAGGCGGTAGACCACGTTGCCGGCACCGTGGGCCACAAGACCCCGCTCGATGCAGCCGTTTACGATCTGCTTCGCTTCGATGGAAGAGAAGCCCATGCGCAGCAGCACGCTGCGCTCAATGGAAGGAGAGGTGTATTCGTAACCCATCTTGAGAAGGGGTTCGGTGATCTGTTCTGCAAGTGCCCAGAAGCGCTGTTCCAGTTCCGCATCGGAAAGGCCGGCAAGGTGTGCACGCCGTTCCTGATAATCGTCTGCCCGTTTCATATTCGGTCATTCCTCCTGAATCAAGTCATGATATTGCTTTGGGGGATCAGGCCTTGGCCTTTTCGATGACATCAAGAACGAACTCACGGGTCGCCCTTGTTTCTTCCATCAGGTAAGCGATGTCCGCTTCGGTGATGACGCCATCCTTCGCACGGGTGATCTGCCGCTTAATGAGGCTGGTGCGCATGCGGTCAAGGTCGGATTCCCTTGCCTTGAGCAGGGAGGGATGTGCCGGGAAGATGATGTTCTTGCCGGGGATCTCCTCGGAAGGATCGCCGAAGAGAAGCTCGATGCCGTTCTTCCTTGCAAATGCCAGCTGGGGCTGGATGTGCTTGCCGGCGCCGGTGTATTCGGTCTCCTGTGCCACGATGATCTGGTCCTCGTCCATTTCCTGTGCAAGGGCGAAGGCGGCTGCAAGGCTGGTGTTGCCGGCAGGGCCCTTTTCCATGCCTTCGAGGGTGGCGAGGGCTTCGGTGATGTAAAATACTTCGCCCTGCTTCACGGTCACGTAGCGATCCATGTAGCGGAGGGGACGGGCGGCGCTGCGGGGCACGTCGCTGTGGTCGGGGTCGGTGGCATAGGGCACGCCGAAGCCGGTGTGGGCGGTGGTGAAGGATTTGCGGTTGAACTGCTCGTCGCTGGCCATGGAAAGACCCTTGAGGTCAACGCTGGCTGCCACGACCTGCGCATTGCAGCCGGCCTTCCTGAGGCCGCGGGCGGTGCCGGTGAGGTTGCCGCCGCCTGCGTTGGCGCAGACCACCACATCGGGGTGCTTGCCCTCACGGGCCATGAACTGTTCTGCGATCTCGTAGCCGAGGGTCTCAACGCCGCCAACGCCGAAGGCGCTGTAAAGGGAAGCGTTGAAGTAGCCGGTCTCCTCAAGCATCATGAGCACTTCGTAGAAGAGCTCGGGGCCGACGGAAAGCTGCAGCACTTCTGCGCCGAGGGCTTCGCACTTCCTTGCCTTTTCCACGATCTCCGGCTGGCCCATGGCCTTGGAGTCGTAGCATTCCTGCACGATGATGCACTTGAGGCCCTGCATGGCTGCCTGGGAGGCAACGGCTGCGCCGTAGTTGCCGCTGGTGGCGGCGATGACGCCCTTGTAGCCCATCTTCTTTGCATGGTAAACGGAGGCGGCGGCACGGCGCTCCTTGAAGCTGCCGGCGGGGTTGGAAGCCTCATCCTTCACGAAGATGCGTGCGCCCTTGCCGGGCTTTGCGCATTTTCTTGCGAGGGCGGTCAGGTTCTTGAGCTCGAAGATGGGGGTGTTGCCCACGTTGTATTCCCGCTGGATGCGGAAATGGTCTTCGATGGTGTAGCCGGTGTCGTTCATCATGCCTTCGTAATCGAAAGCGATGGAGCCGGATTCATACTTGGAATAATCCACGCCCATGGCGCGGTTGATGATCTCGCCCTTGCGGCCGGTGACCGCGGCGTAGCTTTTATCGACGATCATACCGTTGATCATGCTTCATTACCTCCAAACAGGGTGCTTCTGAGGGATTCTTCGATCTGAAGGATCTCCGGGACGAAGCTGCCGTAGTTAAGTTCGTAGCAGGGGTTTACTTCGATGAGGGTGCCGTGCTCGGTGCGGCCAACAGCGGTGGTCACGGTGACTTCATCGCCGATCTCGGCGGTGTCGTTCACAAGGCGGCCTTTGACCCACATTTCAAGGGGGACCTTCTTGGTATCCTCCGGCAGCTTGCCGGTACGCTCCTCGGGTTCCAGAACGACCCTGTGGATGCGGACGTAATCGTTTTTCTTTGCCATATTATCCTCCAAATGTAAAGTGTGGGCCTGGCGAACAGGTGCTGCCCTGTTCGCCAAGCCCTGTTAATGTAGGGTGACCATTATCATACGAACCACGTTTTTCGCAGCCGTATGCTGCGCAATAGCTGCGTCATCCTCAGTCGGAATACCTACGGGTATGCCTCCTTCGTCTTCCTTGCTCTTTCATACCCTCCGGCACCGAAAAATCCTTCGGACCAAAGTCGGCAGGAACGGATGAGATGCAAGGCGGAGGTGTGCAGGAATAGTGGTGCTATTTCAAACACCGACAACGCTGCAGCTCGCCGTTACCGCCGTCTTTGGCGGGTTTGAATGATATTGGTCACCCTATGGAAAGGGATTACTTGTGGAAAGGGATTACTTGACGATCTTCTTGTCGGGGTTGATGCGGTCACGCATGTCGCCCATGATCGCACGGGGAACGGGCAGGGTCAGCATGGTGTGAAGACCGGGTTCGGCGTTGATGATCTGGGGGATCATGTTGACGCACATGGCGATGGTGCCGATGCCGCCGTCGATCTCAGGGGAGTTGACCATGTTGACGGCGGGGGTGCCGTTGATGATGACGTAGTCACCGGTCTGTACGCCGACCTGCTCGGGCTCGATCTGCTGGGGATGATCCATTTCGATGACGCACTCGCCATCCTTGTAGCCCCAAGCCTTCATGGCGACGCCCGCAACGTTGCCGGCAGCGGCAAAGCCGTAGGGGCTCTTGCGGTCCACATCGGTCACGATGGGTTCCATATCCTGCTTGAACTCATCGATCTCCCAGCCGATACCATCGGCGATCATGCCAACGCTCTCCTTGAAGCCAACGTGGCCGGAAAGGTGACCTGCGCCCTTGCCTTCCTTGCGGAGGTAGAACTCTTCCTTGGTGATGCCGATGCCCTGCTCTTCCATAACGGCGGGGCCGAAGGGGGAAAGGCTGTTGACGCGGCGGGAAACGATGTGGTCCACGGTCTCCATGCAGCCGGTCCAGACCAGAACGAGAAGGTCCATGATGAGGCCGGGGTTGATGCCGGTGCCGAGAACGGATGCGCCGTGTGCCTTGGCGATCTTATCGAGCTCTTCCGCAAGCTCGGGCTGCTGCGCCTTGGGGTAGGACATTTCCTCGGCGGAAGTGATGACGTTGATGCCCTGCTCAAGGATGAACTTGAGGCGGGGGAAGGCTTCCTTGGTGAAGGAGTCGGTGCAAAGGAGCACAACATCGGCAGCGCCGGGCTTGATCACGTCTTCGGCAGCGCCGATGATGACATCGGGCCTGTCGCCGCGCTCGGTCTTGATGTAATCATACATGCTGGTGCCGATCTTCTTGCCGCGGCCAACGACGCCAACGATGTCCACGCCCTTCTTCTTAAGAAGCATGTCTGCCATGCCGCCGCCCATAGCGCCAAGGCCCCAGATAATGACTTTTACGTTTTCCATATTTCTCCTCCCACGTTGATTGGTTTTTTAGAAATGAGTATTGAAGTTTTCTCTTATTTATTGTACAATAGGTTCCAATATTACACAAACGAATGTTTTTTATATTATACATAATTCTCTGTAATATAGCAAACAGAAAATCAAAAGGAGAAACATATGAGCCTGCAGAAATATGCGGCGCTGCTCAAGACGGTGGAACTTGGCAGTGTCAGCCTTGCTGCCGAGCAAATGGGATATACCCAGCCTGCCGTGAGCAGGATGATCGCCGACCTTGAAAAGGAATGGGGTGTTGAGCTCCTTTACAGGAGCCGTGCCGGCATCGTGCTTTCGAGTGCCGGCGAAAAGCTGCTGCCGCTGATCAAGACCGTGGTGGCGGATCATGAGGAGCTGCAGTTTACCGTGAATGAACTCAAGGGTCTCCATACGGGTCTTGTGCGTGTGGGTACCTTTACAAGCGTTGCCAACAAGTGGGTGCCCATGCTGCTCAAGAGCTTTGAGCAGCAGTACCCCGGCATTGAATTTAAGCTGCTCAACAGCGAAAACTATTCGGAGATCGAAGAGTGGGTCTTCCGGGGAGAGGTGGACTGCGGCTTTGTGAATATGCCCACCGGTGCGGACCTCGACGTGCACTTTTTAAGGCGTGACAGGCTCGTTGCCGTGCTGCCCAAGGATCATCCCCTGGCGGATGCGCCGCTTTATCCCGTGGCGCAGCTGTGCGAGGAGCGCTTCATCAAGCTCCGTGAGGATGAGGATAACGAGCTTTCCGGCTTCCTCAGCCACCTGCCTTCGCCGCCCCGGGTACGCTATGAGGTCAACGATGACCACATGATCCTTTCCATGGTGGAATCCGGTCTCGGCATGAGCGTGATGCACTCGCTTTTGTTCGACCTTGGCCGTTACGATGTGGTGTGGAAGGATTTTGACCTGCAGCAGCACCGCAGCATCGGCATCGCCACGCCCAAGCGCGGGCGCATCACCAGTGCAACACGGCTTTTCATCGACCATGCACGCCGTGAGCTTTCCAACATCGATGATGTGCTCACGGAGGTATGACCGGGAGCGCTTCCTACTATAAAAAGCACAGGGAGGACACAGCATGGAAACGAAGGTCTTGCAGGCAGGCGCAGAGGAACACCTTGCCGCCATTGCAAAGGACAGCGCAGCAAGGCGCATTGCCGCCTTTGTGACCGCAGGCGCTGCGGCGGCTGCCGCCATAGCGCTTATCATCTCCCTTGCGGTGTTGGTACCGCAGGCAAAGGGCACCCTTGCCGCTGCGGATGAAACGCTCCGCCAGGCGGAAACGGCCATTGCCTCTTTGGAAGCCGCCGCTGCCGATCTGGAAGAAGCGGATATCCCTGCCATGGCAAAGCGCATCGAATCCCTTGCAGGGGAGGCGGAGGAGACGCTTACCGCCGTTGCCGGCGGTGTGGAGACCGCCCTTGCGGATGTGGACCGTGCCCTCGAAGTGCTCGAAGGGGTCGACCTTGAAGGGCTGAACGGTTCCATCAAGTCCCTGTCTTCGATCCTTGAACCCCTGTCCCGTCTGTTCGGGAGGAAATAAGAAACATTTTTTGATACGGGAAGGCTGTAAGCGGCTTTTGCGGGAATACGGGGCGGTGCGGCGCATGCTGCGGCTCCGCCGCAGCCGGGGCGTGCCCTGCGGGCACGCCGCTTGGTTTGCGCAGGGCGCAAACCTGCGCCGCACCGCCGCAGCCTCTTCCTTCGCCGAAACCCTCTTTCTGTTCCCCACAAAACCATCTCGCATCACGCTTTCAAAAAAAATCAAAAAAATTTTTGAAAAACCCCTTTACAAATGCCAAATTATGGGTATAATAATGATAACGATAATCAATATCAAAAAAGGAGGGCGCGATGCAGAAGTACAGCCGCAAGCGGGAAGCCATCATGGATGCGCTTCGCGAAGTCAAAGTTCATCCCACCGCAGAATGGGTGTACGCCCGTCTCAAGCCCGATTATCCGGATCTTTCCCTCGCCACGGTGTACCGGAACCTGAAAGCCTTTGTGGACAGCGGTGAAGTAAACATGGTCGGCGTTGTGGAAGACAAAGCCCGCTACGATGCGGATACTTACCCCCATGCCCACTTCATCTGCGAGCACTGCGGTGCGGTGGTGGATGTTTACCTTCCCCAGGATAACGGCATCAATGCCATGGCGGAAGATGCGGTGGGCGGCAAGGTGCAGCGGCAGGAGATCCTCTTCCGGGGCCTTTGCGAAAACTGTTTGGAAAGGGAATGACCGTCTCCCATCAACACACGGTCAAACAAAAAATCTAACATTAAAAATTCAAAAAATCAGGAGGAAATTTGATTATGAAGACTTGGGTTTGCAGCGTTTGCGGTTACGTACATAAGGGCCCCACCCCCCCGGAAAAGTGCCCCCAGTGCAAGGTTCCTGCGGAAAAGTTCAACCTGCAGGAAGGTGAAAAAGTTTGGGCAGCCGAGCATGTTGTCGGCGTAGCGCAGGGCGCTCCCGAAGACATCATGGAAGACCTCCGTGCCAACTACATGGGCGAGTGCACCGAAGTGGGTATGTACCTTGCCATGGCACGTGTTGCACACCGTGAAGGCTATCCCGAGATCGGCCTTTACTGGGAAAAGGCAGCCTATGAAGAGGCTGAGCACGCCGCCAAGTTTGCGGAGCTTCTCGGTGAAGTCGTTACCGATTCCACCAAGAAGAACCTTGAAATGCGTGTAGACGCCGAGAATGGCGCCACCGCCGGCAAGTTCGATCTTGCCAAGCGTGCCAAGGCTCTCAACCTCGATGCCATCCATGATACCGTTCATGAAATGGCCCGTGACGAGGCCCGCCACGGCAAGGCTTTCGAAGGCCTGCTGAACCGCTACTTCAAATAAGCACTTCAATGCCGGTTTGGGGCAGCGCCTCAAACCGGCTTCTTCATTTTACGCATATTCCGAACGGATACCGCACAGCATAACACATGGGAAAAGGCCCTGCGGGGCAGCATGGAAGGAGAATGAAAATGAACGAAAAGATCGCCAAACTGCTCAACGAGCAGATCAACAAGGAGTTTTACAGCGCCTACCTGTACCTTGACATGTCCAACTATTACGATGAGCTGGATCTTGACGGCTACGCCAACTACTACATGGTGCAGGCGCAGGAAGAGCGTGACCACGCCCTTCTGTTCATGAAATACATGCAGAGCAACGGCCTCAAGGTCACCCTTGAAGCCATCGATAAGCCCGACAAGGTCTACAGCGATGTGCTTGACCCCCTCGTGGCGGCAGCGGAGCACGAGCGCTATGTGACCGCCCTCATCAACGACATCTACCATGAGTGCTACGCCGCCAAGGATTACCGCACCATGAAGTTCCTCGACTGGTTCGTGGATGAGCAGATGGAAGAGGAAGACAGCGCCGATTCCATGATCTCCCGCTACAAGCTCTTCGGCACCGATGCCAAGGGCCTCTACATGCTCGATCAGGAATACAAAGCCCGTGTGTATGCACCCCCGAGCCTTGTGATCGGCTAAAAGCAAATCAAAAAAACCAGCGCCCCCGATACAGGTCGGGGGCGCTGTTTTCATGCTGCATCCGCTTATGCATCGGCTTTTTTCTTTTTGCTCACTGAGGGAAGCCAAAGACCGGCAAAAACAAGAGCGAGAATTTCAAAGGCTGAGATAGCGATCTGCAGCATAGGATAGAAACTGCGTAAGAAATCTCTTTCGACCAACATAGAGGCGAAGAGGAGCATTGCAGGAAGAATTCCGAGGATCCCCCCTTTTTTCGTTAACCCAATACCTGTCACAATAGCCAAAAGAAGATAGGCAATAGCAGAAAGGGACATGGGAATTCCCATAAAAACAAGAAAATCGATCAAATCGTAGAAATCAGCGAAGTCGTAGCCTTCCAGCTGAAAGTGAACCACCTGAAAATGTAGATGGGCGACATATAGCAGCATGAGTATTACTGCACTTACAATTACGGCAATTTTGTTTTTGGAGAAAAAAGAAGCAGCAGCCACAAGTTGGCCAACGAGAATAAACGTATAAACAGGATTCTGTAAATAGACCCCGAGGCCGAGAGAATAAACGCCCTGCTGAAGTGCAATCACCGACAGCACCGACAGGATAAAGCACGCGCCCGCCGAAATATTCCATTTGTTGGAGGCGGATGAAGAAACATAATTGTCAGACATGGAAAAATCAACCCCTTTCTGTATAAAATTATAACTCAAATGAAATGCTAATTCAATACAACTGAGGCATATTTTGTCTTTCATTTGAACAGTATCATGAATACAGAAAGGAGGGTGAACCATGGATACGAATCTGCGCATACGCCAGCTGATGGAAGAACGCCGGTGGACAGAGTATAAACTTGCAAAGGAAGCGAACCTGTCGCAGTCCACCATTGCCAACCTGTTCAAGCGCAATACCGTTCCAAGCATCACCACCCTTGAAGCGATTTGCTCCGGGTTCGGCATCACCCTTGCCCAATTCTTTGCCGAGGGCGATATGGTGGAACTGACGAGGGAACAGCAGGAAATGTTCAGACAGTGGGCCGCTTTGACCGATGAGCAAAAAGCACTCCTTTCACAGCTGATCAAAAACATGCGGTAAGCCTTGCCGCGAATTATCGATAATCACCGCAACAAAGCGCCGGATCCTTCGATCCGGCGCTATTTCATGCTGCAAATGGATGCATCTTTATACTTCCACGGTTTCCTCCGCTTCCGCGGCGACCCGCTCCTGAAGGGGCTCTGCGGGCATATCAATGGGCGCATCGGCGGGTACATCCGGAGGTGCATCGGCGGGCGCATCGGCGAAGGGCTGCGCCTCTGCCGGCTGCGCTTGGGCAAGGGCGACGATCCCAACGGGCAGCCACAGGGCGGTAAGAAGCAGGGCGGCCAACTCCACCAGCGGGTCAAGGAAGACGATGACGAGCAGCGTGCCGATATAGCTGAGCATGTCGGCGGAAATATAGCTTTCGCTGCTCCAGTAAAGGCTCAGCATAAGCAGGTTGAAAAGGGCGGTGAAAATGAATGCGGCAAAGAAAAGACCCACCGCAAGCAGCGCACGCCGCCTTGTTTTTGTGCCGAATTTTCCAAAGGCGGAAACGGCGAGGAGCGTATAAGCGGCGACGGTGAGGGCTGTTTGCGGTGTGAGCATGCCGCCCGAGATGCCGAGGCTTGCAGCTGAGATCAGGTTATAGAGGCAGCGGAACACCATGATGAGCATCGCTGCCGCCATGACTTTACTCTTGCGGCGAAACACGCCTTGCGCCGCACAGGCAGCCCACGGCGGCAAGCAGGAAGAGGATGCTTTCAAAGATGACGGAGATCATGAAGCCGGTCGATTCATAGGGGTGACCGAACATGGCGGAAAGGCAGATGGCGGCGACAGCTGCAAACAGCAGGCTGCAGAACCAGCGGAAAAAGCCTTCGTCGATGCGTTTGAGAAGTTTCACTTTTGTGCCTCCTTGCGTGATGAAATGGTCGTTCCGGTGCATGGCCGGATGTATTGCCTTCGACAAAGTGCACCGTTTTTCCTGCCGGAAAAAGTAAATATATTATTTCTTTCGAAAAAGGAAATGTGAAGAAGTAAACCGAATATTCGACGGAAGATCCCGTTTTCCTGCTTCCTGCCAAAATAAATTTTTTTGCGGAATCATGCCGGGAGTACACACATTTTTTATCCGTTTGCGGTATGATGGGAAACGATCCGGCTGCGGCGGCGGAAAAGGAACGCCCGGTGACAGAATTTCCCTCATTTAGCGGCACTTTTCCTGCAAAAACACCATATACTGCGGTTGAAATACAGCAGCGGAAGGAGGACGGCGCATGGCACATGAAACACAGCGGATTACCGGTGCGCCGCAGCCAACGGGCAAGGCGCCGCCCGGTGCCGTTTACAGGATCCGCCCGGGGTACACCCTTCGGGAGGTCGCCGGCGAGCACCTTGCCATCCCCGTTTCCGACGAGGCGGGCGCATCGGGCAGGCTCGCCATACTGAACACCACGGGGAAATTCCTGTTTCGGCTTCTGCAGCGGGGGATGACCCGGGAGATGCTCCTGACGGAAATGCTGGAAGCGTTCGATGTTTCGCCCGAAGAAGCACGGGCGGATATCGGCACCTTCTTTGCACAGCTTGCACAAAACGGTTTGCTTCACATAAATTCTTTGGAGGATACGAAATGATGAAAACACGCAGCTTCCTCAACCGCACAGCGGCACTTGCACTGGTGCTGACGATGCTTGTTCCCTTCCTGCCCGTTTTTGACTCTGCGGCAAAGGCGGCGGCGGAAGGAGTAAACTATGTGTCCCTGCCCATCACCATCCGTGACTATGCGGATGACGGCATGCTCTTCGAGTATTCCGACGCTGATTCCATTGGCAGCGGCGGCACTACGATCTTCGGCGGCGATGCTTCCGTAACGCCGAGCCTGAAGATGAAGAACAGCACCAATACCAATACCACCTTCAGCATGACGGAAAACACCGCCTATATCCGGTATACGGTCACCGGCTCCGGCTCCTACATCACCTGGAAGCTTTCCGACTATTACCGTGAGGACGGCTATACTCGAAACGATCTTCGCTATGCCGCCATCAAGTACAAGACCAATGCGGCGTACTCCTCCTATGCTCCTACCATCGGTCACCGTGCTTCCGACGGCGACCATTATGTGAACTTCTCCACCGCCGGCTACGGCAAGTCCGATTTCACCTACGTGGTCATCGACCTTGGGGGCGGCAGCGCCACGGTCAATTACGTGACCCTGTTTCCGCAGCTTACTTCCAGCAACTATATCGACATCGGCTACGTTGCGTTCTTTGAAACGGCTGCCGAAGCCTCTGCCTACAACTCCCTGCAGCAGAACGGCGCATCCGAAGTGGGCAACACCTACCACATGGGCAACAACATGCTCTACGGCCTGCTGATGCCGAACCGTGCCACCATGGACTATACCAAGTCCACCCACACCATGAACCCGAACGGCGATGTGGATGCTTTCATGCATAGCTACCTCGGCGCCATCCAGCCCGGTTCCAGCAGCGAAAGCAGCTATGGCAACATCACCAGCGTGGATATTCCGGGCGGCGATCTCTACAGGGCGCTCGTGTGGTCCAAGTATTACAACGTGGAGGGCGCAAAGTACCTTGACGTGACCCTTGAAAACGGCGCCAGGCAGCAGCTGCACGGCGGCCGTGCCAGGGTGGGTCTTGTCGAGCCTTCCATCTCCGCTTCGAGCAAGAACCTCGTCTACAAGCAGAAAGTGGTGGACTACCTTGCATGGGTGCTTGAAAAGTCCCTTGCCGTGCCCGAAAAGAATGCGGACGGCTCCTATAACTACAACTTCGTGCAGGGCGAAAAGCTGGCAGAGCTCGGCAATAAGGACCTTGCCACCGTGCTGCGTGAGAACATCAACGGCGGCACCGGCACCTACAGCGATGCAAAGAGCCGCTTCAACAGCGGCGCCCTCGTTCACCCGGCGGATTGCGATACCTATTATGAAGCCGCCTACTTCCTGCTGCACAGCACCTTCACCACCAACACCGGTTACGGCAAAGCGCTCAATAACCCCTACCATGAGCTGCAGCTCATCGAGACCACCAACGCTGCAGGCGAGGTTTGCTACAAGTTCAGCTCCGCCTATACCGAAACCGCATACGACAGCACCAACGGTCTTATCTACAACACCCAGCAGGTCAATGCGCCCGGCAACGTTTCCGGCTGGGGCTACGGCATGACCACCTACGATAACCACTTTAACCCCATCCCCAACGATGGCTACGGCATCACCGGCAGCAAAGCCCTTGATATCAGCGGCTACGGCACGAATGCCGAGCTTTACGGCAGGAACAACTACAACCTTTCCCTTGAAGGTCATGCCCAGTTCGTGTACCGTGAGGATGCGAACCAGTACTTCACCTTCACCGGCGATGATGACGTGTACCTGTTCATCAACAACGAGCTTGCCGTGGACCTTGGCGGCGCCCACGCCATTTCCGAGGTGACCATCCAGCTCAAGGATGTTGCCGCGACCTGCGGCCTTGTGGACGGCGGCGTGTATGACTTCGACTTCTATTATATGGAGCGTCACGGCACGGCAGCCAACTTCGCCATCGAGACCAACATCCAGATCGCCGACCCCTCCATGGTCACCACCAAGACCGGCTACCAGAACGGCAGCGAGGTGGGCTACAACGGCTTTATCGACCCCGCCCTGCCCGTGAACTACCAGTTCACGCTGCAGAACAACGGTGCCGCAGCCCTTGAAAACCTCACCTTCAGCGATCCGAAGCTCAACACCTACCTGAGTGCGGACAGCATCACCCTCAACAGCGAGACCACCTGGAGCGACCTGCTTCTTGCCCACTACAATGCGGACGGCACCGGCGGCACCGCAAACGAGTGGGTGGACAACGGCGACGGCACCCATTCCTTCCCCAACGTGGTGTACACCACCGCAAAGGTGGAAAACGCCGACCGCATCCTGAACGGCCAGGCGGATTATGTGGTGCGCAAGCAGAGCGTGACCATCGATTCCTTCCACCTGTATTCCTGGGGCAACAACGTGGTGCAGGATGACGGCACCGCCGAATTCGTGCTCAACAGCAGCGTCAACATCACCTACGCTGAGGCCATCGACCCCATCATCAAGGCATACCAGAGGGATGGCCTTACGGTTCCCCACCTCACCGGCGGCACAGTTGCCATCACCAACGCCTCCGGCAATCCGGACAGCACCGCCGTCAACCCCCGTGCCACCGTGGATGACGAAAACGGCATCTCCCACGCTGCCGCCGGCACCGGCATGGATTCCTACTATTACGTCGTCACCAATGCGGACAACGTGAAGTACGGTCCCGTCCATGTGGATGTGTACACCTACGCCGTGATCGATGTTTCCGTGCAGACGAAGGATGACAGCGGCAACTGGCAGGAATACACTTACAAGCCCGTCATCACCGAAAGCAAGGGCGGCGATCTGTATCAGGTGCCCATCATCTCCATCACGGGTCTGCCCCACGATACCTACCGTGTTGTGGTGAATGCCGCCGGCGAGCGTGTCATCAAGGGTGAGACCATCAGCCGCATCCTTTACATCGACGGCATCCGCATCTACGGGCCGCTGAGCGATGAAAAGGCGCTTGATTACTACAACCCCGAGGAATATCAGGCAGAATTCTTCGAGGTGAAGCAGCTCATCGAGGATGGCAGCGCCATCTATGCGGATATCTCCAATACCGGCGATGAGCTCCTGCTCATGGCGGGCGACACCGTCATCGAAGATACCACCGGCAGCGGTCTCGTGCTCACCACCGCTGCGGATGTGGACGAATACATGAGCTTCGGCCCCAATAATGAGCTGTATCTCGATCCTACCTCCACCACCACGGTCATCGCCTTCTTCCTGACGCCCGATGAAAACGTGCCCGAAAGCGCAAGGACCATCGAGATCGGCGCCCACCGCAAGGCGGATTCCGCCACCGAAAGCAACGGCTATGTGGACCTTGTCTACGGCAGCACGGCGAATGTATTTATCGATGCCTTTGATAACGAAACCGCCAATTATAAGATCTACAGCGGCACGGAACAGTATTACACCGTGGATGTGAAAGATCTGGTGCTGGGCGATGACGGCCGCTACCTTGTGATGATCGGTGCGGTCTCCAACGAAAACTTGATCGAAGTGCTGGCTTTCACCAGCCTGAAGATCGCAGGCTATGAGATCGAGTTTGCGGCGCCTGCCATGGAAATGAGCGATTTCGATCCCGATGAGGGTCTGCCGAACACGCCCAATACCGCCCTTGGTGAGGTCAAAAAGTATTATAGCTACGTTGCACCCAAGGTGGAACGTCCCACCGAGACCATGCCCGGCACGGAAGAACCGGAAGCTCCCGAACCGGAAGCTCCCGAACAGGAAGAACCCGTGGCCGCCGTGAACGAAGCGCTCACCGTGGACAGCGCAGCCCTCAAGGCAGCCAACGTTGTCAGCGGCAAGGCGGCATCGCTGGCGGTGAAGAGCAGCACCCTTGCTGCGGAGGCCGTTGTTTATGATGCAAACGGCGAGCAGGTGGAGCTTAAGAAGGCAAACCGCACCGAAAAGGACGGCGTCGTTACCTTCACCCTTGTGTTCACCGTAACGGGCGAGCGCGGACAGGTGCTTGATTTCACCGTGCAGCTTCTTGATGCTGAAGGACTTGTTTCTGCCAACACGGAAACCGTCAGCGTCACCATTAAGTAAGGGAGGAACAGGAACATGAAAAAGCTTCCCTATGAAAAACCCTCCGTC
Source organism: Clostridia bacterium (assembly GCA_017435905.1). Classification (GTDB taxonomy): domain Bacteria; phylum Bacillota; class Clostridia; order Christensenellales; family CAG-138; genus UBA1685. The sequence continues at coordinate 3,264 of JAFSEB010000081.1, read as the reverse complement.
TATGTGGAGGAACTGATGCTGGACCGCCCCATCGCCACGAATTGCTTTGACGGTCCCAACGAGGCAGCCTATAAAGCGGATATGGAATATTTTCTGTCCCAAAACTACTTTGACGTCGGCTGTACAAAGACCTTTGTAGACCGCTACAGCCACGATACCATCTGCTACCACAGCTATACGGTATTCGCATTCACATCTTAAAACATGCACAGTATGCAGTTCGGATACAGCTTCAAATTATCCGAACTGCTGCTTTGCGTTGATGCGGAAGAAGAATTGACCGTGCCGAAGTGCTTTTTGTCCTTCCTTGCGGCGGATCCCTGCCCCGACCGGGCGGATATCCGCATCGCCGTCCGCTTTTCGGACAAGGGGGAGGCGGAAGGCACGCCGCTGCGGAAAAAGATGCTTTCGGGGGATGCGTGCATCGCCCTGTATGCATCGGGGGCGAACATGTATACGCTCCTTGTGCCGGAAGCGTTTCGGCAGGGCTTTTCGCAAAACGGCAACTGGCTCAATTACATCCCCATGGAGCGGCTGCTTCTGCCCCACGGCAGGGTGCTGCTGCACGCCTCCCTTGTGGAGCTTGGCGGCATGGCGTACTGCTTTATCGCCCCGTCGGGGGGCGGCAAGTCCACCCATGCCGGGCTTTGGCAGCAGCGCTTCGGCGCAAGGCTCCTTAACGGGGATAAAGCCCTTATCAGCGCAGCGGGCACACCCATGGCATGGGGCAGCCCCGTGGCAGGCAGTTCGGGGATCCATGTGAATGACGGCGCACCCCTTCGGGCGGTGTATGTGTTAACAAAAGCGGCAGAGGACAGCGCAGCGGAGCTTTCGCCCCGCAGTGCGCTGATGGCACTTTACAGCGCTGCCGTAAAGGATGAGAAGGATGCGGACTTCAACGGCCGCCTTCTTGATGAACTTGTAAAATTGCAGAAGAGCATCCCTGTGTTCTCCCTTCGCTGCACCCCAAAGGAGAGCGCTGCGGAAACTGCCCTGCATTTTATAGAAGAAAGGAAATCACCATGAACCAATCCGGACCCCACATGAAGAAAACAGCGCTGGTGCTTGCGCTTGTTTTCGCACTGAGCGTTTCCATGCCCGCTTTTGCCGAGACCGGCACCTGGGGCCTTCTTTCCGACGGCGAGTTCACCCTTGCCGCAGGAACGGAGATCTACCTGGCGGAAACGGAAAGCGCTTCTCTTGAGGATGAGGCCCTCCTTGCACAGGTGAAGCTCTTTGCGGCGGAACTGGCGGAAAAGGTCACCGGCACAGCGCTGCCCATCAGTTTCGGACCGGCGGAAAAGGCCGGCGGGAACGATATCATCCTGATCCTTGATGCGGATGCATCCATCCCGGCACAGGGCTACGAGATCGTGACCCGTGCAGGCGGCAGCTGCAGCGTATATGCTTCCGATGCGGACGGTCTTTTCTACGGCTGCCGCAAGGTCATCAAGCAGCTTTTGCTGGCGAATTCCGTATCCTCCCTTTCCGATGCGCCCGATGTGGCGGAGCGCAGCTTCTCCCTTGACAACGGCCGCAAGTACTTCACCAAGGATTGGCTGATCGAGGTCATCAAGGAAATGTCCTGGGCGGAAATGAACTCCCTTGCCCTGCATTTTTCCGAGGAGATGGGCCTTCGCCTTGAGACCAAGCTGTACCCCTGGCTCAACGGCAGCGACGGCAGCCTTTGCGTGAAGCAGGATCTTACCTCCAACGCCGCCTACCTTGCGGATAAGGATAAGTACCTGACCCAGGCGGAGCTGAAGGAAGTGGCGGCTGTGGCCAAGCTGTACCATGTGGATATCGTGCCCTCCTTTGACAGCCCCGGTCACATGAACATGATCGTGAAGCGCTTCAACGAAAAGGCGAAGCAAAGCGGCGGTATCACCTTTAGCTACAACGGCACTACCTATAACATGACCCACAACGGCACCACCTATGTGGGCTATACCGTGAGCAGCAGCGGCAAGAAGACGCAGATCCTGACCTCTGCCTACGGCATCGGCAATTATTTCTCTTATAACGGCAGTACCACGCTGGTAAAGGGCTCCCGCAATGCGGATTATTCCCGCGGCATCGATATTTCCAACACCATCGCCACAGCGTTCACCAAGAGCCTCATCGAAGAATATGCGGAGCTGTTCTACAGCATCGGCAGCCGTACCTTCGATATCGGCGGCGATGAACTTCTCGGCTGGGGCTCCGCAGTGGTCTCCACCTCCACGGCGACCCGCTGGCAGCAGCTCGATCACTGGAAGACCTATGCCCAGAACCGTGCCAAGCAGGACGGTGCAGCCAATTACAACAAGGCCGTGGCTTACGATGCCTTCATGTACTACATGAACGACCTCAACGACCTCGTGCGCAGCAAGGGTTTCACCTCCACCCGTATGTGGAACGATGACGCCCTGCGTGATCACGATACCGGCTGGAAGCAGGTGGTTACCCTCGATAAGAACATCGATGTGGAATACTGGTCCTACAGCAGCAATGCCACACCGGAGGAGTATGTCACCGAAGGCTATTCCCTCTACAACTACATCAACACCTATAACTACTACGTGCTGATGGAATCCTACTTCAACGGCACGGATTATCCCAAGACCAATGCGCAATCCATTTATAACGAGTGGAACCCCTACGTCTTCACCCCCAGCGGCAGCGAGGTGAACAGCACCACCGCCGCCAAAGTGAAGGGCAGCGCCTTCTGCGTCTGGTGTGACGATCCCTCCCTGCGTACCGAGGCGCAGGTGATGAACGACATCGTGCCCATGCTGCGCAGCGCAGGTGCAAAGGCGTGGAACAAGGATGCGGACAACTACTCCTCCTTCACCGCACAGTGGTATACCTTCGGCGCTGCGCCTGCAGGCGAAGCGGAGGTGGGCGACATTTACGCTGTGGCGGATGTTGCTGCCCTTGAAGCTGCCGTAAAGGAATACGAAACCTTCAACGCCGCCGGCTATACCGCACAAAGCGCAAAGGCCTATGCGGATGCGGTGGCAGCCGGCGAAGCCCTTCTTGCGGCGGACAAGCCCACTCAGGAAGCGGTGAACGCCGCTGTGAAGGCCATTGCGGATGCAAAGGCAGCCCTTGTCGTGTTTGTGGCGGACAAGACCGCCCTTGCGGAAGCCCTTGCCGCCTTTGAAGCCACCGATGCTTCCGAATACGAAGAAGCAAGCTATGCGGCCTACGCCGCCGCAGCGGAAGCAGCACGGAGCGTTTATGAAGCGGATGGCGTCACCCAGCAGCAGGTGGATGATGCCG
>JAFSEB010000011.1 GCA_017435905.1 Clostridia bacterium | reverse complement strand
GAGTCTAAAAAGGCAAGACCGGTTCTATCAGCAGGCGTGTGGTCGAAGGAATAGTGGTGCTATTTCAAGACCGCACAACATACTGATAGGGCCGGTATTGCCTTTCTTAGACCGATGTTTTCTTAACGGGATGCCCCTTTCAAGACTGCTTTTTTGCTGCTCTGTGTCAGGCTTCGTGGGAAACGTACATGTTCGGACCGATGGGGAAGGGCAGGTAGGTGCTCATGTACCAGCCGCCGTCTTTGTAAAGCATGAAAAGCTCGGTATCATAGGCCTTTTCTTCACCGCCATCCGGAATGAATACCACATCGTAATGGGCGATCACGGCTTTTTCCGTACCGGGGTAGGTATTCTGCAGGCCGGCAAGGTCGCTCACGGTGCTGTCCTCGATCTCGTTGAGGCGGACTTCCACGCTGAAGGTGTTGCTTTCAAGTTCCACGATGGCTTCGTTGCGGTAGGTATCGAAGGCGATGGGGGTATCGGTACCCATGCACATTACGGACTGAAAATCCTTGCGTACATCGGAAGCAAGGCAGTTGGTGGCGCCTTCGTAATCGAAGTCAACATAGATGGAGGAATAGAATTTCTGAAGCTTTTTCTCGATAAGGCTCTTTTCTTCGGCGCCGTCTAAAACGGCAACAAGCACGAGGAATGCAACTGCAAGCAGGATGCAGGCAGGGATGAGCCAAATCTTTTTCTTGTTAGTGTTTTCGGTCTTGGACTGCACGGTCAAAAAACTTCCTTTCAATTAAATAAACCAACAGCAATAGGATACACGCAAAACGGCATATTTGCAAGACAAAATCGATGTTTTTCCCCTTTACACGGGGCAATAGACATCCTGTGCCCTGCGAACGGAATCCATGGCATCACGCACATAATACTCCGCACCGATGGAGGCAACGTATTCCTCCGTCAGCACGGCGCCGCCGCACATGGTCACGGCATCGGGAACCTCCCTGTGAAGGAGCTCCACCGTGCGCTGCATGGCGGGAACGGTGGTGGTCATCAGGGCGCTGAGACCCACCAGCTTTGCCTTGTGCGCTTTGGCGGCTTCCACCACCTGTTCGGGGGGCACATCCTTACCAAGGTCGATGACTTCAAACTGATAGTTTTCCAGCATCGCCTTCACGATGTTCTTGCCGATATCGTGGATGTCGCCTTCCACGGTGGCAAGCACGATCACGCCCTTGGAAAGACCGGCGCTGTCGCCCATCCTGCTGCGGATGACGGAGAAGGCGCCTTTTGCTGCCTCTGCACACATCAAAAGCTGGGGCAGGAACAGCGTGCCTGCTTCAAAGCGCTCGCCTGCGGTATTCAGGGCAGGCACCATGGCGCTTTCGATGAGCGCAAGGGGCTCCGCCTTTTCAAGCTCCCGTGCGGCGGCAGCTTCCGCTTCGCTGCGAAGACCGCGCAGCACCGCATCGTAAAGGGACATTTCCGCCATCCCCACGGGGGCGGCAGGGGCAGCCTCTGCGTTGCTGTAGGCGGCAATGTAGCCTTCGCACTGCGGATCCATATTGAGCAGCGCACAGCAGCTGCGATAGGCGTCCATCATGCCCGGCGCATGGGGGTTCATGATGGCGGCACTCAACCCTGCACCGAGGGCAAGGGCAAAGAAATTGGCGTTGAGGAGCTTTCTTTCCGGCAGACCGAAGGAGACGTTGGAAACGCCCAGCACCGTTGCCACATGCAGCTCATCGTGGAGCCTTCTGATGCACGCAAGGGTGATCTTTGCATTGTCTGCGCCGGCGCTGACGGTAAGGGTGAGGGGGTCGAAGATGAAATCATGGGGCTTGAAGCCGTATTCGGCACCCTTTTCCAAAATGCGCCTTGCGATGGCGATGCGGCCCTCCGCATCCTCGGGGATGCCGTTTTCATCGAGGGTGAGCGCAACGATCACGCCGCCGTAACGCTTTGCAAGGGGGAAGACGGCTTCCATGCTGCTTTCCTTGCCGTTGACGGAGTTGATGACCGCCTTGCCGTTGTAAATGCGCAGCGCGCGCTCCAAAGCCACGGGGTCGGAAGAGTCAAGCTGCAGCGGCAGGTCTGTGACCGCCTGCAGTTCACGGGTCAGCGTGGTGAGCACCTGTGCTTCATCGATCTCGGGAAGCCCTGCGTTGACGTCAAGCACATGCACGCCCTGCTCCTGCTGGGCGATGCCTTCCCGAAGGATCATATCGTAATCGCCCTCACGGAGTGCTTTTTTCATGCGGGGCTTGCCCGTGGGGTTGATGCGCTCGCCGATGAGCAGCGGTTTCCCGGCGTTGAAACAGGCGGTCTCCGCATAGGAGGCGGCAACGGTAAGGCGCTTTTCTGTGGGGGCAGGGGGAAGGATGCCGCTGCAGCGTTTTGTCAGCGCACGGATATGGTCGGGGGTGGTGCCGCAGCAGCCGCCTGCCAGCCATACGCCTTTTTTGATGCAGCTTTCCATCAGCTCCGCAAATTCATCGGGCATAACGGTGAATACGGTCTTGCCGTTTTCCTCGTGGGGAAGACCTGCATTGGGCTGCAGCATGATGGGCAGGCTCGATACCTGCAGCATCCTGTCAAGAAGGGGCAGCATCTCCTTAGGGCCGAGGCCGCAGTTGATGCCGAGCACATCCACCCGAAGGCCTTCCAGCAGCGCCACTACGCTTTCGGGGCTGCCGCCGGTCAAAAGCTTGCCCTTTCTGTCAAAGGTGACGGTGGCAAGCACGGGCAGGTCGGAATTTTCCTTGGCGGCAAGCACGGCGGCTTTGAGCTCATAGGCATCGGACATGGTCTCGATGAGGATCAGGTCCGCACCTGCCTTTACGCCGGCTTCCACCGTTTCCCGGTACATGTCGTAGGCTTCCTCAAAGGGAAGGTCGCCGAGGGGCTTGAGCAGCTTTCCCGTGGGCCCAAGGCCGAGCGCCACGAAACGGGGGCTGTCCCCGGGGGTGTTCAAAATGGCACGGCGTGCGTTTTTCACGGCAGCCTCTGCAAGCTGTGCAGGGGTGTAGCCGCTTTTTTCAAGCTTGTGCTTCGTGCAGCCGAAGGTGTTGGTGGTCAGGATGTTGGTGCCGGAAAGAAGGTAGGTGCTGTGGATCTTCTCCACCGCTTCCGGATGCTCCACGTTCCAGACATCCGGCAGTTCGCCGGGGCGAAGACCTGCGTTCTGCAGCATGGTGCCCATGCCGCCGTCAAAGAACAGAAGCTGTTTGCCGATATAATCCCGGATATTCATATTACGGTTCCTTTCGGTAAGCGCAGCCCGTGTTGGGGCAGGATGCGCATTTGTGTGTGCTGCAGAGCTGCTGTTTCGGCGTGATGCCGATGAGCGCCGTGATGGATTTAAGGGGTGTCAGCATGTGGGATGCGGTCTCGCTGAGCCCGATCCGCCTGTCTGCGGAAAGGGCGGCGAGGAAGTCCGTCTGGTATTCGATGGAAAAGCCGCTGTAACCCGGGGAGAAACGGGGCAGCAGGAACAGCCCTTCCGCCGCAAGGGCACGGGACAATTCCGAAGAAATATCATCCGCATAGCATTCAAGGGCGCTTGCGGCGCAGGCCTGCAGCGCAAGGGCGAATGCCATATCCAGCTTTGTATAGCGGTTCATGAGCCTGTCCACCTCCGCACCGAGGGTGGCGGCAAACAAGTATGCTTCCTTTGCCTCCGCAAGGTGCTTTGCAAGGGCAGGCGAATCCGCCGTGAAGAAGGGCGTTTGAATGTGCTCGCTTTCCACGGAAAGGGGGATGCGCAGCAGCGCATGCCGGGGCGAGGCAGCGCTTTCAAGGGCTGCTTCCGCCCGTGAAAGAAGGGTCAGAACGGCATCATCCGCCTCGCCCTTCACGCCGAGGTAGCGGAGCGCTTCGTTTCTTGCAAACCTCATTTGTCCTTGCCGAGGATGTGGGACAGGTTGCCCATGATGCGGGCGGCGATATCCGGGCGGTTCATGGAATAAAGGTGTACGCCCCTGACGCCGTTGGCGATGAGGTCGATGATCTGCTCCGTGGCATAGGCGATGCCGGCTTCCTCCATAGAGGCAGGATCGTCGCCGAATTTGTCAAGGATGCTCTGGAAACGGGGCGGCAGAGAGGTGCCGCTGAGCCCCACGATGCGCTTGATCTGCTTTTTGTTCGTCACAGGCATGATGCCGGCGAACACAGGCACATCGATATGCCGTGCATACAGCTTGTAAAGGAAGCGGTACAGCACGCTGTTGTCGAAGAACATCTGGGTGGTGAAGAAGTCGCAGCCTGCCTCTGCCTTGCGCTTCAGGTAAAGAAGATCCTCCTCCTGATTTGCGCTTTCGGGGTGGCACTCCGGATAGCAGGCGCCGCCCACGCAGAAACTGCCGTGCTCCTTGATGACACGCACCAGGTCTTCCGCATGCTGGAAGCAGGCATCCTGAGGCTTTTCCATGCCTTCGGGCAGGTCGCCCCTCAAGGCGAGGATATTGGTGATGCCGTTTGCCTGCATCTCATCGAGCCGCTCCCGAATGGTCTCGCTGTTGGCGCTGACGCAGGTCAGGTGGGCAAGGGCGGTGCAGCCCTGCTCTTCAATGTGACGTGCCATGCGCAGCGTGTTGTGGGAGTTGTTGCCGCCTGCACCGTAGGTAACGCTGATAAAATCGGGGCGGAGGGCAGCGGTCTCTTCCACTACCTGATCCGCACGGGCAAGGTCGGTACCTGCCTTGGGCGGAAACAGTTCGCAGGAGAACAGAAGGGGCTTTTCTTGGAGCAGATCGCGGATCAACATAACGGCAGTATCCTTTCTAAAAAACAGTCGGACACAAAAAACGAGGGTGTCCGGGCAAAAATATACAAAATAATGCTAACGCAAAGGGAATCCCTTGTCAAGCAAAGAAGGGCGGGAAAACACCCGAAAACAGCCAAAAATAAAGGCATGTGCCGCAAATGGGCACATGCCTTTTTCAGCACATATTCTTTTCTTTCAGCGCATGATCGCCGTTGCACCGGCAGGAAGGATCAGCGAGTTACCGTCAACGTAAGGCAGCGCTTCCATTGCGGCAAGGGCGCCGGAAAGCTCTTCGGCATTGAGTGCGGAAAGGGGAACGGCCACTTCCTCAACGCCGTAGTTGTGCAGTACCACAAGACGCACATCCTTTGTTTCGCTTGCATAGGCGCATACGGCGCTGCTGCCTGCATCAAGGGCGGTCACGGCGCCTTTTGCAAGGGCGGGATGCGCACGCCGCAGGCGCAGCGCAGCGATGTAGTAGTTGAGAAGGGATGCGCTGTCCGCCGCCTGCTCCGCAACGCCTGCCTTGACCTCACGCACATCATCCGCACCGGAGGGAGGCAGCGCCTGCCCGGTGCTGTCGCTGAGACTCCATACCATGGGGGTGCGCTTGTTTTCGTCCCTGCCGCTGCCCTGCATGGCGATCTCTTCACCGTAATAGATGAAGGGTGTGCCGGGCATGAGCAGATAGGTGGCGGCGGCGAGCTTCATCAGCTCCGCCTTGCCCACAAGGGCGCCTGCGCTGCGTGCATTGTCGTGGTTGGTAAGGAAGGGCGCATCGACGGCGTGGGGATGGTTCTCACGCAGCTCCCTGTTCCAGCCTTCGATGGCACCGGCAAGCTTTGCACCCTGCTTGCCCCGTACTGCGCCGATGATGTCGCCGTCGCTCTGGCTGAAGGGGAAGTTGAAAAGGCTCGTGATGCCGCTCTCGTAGTAGCGGAGGATGCTGCCGCCGTCGGTCCATGCTTCGCCTACCACATACACATCCTCCTTGATGGCTTTGCAGGTATCCATGAACCATGCCATGAACTCCGTGCTGCGTGTAACGTTGCCGGTGTAATAGGAGGTGACCGCATCAAGGCGGAAGCCGGCCGCACCCCGGTCAAGCCAGAATTTTGCGATGGCTGCGATCTCCTCGCGCACCTTCTCGCTGTCAAGGTTCAGGTCCGGCATGGTGTTGACAAAGCGGCATTCATAGTGCCAGGGCGCCGCACCGGGCACCACATAGTAACCGCCCGCTTCCGGTTCCTGCGTGAAGTTGTAGTAGTCGATGTAGGGATTATGGTCGATGCAAAGGTCTGCTTCCGTGCAAACCTCCTGTCCGCAGGAAGGGGTGCGCAGGCTCTTGCAGGCGGACTTGAACCAGGGGTGATCGCTGGAAGTATGGTTCACCACAAGGTCAAGGATCAGCGCAATGCCCCGCTCTTCACAGGCAGCGGCAAGGGCGTCAAAGTCCTGCAGGGTGCCGTACTGCGGATCGATCTCACAGTAATCCGTAACATCGTATTTGTGATAGGTGGGGGAGGGGCAGATGGGCATCAGCCAAATGCCTTCCGCACCGAGGGAGACCGCCGAGTTGGGGTCGCCGTCGTTGATGTGGTCAAGCCTCGAAAGAAGACCCTTGAGGTCGCCGATGCCGTCGCCGTTGCTGTCGCAGTAAGCGCCCACATAGATCTCATAAAACACCCGGTATGCATCCTGAGAGAAGCCTGCGGCTTCGGGCAGGATGGCAATGGGCGCAGGGGTCGGCGTGGGGACGGGCGTGGGCAGCGGCGTGGGGGTGGCAGCTTCTTCCGGTGCAGGGGTGGCTGCAGGCGCCTTTTCGCAGCCCAAGCATGCAAGCAGGGCAATGGCAAGGAACAGGCAGATGATCCGTTTGGTAAGCATACGTTTCTCCTGAAAAAATCGGGCGCAGTGACCTGCGCCCGTAAAATCGGTGGGATTTAACCCTTGGTTGCGCCGCCGGTGACGCCTTCCACGTAGTATTTCTGCATCTTGATGAACAGAATGGTGATCGGGATGGCGACGATAACGGCACCTGCGCAGAAGCGGGTGAACCATTCAAAGATGTTCTCACGCTCCAGCATGCGGTAAAGACCCACGGCAAGGGTGTAGTTCTGGTAGTTGTCCTTCATGATGACGGACACGAAGATGAAGTCCACCCAGGGGGCGATGAAGGATGTCAGGGCGGTGTAGATCACGATGGGCTTGGAAAGCGGCAGGGTGATCTTCCAGAAGATATCGTTCTTCGTGGCGCCGTCCAGCATCGCCGCTTCATCAAGGGACTTCGGAATGGTATCAAAGAAGCCCTTGGCGATGAAGTAGTTGAGTGCGCCGCCCGTTGAGTATACCAGCACCAGCGAAACGAGGGACTGATCAAGCCCCACCGCCTTGAGGATGTGGTAAACGGCGATCATAGTCATGAAGCCGGGGAACATGCCGAGGATAAGACCCACGTTCATGATCTTGCGGCGGGAGGGGAAGCGGAGCCTTGAGAAGGCATAGCTGATCATGAGCAGCAGCAGCGTGGAGAGGATGCAGGTGCAGATCGCCACGATGAGGGTGTTCATGAACCAACGGGGATAGTTGAACAGGTCCGTTTCCGTAAAGAGGGCAATGTAGTTGTCAAAGGTGTAGCCCTTGGGCATCACATAATCGTGCCAGGCGCCTTTTTCCGCTTTGAAGCTCATCAGCACGAGCCACGCAAGGGGAAGAAGCCAGATGATGCTCATGGTGGTGAGCAGGGCGTAGATACCGCCGTTTGCAAGACGGGTGCGCAGCTTCATGCTGCCGGTCTTCTTCGTCTTTTTCATTATTGGAATTCCTCCTCTCGTTTGGCGGAAGGCGAGATGTTATAGGAGATCAGCGCAAACACCGCCGATACGATGAACACCATGATGCCGATGGTAGAGGCGAAGTTGTAATCCTGCTGGTTGACGGTGAGCTTGTAAAGCCAGGTAACGAGCAGGTCCGTCTGTCCCGCCTGATAGTAATCGAGGGAAAGCGGATTGCCCTGCGTCAGCAGGTAGATGACGTTGAAGTTGTTGAAGTTGCCGATGAACTGCGTGATGAGGTAAGGCGTCGTCACGAAGAGCATGTAGGGCAGCGTGATGCGGGTAAAGGTCTTGAAGGGGCCTGCGCCGTCGATACGGGCGGATTCGTAAAGCTCCTTCGGGATATTCATCAGGATACCCGTGGTGGTGAGCATGGTGTAGGGGATACCGACCCACATGTTCACGATGATGACCGTTACCTTTGCAATGGTGCCGTTCGTCAGGAACTGGATGGGTTTATCGATCCAGCCGATCTGCTGCAGCAGTACGTTTACGGAGCCCTGATCGCCAAGAAGCTTGGACATCAGCAGCAGGGAAACGAACTGGGGCACGGCGATGGTGGTCACGAAAATGGTGCGCCACAACTTCTTCAGCTTGATGCCCTGCTTGTTGATCATGATGGCGAGCAGCATGCCGAAGATGTAGTTGGTGAAGGTGGCAAAGAATGCCCAGATGAAGGTCCAGCCGGTAAGGCTTGAGAAGGTCTTGGACTTCACAGGATCGTTCCAGATCATGTTGGCGAAGTTCTCAAAACCGACCCACGTGAACAGATTTCCCGGAGGTTGATGGTTTTTGTCGTAATTCGTGAAGGCGATGAGCACCATGAAGATGATGGGCAGGATCACGAATGCAAAGGCGGATACGGTGGGAACGGTGAGAAGGGTCACATGGAACTTCTGGTCAAAAAGCGCCTTGCAGTCTTCAATGATGGTGGAGGGCTTTTTGCCTTCCCTGATGCACAGTTCCGCTTTGTAGGAAGCCTTGATGTTGGAGAAGTAAAGACCGAGCGCCACAAGCAGCAGAATGATGCTCATTACGCTGTAAAGAAGGATCAGCATGGAGTTGTCGCCCTGCACATAGCGGTAGATCTGTGCGGCTTCATCCCATACCTGATACTTGGTGGCGGTGCCGAGGGTCGTGATATGCTTCAGGTATTGCCAACCGAAGGATATCATGTACCAAACAGCGCCCACCTGCACGCCGAGATAAAGAAGACCTTTTACGATCTGCTTATGTGCGGCGCAGCCGATACCCATGATAAGGTAGCTGAGCTTAGTCCAAATGTCACCGTCAACGAACATCCGGCCGAAATTGACCACCGCATCCCGCACGGAGCAGATGAACTGCAGCAAAATGCCGCCAAGTGCTTTGAAGCCCTTTGCGACTTTTTCCGGAATGTGGAGGATGAACTGCCAGACGCGCCAAACAAACTTATGAAGCGGGTTCCAGGTAAACTGTTCCGTCGTCTTCATTGCGCACCCCCGATTTTGTTTTTCAGTAATATTCTAACAGTGATTGTCGTAAATGGGAAGGCTTAATCAGGAAAACTTTCTGAAGCGGAAAAAGCAGGCTGAGGCAAAAGCCTCAACCTGCTGTTTGCAATTACGCTTTAAGCGTTACGCAATGATCTGAGCGACCATGGCGTCGAGCTGCTCCTGCAGGGAGGAAGAGTAATCCTTAGACTCCATCGCGGTGCCGAAAGCTTCGGCGGGAGACCAGTAGTTGCCGAGCACGTCCTTCTGGGAAACGGCGTGAGCACTCTGGGAAGCGAGAGCGGCAAGAGCGGGGTTGGACTGCACAGCTTCGCTGGCAGCGGCGTTGATGTTGGAGGGACCCATGGCGCGCATTTCAAAGCGCTTCACCTGGTTCTCTTCGTTGGTGAGCCATTCGGCAAGATCCATCGCATCGGTGGGGTAAGCGGTGAGGGAGTTCACGCCGATGAGCTTGTAGCCGCCGAAGGAGGACATCTGGACCTGTTCACCGTTCATGGTGAAAGTGGGAAGCTTGCAGGCGCCGAGGTTTTCGCCGAGGAGCTCGGTGAGGGCAGCGCTGTTCCAGGCACCGGAAACGCCGGCGCAGATGGTGGAGCCGAAGCCGCCGGTCAGGACAGCATCGTCACCGGTCATGAAAGCGGGATCGGCGGTGAAGGCCTTGATGGCTTCAGCGGCGAGAAGGCCGTTTTCATCGTTGAAGTTGCAGGTCTGCTTGCCGTCAGCATCGAGAGCGAGGCTGCCCTTGGCAAGGAAGAAGGAGGCGATGTACCAGCCGTTGGAAACGTCCATGAAGACCTTCTTGCCGGCAGCGTTGGCAGCGGCGAGGAGACCGTCGAGGGTCTGCACGTCTTCCTCGGTGAGGACGGACTTGTCGTAGTAGAGGAAGTAGCCGTTGTCAGCAGTCATGGGGTATGCCCAGAGCTTGTTGTCAAGGGTAGCGGATTCAATGGAACCGCCAACGTTGGCAGCAACGATGGCATCCTTATTGCGGGTCACTTCGTAGAGAGCGCCGGCAGCAACAAGGTCACGGATCTGGTCGTTTGCGAAAGCAAAGACGTCAGCCGCAGCAGCGGGATCCTCGAGGTAACGGGTCTTGGCATCAGGTTCGCCGACAACGCCGAGCTCGATGGTGTATTCCTTCTCGGGATGAGCGGCCTTGAAGGCTTCGATCATTTCGCCGAGCATTTCCTGGTCTTCCTGGGAACCCCAAACCTTCAGGGTAACCTGCTCTTTGGCTTCGGGAGCTTCGGAGGCTTCAGGAGCGGTGGAGGCTTCGGGAGCGGTGGAAGCTTCGGGAGCGGTGGAAGCTTCGGGAGCGGGGGCGGGTTCTTCGTTGTTCTGGCAGGCAACCATGGCGAACATCATCATGGCGGCAAGAACGATTGCAAGAATCTTCTTCATTTTGTGGACCTCTCTCTTTTTATATTTTTTATTTTTTTGGTTTACGGGCAAAGCCCAAAATTAAATCCGTTTGACGGAAGCGCCGGCGATCAGCTCGCCGCCAAGCGTCATGTGGCGGGCGGGGCTGTCGTTTTCAATGGCTTCAAGAAGCAGCGCAACGCTCTTTTCGGCGATCTCCTCCGCCGGCTGGCGAACGGTGGCCAGCGTGGGGTTGTAGTAGCGCACAAGGTCGATGCCGTCGTAGCCGATGATGGAGATATCATCCGGAATGCTGAGCCCTGTATCGGTGATCGCTTTGGCGGCGCCGATGGCCATCACGTCGGACATGGCGAAAACCGCGGTGAAGCGTTCGCCGGTGCCGAGCACCCTGGAAATGGCATTGTAGCCTTCTTCCATGGAGAAGAGGCAGGTGAAGTAGCGCTCTTCGGGAAGTGTCATGCCATGTTCACGGAAGCTGTCCAGCACGCCCTGATAGCGAAGGCCGATGTTGTTGAGCGCTTCACGGACGCCGCCGAGAACGGCGATGTCCCGATGACCCATCTCAAACAGGTAATCAACAGCCTGTTTGGCGGCGGCACGGTCATCCACGGTGATACTGGAAACATGCTCAAGGTTCGCTGCTGCGGCGCTTTCGGTGGAAAAAACGCAGGGGACGGGGATCGCCTCAAGTTCCTTTTCACGGCCCACGCCGCTGCCGCCGAGGAAGATCACTCCCTGTACCTTCTTTTCGTTGCACACCCTGCGGGCGGCATCGATCTCATCGCTGCGCTCATCAAGGTAGGTAACACGGCACTGGAAGCCGCCCGCCTCAATGGCACGTTCCATCTTTTCAAGGATGCTGGCGAAGAATGCATTGTTGGTACCGCGCACCACCACGCTGATGGCGTTTGCGCTGATCTGCTTCAGGTTTTTGGCATTGGCGTTTGGGGTGTAATGGTACTCTTCCATTACGGTGAGCACACGCTTCTTGGTTTCTTCCTTCACATACGGATGACCGTTGACCACACGGGATACCGTGCTGATACCCACACCGCTGAGCCGTGCGATATCTTTGATCGTGAAGTTTTTCGTCTCCTGCTGGCGCATGCTGTTCCCCGAATCCTTTCTGAACCGCACCCGACACATAGCCAGGTAACGTTTTCAGGTAACGTTTTCATACATTGTAGCACCGCTTTCCGGAACTGTCAATAGCCCCGATGTGGAAAGGTTTTCATTTTTTGCAGAAATAATACGCATAGATACAAAAAGCCCGTTGAAACGGGCTTTTTTCATTATTTTTGCTTGCTTGAAACGGTTTCCTTTGTTAATTTGCCGACCAAGCGCAGCTCTTCCGCAGTCGGCATTTCCGCTTTTGCGGAAAACAAGGAGCGAAGCCCAAGAAGTGCTGTGAGAAGATCAACGTTTATGCTGCGTTTGCGGATACTTTCGGTGTTGGTTTCAATGTGCTTCTGCGCCATTTTCCGTTCCTCCATTTATGTCTTGACGGGTATGATGCACTATTGTAAAGTAAAAATAATATAATACAACTGTCAAAAATCAAACAAATGTATGATATTGCACATTTGTAAAGAAAGCGCATAAAAAGGAGCAATATGAAGAAACCATACCGCAACAGCATTCGTTCACGCGAAATGATAAGGCGTGCTTTTATTGAACTGCTTCGGGAAAAGGAACTGGACAGGATCACGGTCGTGGATATTGTGAGCGGTGCAGACCTGAGCAGAAACACGTTTTATGCTCATTATCAGGACATCTATGCGATCCTTGAAGAGTACCAGCAGGATACGCTCGTACAGTTTGATACGATCCTTGCCGAAACGGAAGCGCAGCAAGGCTTTGATGATGTTGAGCAGCTCCTGCACCGGATCGTGCAGTATATCCATGAAAACAAAGAGGCGCTGCAGGTGCTTGTGAACACAAAGCAAACAGCAGACTTTGTGCAAAAGCTGAAAACGCTGGTGCTTGAACGAAATTTTGCAAACCTAAGAAGGCAGAATATCGGCGATGAAGAAGGTTTTCGCTTTTTTCTCGAAGTGCTCGGGTCAGGCTTTGTTGATATGATCATTTCGGTGCTGAAAGAAAATAATGAAGAACGGTCGCTGACCGATATTGCCGATGGGATCAGCAGGATTTACCGTTCCGGCGTTGCAGTTTACAGATAACATCAAAAGCCCGCTCCAAAAGTGAATTGTCAAACTAAGTGCAACAGTTCGCGAGTTCAAAGTTCCAAAGCGACTGAGCAGAATGGAAATTAAGAACCTTACGAGGCCTGGCGTTGATCAACGCCAGGTTCTTGTTTAGAGTGGCCTGCGCCACACGGGAAAGGTTGCGGCCCTTGGGATAAAACTCGCGAAGCAGACCGTTACTGTTCTCGTTTGTTCCCTTTTGCCAGGCACAGTATGGATCGGCAAAATATAGATCACAATTCAGCCTTCTTTCAATGTTTGCCGAGTTGGCAAACTCCGTCCCACGGTCACAGGTGAT
>JAFSEB010000080.1 GCA_017435905.1 Clostridia bacterium | reverse complement strand
TATTCCGACCGACGATGACGATGCAGTTGCCCGGAATGGATTCGTTTTGCGGCGATGATTTCTTATTGGAATACCCCGAAGGGAAGCCTTTTTGATTGCATATTTATTTTACAGCGCACTCACCAGGATCTTTTTGATATCCTCCTTCGTCAGGGGGACAAAGGTCTTGGCGCAGCGGCGTGCGGCCTTTTCTGCCATGATGTCGAAGTATGCTGCATCGATGTTGAGCTCGGACAGGGTGGAGGGAAGGTTCAGCTTTTTGAAGAATGCACGGGTGCATGCGATGGCCTGCCTGCCGACTTCCATGTCGTCATCGCCCTCAAGACCGAACACGTTGCGGCCGTATTCGCCGAAACGCCATGCGGTCTCTTCGTTGAGCACATATTCCATCCAGTAGGGGGTAACGAGGGCGAGACCTTCGCCGTGGGTCACATCGTAAAAAGCGGAAAGCTCGTGCTCGATGGGGTGTACACACCAGGGCACATCCGCACCGTCGCTCAATACGCCGTTGATGGCGAAGCTGCCTGCCCACATCAGGTTGGCACGGGCTTCGTAGTTTTCGGGCTCTTCATAAGCGATGGGGCCGTAATGGATGACGGTCTTAAGCAGGGCTTCGCACATCCTTGCCTGGAAGAAGGCACCCTTTACGGGGGTGAAGTAGTTTTCAAGGGTGTGGCTCATGATATCCGCCGTGCCGGCAGCGGTCTGCTTTTTCGATACCGTGAAGGTGATGGAAGGATCGAGAACGGACATCTTCGGCGCCATCAGCGGCGAACCGGTGCTCCATTTTTCGTTTTTCGACATATCGGAGATCACCGCTACCGTATCCATTTCGGAACCGGTGGCGGCAATGGTCAGCACGGAATAGATGGGCAGCGCCTTTGTGATCTTCGTGCGGTCAAGCACAAGGTCCCATGCATCGCCATCGTAGAATACGCCGGCAGCGACTACTTTTGCGCAGTCGATAGAGGAACCGCCGCCCACGGCAAGCACCATATCGACATTGTTTTCACGGCAAAGGCGGATGCCTTCCCGGACGGATTCGATACGGGGGTTGGGCTGCACGCCGGCAAGCTCCGTGACGGAAAGACCGTTTTCCGTGAGGATCTTCATGATCTCATCGTAAAGGCCGGTTTTTTTGATGCTGCCGCCGCCGTAGACGAGCAGCACGTTTTTGCCGCTTTCCTTCAGCTCTGAAAGGTGGGAAAGCTGACCCTGTCCAAAGTGGATGGTGGTGGGAATATGGTGCGTAAAGTTGAGCATATGCGTCCCCTTCCGTGATAGTGCAGATTTGTGCCTTTATTATAGCAACCCAAACGGGATTTCGAAAGCCTTTCCTTTTTGATCAAACAAAAAAAGCCGGGCAAAAGCCCGGCTCATTCATGATCCATTCTTACAGCGGCAGCGTTTTTTTGCACACAACGATCAGCCGCTCGGAGGATGTACCGCCGTCACGGTCCCATTCGCCGATGCAGGTGATCAGCGTCAGCTGCGGTTCCTCCGCAAAGGCGCTCATGACGCTTGCAGGCACTTCCTGATAGGGGTAGCGGTCAATGGAATGGATGTAGAACCATTCCTGCCTGCCATCCTCAAAGTCAATAACGACCGCATCGCCCACAGCGGCGTCCCAAAGCGCCTTGAAGGTGCCTGCCACGCCGTCCTTGCTCTTGTGCCCTGCAATGATGGCGTTGCCGTTTTCGCCGGGGGCAGGGCGAAGGTCCACGCCGTCGTTCTGCAGCCAGCTTGCCGCATCCGCAAGGTCTACCACTTCCATTTGCCCGGATTCCGTCACGCCGCCGGGGAAGACCTCACAGCTTTGCTTCTGTTCCACGAAACTGATGCGCACCGGCACGGGCTGCACATAGGGTGTGGGGGAAGGAGTAGGAGCAGGTGTTTCATTCGGCGCCGGAGTGGGGGTAACGGTCGGCATGGGCGTGGCTGTCGGCACAGCGGTGGGGGCAGGCGGTGTCGGCATCACAAAGTCCGGATCCGGCAGCAGGATGTGCTCACGCACGATGAGGTAAATGCCGACGGCAAAGCAGACTGCGCACACCGCATAAAGGGCAATGCGTGCAAATTTGTTATTGGAAGAGGAAGGTTTCTTTTCCATCTGAATCTAAAGGCTCCTCGGTAGGTAGTGTCAATTCAATATAACAAAAACGGCATGGAGCGTCAAGTTTATGGCGCACCATGCCAAAATAGTTCACAAAGACAGGTTATTTCTTGTTCTTCTCCTTGGAGCGCTTGTCGTTGATGATCTTCATATGCTCCGCCGTGATCAGGGTAACGCCGTTCTCCTTCGCCCAATCCACACAGCCTTTGAGCACCACGCTCAGGAATACACGGGGCACATTGAGGATTGTCTCAAGGGCTTCATCGGTGAATTTCACGGTGTCATCCGCCCTGTCCGCCGCATAGCGCACGGATTCAAGGGACTGCTTGCGCATGGGGAGAAGCTCCGCACGGAGCCTTGTTTTGCGGTGGAACCAGAAATTCTTGGAGTCACGGTAGCCGTAGTCCACGGGCAGCGGCGGAAAATCGCCGGCTTTCACACCGTTGATGATGGCATCGTGGTACTTCTTTTTCATGAGGATCTTATCCACCTTCAGAATGAAGTGGGCGCCGAATTTGGAGGTGATGCCGTTGAAATCGTGGTAAGGCGGTTCATAGCCGTTGAGCTCGCCGGGCTTGTCATCCTGCGCATTGTCAAGGGTGCTGACCCATGTGCACTCGATGACCTCGATGGCATCCGTCAAAACCATGGGGCGCTTTTCGCCGGTGGTCTCCTCCACGATGCCCTTTTCAAGGCGGAAATTGCACTTGGGCATTTTATCCTCCGGCTTGTCGCCGGGCCAGGATAGCTTGACGCATTCCTTGAAAGTTTTGGACTTATCGTCCACAAAGTTGATGGCGCACTTGCCGGTTCTAAGGATGTTCTGCGCCGTGTTGGAAGAGTTGCGGCAGGAAAGAAGCATGGCATAGAAATCCTTGCCTGCAACGTAGTAAGGCTGCACGAGGGAATAGGGGCCGAGGGTGGTGGAACCGTCCTCGCAAAGGGTGCTGATGACCACCGTGGGCATGGGGAAAAACAGGGATGTTTGGTAGAAATTATCCACCACGCGCAGGTTTTCAAAGCTGGACATAATGCATTGCTCCTTTGCTGATTCACAAAATTGGGAAAATGTATACCACCATCATACACCCTTCCCGGGGATAGTCAAGAAACAGGAACGCTTGCGGCGCAGCGGTGCATCCTGTATAATGACCGAAACGGGCGGCGCAACCGCCGGTTGACAAAAGGAAGCCTGCGGTTGGTGGTAAAAAACGCACCTTAAAGGCTATACTTTTTCCTGCAAAGGAGTTGATGCATATGACCGTTGGAAGCCGCATCGCAGAGCTTCGCAAGCAGAAAGGGCTTTCGCAGGAAGCCCTCGGCGAGGCACTCGGCGTGACACGCCAATCCATTTCCAAGTGGGAGAGTGACAGCGCCCTTCCCGAAATAGAAAAACTCGTTTCCATGAGCCGGATTTTCGGCGTATCTGTAGGGGCTCTTCTCGGCGTGGAGGAAAATGCACCCGACACTGCGGATGCCGGGGCGAAGGATGAACTGACACCTGCGCAGCTTAAAATGGTGGAGGAGATCGTATCACGCTACACGGCGGCACTTCGGGAGGAGAACGACCGCCGCCGGGAAGAAGAGCGCTTCCGTGCGAACGCCGCCGCAAAAAAAGAGCGGGAGGCGGATGACGAGGAAGCAAAAGCGGAGATAAAAAGAAAACAGCGCAAGGAGATCGGTGCCGTTGCTGCGGTATGCGCCCTTTGCGTGGTGATCGTGCTGTTCTCCCACCGCCTTGAGGATCTTGACAGCAACTATCGGGGTGTGCAGAACACCCTTGTGAACCTGCAAAGCTCCGTGAACAGGGAGATCAACGGCCTTGCGAACAGGGTGGAAAGCATCCTTGCGGAACAGAACGCTTTAACGGCGGATTACGGCTGCGAGATCAAAGCGGTGGATGTGGAAAAGGGTACCGTCACATTCTTCCTTTATGCGGTGCCGAAAGTATACAAAGAGGGCATGCAGGTGGAGTTTGTGGCGGAATACGGGGAAAAATCCGTTTCCGCAGCGGCGAAGGAAGGGGAGAATGCACGCTTTTCCGGCGAACTGGTATGCCCCCTTGAAGAGGGTGCAGAGACCACCCTTTTGAGCGCCGCCTTCTACATTGACGGCGAGCGCAAAACGCAGCCCGTTTCGGAATACGGCGATCTTTATGCGATGACATTGCCCATCATGAGCGTGCACGGACTGAATTTGATGTGGAAAGCCGCAGAACCGGGCAAGCCCTTTTCCCTCAGCGGCTGTCAGGCGCTTGTGAACAGCGCAGGCTATCCCATCGAGGATCTTCCCTATGTGCAAGGCAGGCCCTGGCCGGAAAAAGTGCGTGTGGGCATCTTCATCAATAAGAAGATCGCAGCGTGGGCAATGCCTGACCCCGGCGAACCCGTTGTTGTGGGAAACTCAAGCGGCAATGCCACCGTTGCCGTACCGGAAATGCGGGAGGGCGATATCCTGTTTTCCTTTGGGGATGAGGAGATCACGCTGCAGCTTGGGGATGAACTGGCGGTTGCCGCCGTCATCGAAGACCAATACGGGCGTGAGTTTCTTGTGGCAGACAATGCGCTCACCCTTATGGAAGAAGCAAACGAACTTGTATGGGCGGAGAATGTGGATACGCTGCTCTGCCCGCCGGGATACGAATACTGAAACAATAAAAAAAGCACTGCGCCGCAGTGCTTTTTTGCTGTTATTCGGTTTCGCTGTTCTCCTCGCCGCCGTTCTTTTTGAGGCTTGCAAGGAGCGTTTTCATTCTTGCGACATCCGCCTTTTCCGCCCGTTCTCCATAGCGAGCGGCAATGTAGATCTCACGCATCTCGCCGGAAGCCTGCTGGTTCGGGTAAAAGTGCTGTGCATCGTATTCCACATCCTTTGATGTGGTGGAAGGTTCAAGCTGCAAGCCCTGCCGCTCGCACAGCTTCAGGAACTTGCGGTAGACCGCACGCACCTTCTGCACGGGGCTTCCCCGGGGCGGTTCCTTCGGGCGGGGAATATCGCCCTCAAGGGTGATGCGCACCTCGCTGCCGGGCACCTTTGCCTCTTCGGGGTGGCGGCGTGCAAGCCAGCGGAAGAAGAAAAACAGCACCGTCAACACGATGAGCGTGGTGATCACGATCCAGATGACGGGGTTCGTATCCGTTGTCTGCTGCATCTCTTCAAGGCCAAGGATCTCCTCTGCCGATTCGAAAACAAGGTCAAGCACCTGCCCATCGCCCTGTGCGTGCGGCTTGCGGATACGTGAAAGCAGCCAGCCGATGCCTGCCACGATGCCGCCCATGATGCAGAGAAGCAGCAGCAGAACCGGGGCGATCACGAACTTGTAGATGGAGCCGAACACAAGCTCGCAGCCCTGCCGGAAGGCTTCCGTGCTCATCAAAAATGCGCTGATGGCAAGAAGCAGCACGCCTATGCCGTTGATGAGAAGAAAGCGTGTTTGGCTGTAAACGCTTTCATCGTGGCGGAGGGCACGCATCAAAAGCACGGATGCGGCGAGCATGATGAGTGCATAGGGCAGCGAGCAGTACAGCATTTCTTCCCTTGCGCCCAGCAATACCGCCAGAACGGCATAGGGAATGTAGCCGTACAGGAAGCCCTTGAACAGGGAAACATGCCTGCTCCAGGAAAGGGCATTGTCGCCCACCCACGCAAGGTAGAAAAGGTACGCCGTTGCCGGCAGGATCAGGATCCTGTCTGGCAGGGCGATGCCGCCAAGGAAAAACGCCGCCATGACGGGAGGCAGCAGAAGCAGCCGGAAGCTGCGCTTTTTCGGCAGGCAGGAAAGGGCATAGGCTGCGCTTTGCAGCATCAGCACGCCCATCAGCTTTTCGCCGCCGCCGGAAATGGCCGTGATGGCGCCGCCAAAGGCGTAGTAAGCGCCAAGGTCTGCCATCATGCGCAGGAAGAACAGCATTACCATGTGCCCACCTCCTCTGCGGTGATCACAAGCAGCCTGCCGCCGCTGCGCTCACGGAGCCGTGCGATCTCCTTCATATAGCGCCCGGGCTGTTCGGGAGTGATGAGGATGTAGCCGTTGGTGCTTTCACCGGTGGGGCGAAGGGCATCGTAAATGAGTCCCCCAAGGGTGCTGGAAGCATCGAGGGAAGCCCTGCCAAGACCTTCGAGGATGCCGCAGAAGTGCCGTTCGCCAAGACCCTCACGGGTATCTGTAAGTCCCTTTCGGGAGCCGGAAATGATGGCGTTGGTACGGAAGGCGTATTTGATCTTCTTTTCCTCAAGGGCTTCGCACACGGTCCTTGCAATGCTGTAGCAGCGCTCCAGCAGCTCTTCGCCGTTTTTGCTGCGTGTATCCGCATTGAGCAGCACGGAGACCGTGGGTTCCATGGTGTGGTCGTAGTTTTTGACCATCAGGCTGCCGATTCTTGCGGTCTGCGTCCATGCGATGGATTTCATGGGTTCACGGCCCGTGTATTCACGGAAACCGAGGGTCAGCACGGGGTCTTCAAACAGGAAGCGGCGCACGCTGACATCCCCGAGAAAACCGCCCAGCACCTCGCTGATGCGCTGCTGCGGCGCTCTTTTGGGTACCACCACCACCTCGCTGAAGCGTTCCGTGGTGCGCACCGTTTCGTTCAGGCCGAGGAAATCGCCGGCGGCGACCGTCAGAGGCAGCAGGTAATAGCGCCCCCGGCGTGCGATGGAAACAGGCACCCGGTGCAGCAGCACCTGACGGGGGCGAAGCCATGCGGAAAAGGTGACGGTCCTTCTTTTGGAGGAGTCCGTGACGATGAAAGAATCCGCCGTGTGGATGCGCATATCGTCGCCGATGCGCTCCCTTACCCGAAGGAAGGGCAGGATGCGGCGGCTTTTGTTGGTCAGGGAGATCACGATGTCAAAGGGTGCATCCGGCTCGACGAGCGCGGCGTCGATATAGTGTGTTTCCTCCAGGTGGTCAAGGCTTTTGCCGGATAAAAGCCGCTGCAGCACCAGTGCGAGGATCGCCGCAAAAATGGCGAAATACAGGATCATACGGTCTCAAGGGGCACCTGAATGCCATTGATGAGCTTGCGGAGGTATTCCTCAATGCTTGCTGCGCTGCCGCCGGCGCTGATCCTGTGGCAAAGCACGTGGGGCGCAACGTATTTGACATCCTCCGGGATCACGTAATCACGGCCGTTGAAAGCGGCGGTGACCTGCGCTGCCTTGTAAAGCGCCATGGCGCCGCGGGTGGAAACGCCCATGGCGAATTTCGCATCAAAACGGGTGGCTTCCACGATATCCATCATGTAGCCGAGCACCGCATCGGATACCTTGACCTCGCTGTAGGCGGTGCGCACATAGTTGGTCTCCTCTTCGGTAACGGCCTGCTCGAGGGATTCGATGATGCTGACGGTGGAAACACGGGAAAGTACCTGCATTTCCTGCTCACGCTTCATGTAGCCGAGGGAAAGGCGCATGAAGAAGCGGTCGGTCTGGGCATCGGGCAGGGGGAAGGTGCCGTAGGATTCAAGGGGGTTCTGGGTGGCCATGACCATAAAGGGCTCTTCGAGCTTGGTGGTCACGCCGTCCACGGTGATCTGGCGCTCTTCCATGGCCTCAAGAAGGCTCGACTGGGTACGGGGCGTGGCACGGTTGATCTCGTCCGCCAGGATGATGTTGGAGAAAAGCGGGCCGGGGCGGAATTCGAATTCACCGGATTTCTGGTTGTAGAAGTTGATGCCCGTCAGGTCGGAGGGCAGCAGATCGGGCGTGAACTGAATGCGGCGGAAATTGCCGCCGATGGTCTTGGAAAACGCCCGGAGCAGCATCGTTTTGCCGGTGCCGGGGATATCCTCAAGCAGTACGTGACCGGAACAGACGAAGCAGGTGAGCACAAGGGAGATCACATCCTCCTTGCCGATGATGACACGGGAACAGTTTTCAACCACCTTGCTGCGGTAGTCGGTAAAACGGGAAACATCCATATTCATGCGGTCCTTTCCAAATATGTTTCAAAAATACATCTCTATGATTATAAAACGTCAGCAAAGGGGATGCAATCGGCAAATCCCGCCGAAAGGGCAGAAAAAATCCCACCTTGCACAGGTGGGAAATGAAATGCTATTTTTGTTCCGCCGCTTTTGCCGCCGGCTTTTTCATTTCAAAGAAGGAGGCAAGCACCGTGCCTGCAAGGATCAGCGCACAGCCTGCAAGGGCGATGGGCGTCATCCTTTCGTGCAGGATGAAATAGGCGGAAATGGCGGTAAACAGGGGCTCCGTGCACCAGGTGAGCGCACCGAAAGCGGGGGAAACATGGGCGAGCGCCGTATTCTGGAAGGTATAGGCAAGGAAGGTGCAGCCGACGGCAAGGTACAGCACAAGACCCCAGCCGGGAAGACCGATGCTGGAAAATACCGGTGTACCCTCTATGATGAGCGCCACCACAAGGCAGCAGAAGAAGCAGACGATGCACTGAATGGTGGAAAGCACCATGCTGTCCACATTCTTGAGGTATTTGCCGCTCAGCGTGAGCATAAAGGCGGTGGAACAGGAAGAAAGCACCGCAAAAAGCTCGCCCTTGCCGAAGGTGGAGAAGCTGCCGCCGCCCACAAGGTACATGCCTGCCACCACCACGATGACGGGGAGGATCTGCCGGGGGTCAAACTTTTCCTTCAGCAGCGGCACGGAAAGGAAGGGCGCAATGATCACCGCCAGCGCCATGAAAAAGCCTGCATTGGTGGCGGTGGTGTAAACAAGCGAAAGGAAGCCGAAAATAAAGGCGGAAGCGGTGGCGATGGAAACCAGCACGCAGTGGGGCACATCCTTCATTTTCACATTGCGAAAAAACCGCTTGCCGAAAAAAACAAGAAACAGCACTGCGCTCAGAGCATAGCGCAGTGTCAGACACCACATAGGCGTAATGGAATCAAAACCGAGCTTCGATAGGGCGTTTGCAATACCCCAGATCAGGCATTCAAGTACCAGAAGCGTACTGTAAAACAGGGTGGAACGGGATGTTTCGTTTTTCATGGGCGGACCTCGTTTCTTTGCGTAACTATTATCATATCACAAAGAAATGCTGCCGAAAAGCCTTTGTCGGTGCCGGAAAAGAATGATATAATTTGATGCAGCATATAAAAGGAGGGCATTGACATGGCAGAAAAGCGCACCGATGCGGAATGTATGGTCATTGCCCTTGAAGAGGCGAAGCTGGCGTTTGCGGCAGGGGAAGTGCCTGTTGGCGCCGTGCTCGTTTCGGAGGGGGAGATCATCGTCCGCACCCATAACCGTGTGGAGGAGTGGGGTGACCCTACCGCCCATGCGGAAATGCTCGCCATTCGGGAAGGGGCTCAAAAGCTTGGCACAAAGCGGCTTTCTGAATGCACCCTTTATGTGACGCTGGAGCCCTGCGCCATGTGCAGCGGCGCCATTGTGAACGCAAGGCTCAAAAAAACGGTGTTCGGTGCCTTTGAACCCCGAACGGGCTGCTGCGGCAGCGTGTTCGACCTGCTCGACCATGCCTTTCTTTCCTCCGTACCTGCCGTGGGCGGCGTGATGGAAGAGGAATGCGCTGCGCTTCCCGGCCGCTTTTTTGCGGAAAAACGCTGAATAAAAAGCCAAAAATAGACGATACCGACCGCAGAATGCTGCAGCCGGTATCTTTTTTGCAGGAAGGTTTTTTACCGGAACGGATATCGGGGGAGGAAAACCGTTCCGAAATGGGGCATTGCCCCGAAAGGAGAAAAAATCAATGTCTGTTGTTTGCTGTTGTTGACAAGTGTCTGTGTGGCCGGTCCCGGCCGGGTGCATGGTTTGAGGCATCCTCCTTTCCGGATGAAACACCGCTGATCCTGTGCCGCTGTCAACGGGTGTTTCCCTTTCGTTGGGTATAGGATACTAAGAAAATGTGGCATGGGTAGGAACGAAGATTGAATGTTTTGTTTCCGTTCTTTGAACAAAATGGAAACAGCGGCCGCAAATAAAAAAGCTGCTCCCGAAGGGGCATCCCGTTAAGAAAACATCGGTCTAAGAAAGGCAATACCTGCCCTGTCAGTATGTTGTGCGGTCTTGAAATAGCACCACTATTCCTTCGACCACACGCCTGCTGATAGAACCGGTCTTGCCTTTTTAGACTCTTCAACCGCAAAATGGATCGCTTTCGGGGAAATGCAAGGAAGAGGAGGAAGGCATATCCGTCGATATTCCGACCGACGATGACGATGCAGTTGCCCGGAATGGATTCGTTTTGCGGCGATGTTTTTTTAATGGGATGCCCCTAAGAGCAGCTTTTTTGATGCTGTTTGTTTATTCGCCCTTGATGACCTTGAGCGCAGCGGCTGCCACGTTTTCGGCAGTGAAGCCGAAGGCACGGAACAGCTCGCCAGCGGGGGCGGAAGCGCCGAAGCGGTTCATGGTGACGGTGGCGCCGTCAAGGCCCACATAGCGTTCCCAGCCGAAGCCGCTGCCGGCTTCCACGGCAACACGCTTGCGCATGGCCTTGGGAAGCACGCTTTCCTTGTACTCTGCGCTCTGCTCCTCGAACAGATCCACGCAGGGCATGGAGACGAGACGTGCGGTGTAGCCTTGCACGGCAAGGATATCCGCAGCCTTCATGATCAACTCTACTTCGGAGCCGGAAGCCATCAGGATCACATCCGGTTCGCCCTTCGGGTCACGGAGGATGTAGGCACCCTTCTTTGCACCCTCGCCGGTCTCGGCGATCTGGGGCAGGTTCTGACGGGAAAGTGCCATCACGGAAGGCGCTTTCTTCGTGAGGGCGGTAAGGTAAGCGTAAGCGGTCTCCTTCTGATCTGCCGGGCGGAACACGTAGGTGTTGGGGGTAGCACGGAGAGCTGCAAGGTGCTCGATGGGCTGATGGGTGGGGCCGTCCTCGCCGACGCCGATGGAATCGTGGGTCATCACATACATCACGGGAAGACCCATCAGGGCGCTCAGGCGCAGCGCAGGCTTCACATAATCGGAGAATACGAAGAAGGTGGCGCAGTATGCACGCAGGCCGCCGTAAAGGGCGATGCCGTTGGAAATGCATGCCATGGCAAGCTCACGCACGCCGAAGTGGATGTTGGCACCTTCACGAAGATCCGGTGCGAAGAAGCCGCGGCCCTTCATTTCGGTCTTATTGGAGGGGGCAAGGTCTGCACTGCCGCCGAAGAGGTTGGGCAGGTAGCCGGCGAGCTTGTTGAGCACATCGCCGCCGGTGGCACGGGTGGCTTTGGCGCCTTCCGCCGCAAAGAGGCTTTCATCCTGAAGCAGGGCTTCGGGCAGCACGTCGCTGTGCCATGCCTGCCACTCGGCATAAAGCTCCGGATATGCTTTTGCGTATTCCGCCACCATGGCATCGTAGGCTTCGTTGGCCTTTGCGCCCTTAAGGGCGATGGCTTCGTAGTGGGCATAGACCTCAGAGGGCACTTCAAAGGGTGCATATTCCCAACCGAGGTTTGCCTTCATGGCAGCGATATTTTCCTCGCCGAGGGGCTCGCCGTGAGCGCTCGCCTTGCCTTCCTTGGCGGTGCCGTGGGCGATGTTGGTCTTCACGATGATAAGGGAGGGCTTTTCCTTTTCAAGCTTGGCTGCTTCGATGGCAACGCCCACGGCGTTGTAGTCTTCGCCGTTTTCCACGTTGATGATCTGCCAGCCGTAAGCTGCATAGCGGGCAGCCACGTTTTCCGCAAAGGAGGTGGCGGTGTCGCCCTCGATGGTGATGCGGTTGCTGTCGTAAAGGGCAATGAGCTTATTGAGCTTCTGGGTGCCGGCAAGGCTTGCAGCCTCGGCAGAGGCGCCTTCCATCATGCAGCCGTCGCCCATCATGACGAAGGTATAGTTGTCGACCACATTGTAGCCTTCTTTGTTGAACTTGGCAGCCATGTGCGCTTCCGCCATCGCCATGCCGACGGCCATGGCAAAGCCCTGACCGAGGGGACCGGTGGTGGCTTCCACGCCCACGGTGTGACCGAATTCGGGGTGGCCGGGGGTCAGGCTTCCCACCTGACGGAAATTTTTGAGGTCTTCTGCCGTAAGGCCGTAGCCGTAAAGGTGAAGAAGCGCATATTCGAGCATGGAGGCGTGGCCCGCACTGAGCACAAAGCGGTCACGGCCGGCCCAGGTGGTGTTTTTCGGGTTATGCTTCATCTGTTTCCAAAGCGCATACGCCATGGGGGCAGCACCGATGGGCATGCCGGGGTGGCCGCTCTTGGCTTTTTGGATGGCATCCGCAGCGAGGACGCGGATCGCAGAGATCGCTTGCTGTTCGATTTTTTGCATGGTATCCTCCGTGTTTGTAATAGATGAGTATCGTTAAAATTGCCTTTTTGCAGCTATATCATGTATTATAACATAAAAAGAGCAGGGGAGTGATACTATTTTGGAAACTTACGCATTTGCTTTTGAAACGCCCCTTTGTGTTCTGACGGCGGTGGAAACATGCGGTGCGCTGACGGCGCTTCGCTTCGGCGGCACCGTAACCGGGGAGGCCGCCCCCACGCCCCTTCTTCTTGAAACGCAAAAACAGCTTTTGGAGTATTTTGCAGGCGAGCGGCGCAAATTCACCGTTCCCCTTGCGCCGGATGGCACGCCCTTCCAAAAAACGGTGTGGGAAGCGCTGCTTATGATCCCTTACGGCGAAACGGGAAGCTACGGGGAGATCGCAAAACGCATCGGCAATGAAAAAGCCGCACGGGCGGTGGGCATGGCAAACAACCGCAATCCCATCCCCATCATCATCCCCTGCCACAGGGTGGTGGGAGCATCCGGCGCCCTGACAGGCTACGCAGGCGGCATATTATTGAAGGAAAAACTGCTGCTTCTTGAAAAAACAGGCATGAAAATGTAAGAATTTCAGGAGTTTTTGGCACTTTGCTTGCGAAACGGGCGCTTTTAGGGTAGAATATAAAATGGTATCATACCAGTATTATGAAATTAAGAAGAAAAACAACAAGGAGGATGCACGACCATGCCGGGAATCATTATGACCGAGTTGGGCAAGATCAGCATTTCGGAAGATATCGTTGCAACGATCGCAGGCTATGCCGCCTCTGAAAACTACGGCATCGTGGGGATGACCGCCAAAACCACCGGCGATCAGCTTTGGCAGCTTGTGGGCGGCGACAACCATAAGCGCGGCGTTAAGGTCACTGTTCTTGAAGACGGTGAAAGCGTGGATATCGATCTTTATGTGACCGTAGTATACGGCACTTCCCTTGCGGCTGTTGCACGCAATGCCATTGAAAACGTCCGTTATCGCGTGAATGAAATGACGGGCATCAAGGTCATGAACGTGAACATTCACGTTGAAGCCATTCGCGCATAACACAACAGGAAGGAACGCCGCATGC
Organism: Clostridia bacterium; assembly: GCA_017435905.1. GTDB lineage: Bacteria > Bacillota > Clostridia > Christensenellales > CAG-138 > UBA1685. The sequence goes on along the minus strand of JAFSEB010000080.1, from coordinate 75,293 downwards.
GATCTTTCCTGCGGCAGGAAGGAATAATACAACATGAATAATACCATTGGCGGTGCGCTGCTCAGGGAAATGTTCCTGACCGGCGCAGCGCTGCTTGACAAGAACAAGGCGCTGATCGACTCCCTCAACGTCTTCCCTGTGCCGGATGGCGATACGGGCACCAACATGCATATGACCATGCAGGGTGCGGTGAAGGAGATCCGTGAAGTCAAAAGCGAAAAAGTAGCGGATGTGGCGGCTGCGGCATCCCTCGGCTCCCTCAAGGGCGCAAGGGGCAACAGCGGTGTCATCCTTTCCCAGATCCTGCGCGGCTTCTCCCGTGCCCTTGCCGGTGCGGAAGAAATGGATGCACAGCTTCTTGCGCAGGCGCTCAAAACCGGCACCGAAGCCGCTTACAAAGCCGTCATGAAGCCCAAAGAGGGCACCATGCTCACCGTTTCCCGCATGATCGGCGAGGCGGTGGAAAAGGCAGCGGAAGAGGGCGCCAACGTGTATAAGCTCATCGATCTTATCATCGAAAGCGGCGAAGCTGCCCTTCGCATCACCCCGGATCTTCTTCCCGTTCTGAAGGAAGCCGGCGTGGTGGACAGCGGCGGCAAGGGTCTTGTCACCATTTTCCGCGGCTTTAAGATGGCCATTGACGGCGAGGAGATCGAGGACTATGTGGACGATTGCACCGCATCTTCCGCCGTGGAGGAGACCGCCGGCTTTGAGGATCTTGAGGACATCAAGTTCGGTTATTGTACGGAATTTTTCATCATTCATCTGGACGAATCCTTCACCGAGGCGGATCTTGACCGCCTGCGTGAAAAGCTCATGAAGATCGGCGACAGCGTTGTCATCGCCCACGATGCGGACTTTGTGAAGGTGCACGTCCACTCCAACTGCCCCGGCAAGATCCTGCAGCTTGCACTTCGCCTTGGCGAGGTGGACCGCATCAAGATCGAAAACATGCGTGAGCAGAACCGGGAGATCCTTGAAAACCTCAAGAAGAACGAAAAGGAAAGCGCCATGGTGGCGGTCAGCTCCGGCGACGGCATCGAAGAGGTGTTCACCTCCCTCGGTGTGGCGGCAAGCGTGCAGGGCGGTCAGACCATGAACCCCAGCATCGAGACCATCGGTCATGCCATCAAAAAGGCAAACGCACGCAATGTTTTCGTGCTTCCCAACAACTCCAACATCATCCTTGCGGCACAGCAGGCTGCGGAGCTTTCCGACCGCAACGTCATCGTCATCCCCACCAAGGCTATGGTGCAGGGCGTGGCGGCTGCCATCGCCTTCGATCCCGATGCGGCGCCCGAAGATAACGAAGCCGCTATGAAGGAAGCCTTCGCCAACGTGGTATCCGGCTCCGTGACCTATGCGGTGCGTGATACCCATGTGAACGGCAACGACATCCACGAAGGCAACATCATCGGCCTTATGAACGGCACCATCGAAGAGGTGGGCGAAAGCGTAGAGGCTGTTTCCATGGCTCTTGTGGACCGCATGGTCGCCGAAAAGAGCGAGGATGCCATCATCACCGTCTTCTACGGCAGCGATGTTACGGAAGATACCGCCAACGCCTTTGCGGAGGCCGTATCCGAAAAGTATCCCGACGCCGAGTGCATGGTGCAGCGAGGCGGTCAGCCCCTTTACTACTATTATATTTCCGTAGAATGAGGCTTTCCGATCACATTACAAATATCAAAGGAATAGGCCCGCGCCGAGCCGAAGCGTTCGGCAAGCTGGGCCTAATTTCTTTGCGCGATCTTTTGTATTATGCCCCCCGCAGCTATCGGGATTTTTCCTCTGTATGCGCCGTGAAGGAAGCGGCCCACGGCACGGTGGGTGCATTTCATGTGGTGATCCTGTCGGAAGCAAAGCTTGCACGCATCCACAGGGCGATGCAGATCACCACCGTGCGTGTCATTGAGTTCGGGGCGGATCCAAACGACAAAAAGGCGCAGTTCACCCTTGTTTGGTATAACCAGCCTTACCGTGGGCGCAGCCTTACCCCCGGGGAAGCGTATTATGCCTGCGGCAGGCTTGACAGAAGCCGGGGCACAAAGCTTGTAAACCCCTCGCTGAGCGCAGAATTGCCGGGTATTGAACCGGTTTACCCCCTTGTTGCAGGGCTTTCCCAAAAGGTGGTGCGTGATGCGGTATCCGCCGCCCTCACGGCGGTGGGGGATGCGGTGGAAGAAACGCTTCCTGCCGCCATCGTGCAAAGGTACGGGCTTTTGCCCCTTTCCGCCGCCCTCCGGGAGCTGCACCGGCCCACGGATATGGCTGCCCTGTCGAAAGCAAAGGACCGCCTTGCCTTTGAGGATATGCTTCTTTATTCGCTGATGGTGCAGCTGCTTCGGGATGAAAGACTGTCTTTCCCCGGCAGACCCATGCGGATGGAGGGTGTTCTTGACAGGTTCCTGAAAACGCTGCCCTTTGTGCCGACGGGTGCACAGCGCCGTGCCATGGAAGAAATTTCCCGGGAAATTTCTGCAGGAAGGCGCATGAACCGCCTTTTGCAGGGCGATGTGGGCAGCGGCAAAACGGCGGTGGCGCTGTTTTTGATGTTCGCTGCGGCACAAAACGGTGCGCAGAGCGTGCTGATGGCGCCAACGGAGATCCTGGCACGGCAGCATTACCGGGCGGTAGAAAACCTGTTCCCCGGGAAAACGGTGCTGCTTGTGGGCGGCATGAAGAAAAAGGAGCACGATGCAGCCCTTGCGGCGCTCAAAAGCGGCGAAGCCGTTGCCGCCGTGGGTACCCATGCGCTTCTTTCCGAAGGGGTGGAATTTCACGACCTTGGCGCCGTCATTGCGGATGAACAGCACCGCTTCGGCGTCAGGCAGCGTGCCGCCATCGGCGCAAAGGGCGAAAATGCCCATATGCTCATCATGAGCGCCACGCCCATTCCCCGTACGCTTTCGCTGATCCTGTACGGCGACCTTGAAGTGTCGCTGCTCGATGAACTGCCGCCGGGCAGGAAGCCTATCATGACACGTTATGTGCCCCGATCAAAACGGGAAGCGATGTACAACTTTTTGCAGCAGCAGATCGACAGCGGCAGGCAGGCTTATGTGGTTTGCCCCCTTGTGGAGCAGTCGGAAGCCCTTGAGGGCGTGCTGAGCGCAAGCGACCTGTTCAGGGAGCTTGAGAACAAGCTCCATGCGAAACTTGCCCTTCTTCACGGGCGCATGGCGGCGGCAAAGAAGGATGAAACGGCGGAAGCCTTCCGCCGGGGCGAGATCGATGTGCTGGTTTCCACCACGGTGATCGAGGTGGGCGTGGATGTCAGGAACGCTTCGGTGATGGTCATCGAAAATGCGGACAGGTTCGGCCTTGCGCAGCTGCACCAGCTGCGTGGGCGTGTCGGCAGGGGAAGCGAGGAAGCCTACTGCTTCCTGCTGTCGGAATCCGATGCGGACAGCGCACGGGAACGCCTCAGCGCCCTGGCGGAGACAAACGACGGCTTTGTGATTGCGGAAAAGGATCTTTCCATGCGAGGCCCCGGCGAGTTCCTCGGGGAAAGGCAGCACGGCGTGAATGAGCTTACGGCGCTCCGGCTCGCCTGCAGCATGGAGCTTCTCAAGGATTCCCGCAGCGCCGCACAAATGCTGCTTGCGCAAAAGCCGAAGGAAGCGCTGCCGCTTATCGAAAAAGCAAAACAGCTGCTTTCCGAACGGGGCGGTATTGCGCCGAATTAAACAGAATAAAAAATCTGCACAAAAAAACGCATGCGTACGGGGTATTCCGAATGGCATGCGTTTTTTATATGCTGTCTTTCTTTGTATGGTTTCCTATGGATTTCCACTTATAAAGCGGCACTTTGATGCGCAAGTTAAGGGCACATCATCAAGGAGGTGAAAAACACATGGCAAGGAACAACGTTCTCGTTCCCGAATCCAAGCAGGCGATGGACGCGTTCAAGATGGAAGTGGCAAACTCCCTGAACGTGAACCTGAAGCAGGGTTATAACGGCGACCTGACTTCCCGTGAAGCCGGCTCTGTCGGCGGTGAAATGGTCAAGCGCATGATCGCTTACGCCGAAAATAATCTGCAGAAATAAAACGTGGGATATTCCCATTCAAAAAAATCGGAGGTAACAGAAAATGATGAACAACAACATGAACCCCAACCGGAACGGCAGCAGCTCCAACGGCAGCAACAGCTCCAACAACAATAACAGCGGCAGCAAGGCCAACAAGAAGAATATGCAGTCCTTCAAGACCGAGGTGGCGAACTCCATGAACGTGAACCTCAAGAAGGGCTACAACGGCGACCTCACTTCCCGTGAAGCGGGCAGCGTTGGCGGCGAAATGGTCAAGCGTATGATCGCCTATGCCCAGGACAACATGAAGGACAACGGCGCAAACTAAATGCGAAACAGCTCGAAGCCGGGGAAAGCCCCGGCTTCGCTCCCGTTAAAAGGCGGTTTTGATGAAGGATACGGACAAACGGATCGAAATACTGCTCAATGCCCTTGAAGCAAGCGGCATACGAAAGCTGGCGGATGCCCTCAGCGACAGCAAACGCCTCTTTTTCAGAAGCTTTCTTTCCGGCATATTCCGGGGGCTTGGGGCTGCCATCGGCTTCAGCGTGCTGGGGGCGCTGGCGCTGCTGTTGCTGCAGCGTGTGTTCGGGCTGGATGTCCGCTGAGGGTATCAATAGGAATGCTTCTGCTGCTTCATCCAAATGCGCATCACCAGCCTGTGGGGCAGCAGCTTCGTGGCAAGCACCTGTGCCTTCACACGGATATCGTGGATGGAAACATCCTTTTTTGTGTGGTAAAGATCCCGGATGCCGGTTTTGACCACTTCTTTGGCGGTGAACATGACGTTGAAATACGTGACGGCGGTGCTGCCTTCCTTGATGGCATGGTCAAAGAACTCCGTTTTGACCCACCCGGGGCACATGGCCATCACCCGGATGCCCCTTGGGGAAAGCTCCACATTGAGCGCACGGGAATAGCTGAGTACAAATGCCTTCGTGGCGCCGTATACATTAATGTAGGGAACGGGCTGGAAGGAGGAAAGGGAATCAAGCTGCAGTATCTTTGCACCTTTCTGCATGTAGGGAAGCGTCAGCTCCGTCATGGCCACAAGGGCTTTGCAATTCAGGTCGATCATGTCGAGGGAATCCTGCAGCGGCACCTCCTCGTAATTGCCGAACCTGCCGAAACCGCTGGCGTTCACAAGCACACGCACATCGGGCTGTGCCGCTTTGAGCGCAGCGGCATATGCATCAAGACCGTCTTTCCCGGAAAGATCGAGGGGCAGGATGCGAAGGGGCGTTTTCACAAGGGAACGGAGCTCCTCCAGCTTTTCCTTCCTGCGGGCAATGACCCAGATCTCATCAAACTGCTCCTTTTGTGCAAGCTGCAGCACAAATTCACGGCCCATGCCGGAACTGGCGCCGGTAATGACGGCGATCTTCATGATAACACTCCTTTGCTTTGTCTTTTGTTTATTATGCAATAAAACCGCTTCGTTTGCAATTTCTTCAAAAAAGTTCACCCCGGCGAAACCGCTTGTGCTTGATGCGGCGCCCGCAGCAGCGTACAATAAAGGCAGGAACGACAAAAGCGAAGGAGCACACGCATGTCCAAAGTGGAGGATGTCCTTTTTATTTCCGAAAACGGGGAAGAAGATACCCGTGAGCGCGGCATACAGCAGGCAAGGGATTACCTTGAAATGGCGCAGCTTTATAACGCTGCCATCCGGGAGGTATCCACAAAGCTGGAGATCCTTGATGCCGAGTTCAGCGTGCGCCATGATCATAACCCCATCCACCATATCGACAGCCGCCTGAAAAGCGTGCCGAGCATACTGGAAAAGCTGCAGCGCAAGGGGAAAGCGCTGACGATTGCCAGCGCCAGGGAAAACCTTCTTGATATTGCGGGGGTGCGTGTTATCTGCAATTATGTGGACGATATCTACCATATTGCGGAGCTTCTTTGTGCGCAGGATGATATCCGGCTCATTCGCCGCACGGATTATATTGAAATGCCGAAGGAAAACGGCTACCGCAGTTTGCACCTTGTGATCAGCATTCCGGTATTCCTGTCAAAGGGCGCCGTTTCCGTGCCCGTGGAGGTGCAGATCCGCACCATTGCCATGGATTTCTGGGCAAGCCTTGAGCACAGGATCCGCTATAAATCCGATGCGGAAACAAAGGATGATGCGGCGCTGCGCGCGGAACTCAAAGCCTGTGCGGAGGAAAGCGCAGCGCTTGATCTGCGCATGCAGACGCTTTACCGCCGCCTGCAGGGGAATGCAGCAGAGGACAGCACGGCGACAAAAAAGTAAAGAATAAAGTAAGCTGTTCGGCGGCTGCGGAAAAATTATTTCCGCAGCCTTTTTGTCGATGTTTGTCGGAATATGTGAAAATAAAAACAAAGATGTTTAGCGCCGAAACATAATATGATCGTTACAAAATAGACAAAACCCGGCGGCAGAACAGGAAAAAACAGCGTTTTGCTTCTGAAAAGGATCGAAAAAACGATGGCAATGGTATCATGTATATATAAATCGGAAAGATTCTGAAAAAACAGTTGATTTTCTTCAATAAATACTATATATTTATCTAAGTTGGCAAAAGTAAAACGATCACATACTTGTCTGTTTGTATGCATATTAAATGAGCGGGGGGAACGGGTTTTGATCATCCGACATGATGAAAACATCTGGGAAAGCTGGAGCTTTGAAAAGAAAAGTGACTTGATCCACGATTATGTAACACGCTATGGCGACAGAAATGCACGCCGGCTCGATTACGGCACGGGCGAGTTTTATACTTCCACCGAAATGCACATCCTGGAAAAAATATATCTTCACCCCGGTATTACCGTTACCGAACTTGCAAAACTGTCAAGCCGTACCAAGGGCGCCATTTCCCAAATCGTAAAAAAGCTGTACGAAAAAGAGCTTGTAACCAAAACATCTCAGGGAAATAACGAGAAAAAGCAGTCTCTTTGGGTCACAACGAAAGGCAAGAAGCTAAACAAACTGCACATGCAGTACGATGCGGAGCACGCTGCTGAGTTCTTCAGCAAGGTGTCCGAGTACTATTCCAGCGAGCAGATGGATGCATTCTTCAAAATCATGGAAACCTGCTTCCTGCTGCTTGACCCCAACGAAGATTATCCCTGGACTCATGGCTGAGTGTCGTTTTCTCAATACGGAAAAGCCTCTTCTTTGGAAGGGGCTTTTTATATGCAATGGCTTTTTTATTTATAAAATCGATTATAATAAAATACATTTGAAAAAATGATTGGACATCGCCCATGCATTTGATAAACTGATAATGAAAAAACGCCTGCAAAGGGCAATTCATAAAAGGAGAAAACAGATGATCCGTGTTGATGCGATGGGCGATGCCTGCCCTATCCCGGTTGTAAAGGCGAAAAAAGCCATCAAAGAGCTTGGCGGCAGCGGCGTGGTGGAAGTGCTGGTGGATAACTCCATTGCGGTGGAGAACCTGACGAAACTCGCAAAAAGCCTGAACTGCACCGCAGCTGCGGAAAAGAAGGGCGAAGCGGAATACTGCGTGAAGATCACCGTGGGCGAAGCGGCGGCGCAGCCCGAAGTGGGCGGCGAAGCATGCTATGTGCCTGCCGGCAAAAAGCGCATCGTGGTGGCAATGGCGTCCGGCAAAATGGGCGAAGGCAACGATGAACTCGGTGCGGTGCTGGCAAAGGGCTTCCTGTTTGCCCTGACGCAGCAGGAACAGCTGCCCGAAGCGGTGCTGTTCTATAACGGCGGCGCCACGCTGACAACGGAAGGTTCCCCTGCCCTTGAGGATATCCGCACGCTGGAAGCGCAGGGCGTGGAGATCCTGACCTGCGGCACCTGCCTTAACTATTACGGCCTGAGCGACAAGCTTGCGGTGGGCGGCGTTACCAACATGTATGTGATCGTCGAAAAGCTCACCGGTGCGGATCTTGTGATCCGTCCCTGACAGCATGCGCCGGAAAAAACCTGCCCTTGTGATCGCCTTTGCATCCACCGCCCACGCCATGCGTGTGGAGGCCTTTTGTGCTGCGGCCGGTCTTCCCGGCAGGCTGATCCCCGTGCCGAGGGAGATCACCGCCGGCTGCGGACTTGCCTTCAAAACGCTGCCCGAAGAGGAAGCGCATTTCCGTACTGTGTTTGCGCAGGAAGGCATCGAATATGAGGGCATGTATACCGTAGATCTTTGGGGTTGAAACAACAAAAAGGAGCGTTGACCGTGATCTATCTTGACAATGCGGCCACCACGCTGAAAAAACCGCCTGAGGTGGCGGCGGCTGTGGTAAAAGCCATGGAAACCATGGGCAATGCGGACAGGGGTTCCCACGGCGGCGCCCTTGCGGCAGCACGGCCTGTTTACGCCTGCCGTGAAGCGCTCAAAGAGCTGTTTCATGCGCCGGGGGCAGACCATGTGGTGTTCACCCAAAACGCTACGGAAGCCCTCAATATCGCCATTTCAGGCACCCTTGCACCGGGGGACCATGTGGTCACCACTGATTTGGAGCATAATTCCGTGCTGCGCCCCCTTTACAGGCTGGAGGCGGAAAGGGGCGTGAAGCTCAGCTTTGCTGCGCCCGATGCCTGTGGGCATGTGTCTCCCTCTGCCATCGAGGCGCTCATCCGCCCCGATACCCGTGCCATCATCTGCACCCATGCATCGAACCTGACCGGAGAGGTCATCGACATCGAAGCGGTGGGCAGGATCGCAAAAGCACGGGATCTTCTTTTTATCGTGGATGCATCCCAAACGGCAGGGGCGCTGCCCATCGATATGGAACGGATGGGCATCGGCATCCTCTGCTTTACAGGGCACAAAGGGCTGATGGGGCCGCAGGGCACGGGCGGTCTGTGCATCGGTGAGGGGGTGGAGATCCGTCCCTTCAAAACCGGCGGCAGCGGCATCCACTCCTTCAGCAAAACGCAGCCCGAAGCCTATCCCACACGCCTTGAAGCCGGCACGCTTAATGGGCACGGCATTGCAGGGCTCGGTGCGGCGGTGGATCACATCCTGAAAACCGGTGTCGATGCCATCGGGCAGCGGGAAGAAATGCTCATGCGGCGGTTTTACGAAGGCGTATCGGGCATAGAGGGCGTTACGGTGTACGGCGACTTTTCGGGACGCCGCCGTGCGGCGATCGTGGCGCTCAACATCCGTGATATGGACAGCGCAGAGGTATCGGACATCCTGAGCGAAGCCTACGGCATTGCCACACGACCCGGTGCGCACTGCGCACCGAGGATGCATGAAGCCCTTGGGACAAGGGAGCAGGGCGCGGTGCGCTTCAGCTTTTCCTATTATAATACGGAAGCGGATGCGGATGCCGCCATAAATGCGGTAAAGGAGCTTGCGGAAGGCTGAAAGACGTTTTTTTCCTGCAATGAACAGCCGGGAACGGGAAATGCTCCCGTTTCCGGCTTTTTTTACACATTTCCCCTCTTTGAAAGAGAAATACAGACATGGTATAATATAGATAAATCTGAAAAGCCCGAAGCGGCAGCCTGTCAATATGAAAGCGAAACAGAAACAGAATACGGAAAAGCGGAAGCAGAATGCGGCAACCGCCGCCATGCTTCTTGTCGGCGTGCTCGTAGGTGCTGCCTGCGGCATTTTTATCGCACGGCACATGGATATTGCGGGGGAAAGCGGCAGCATCGGTGATCTTGCGCTGCTGTTTCTTGCGCTGTACGCATCCTTTTTCCTGCATATCATCATCCATGAGGGCGGACACCTTGTGTTCGGTCTTTTGAGCGGTTACCGCTTTTCTTCCTTCCGCATCGGCAGTTTGATGCTCACAAAGGAAGAGGGGCGCTTCCGCCTGCGGAGCCTTTCCCTTGCGGGAACGGCAGGACAGTGCCTGATGCTGCCTCCCGAACCTGTGGACGGGAAGATCCCCGTGATGCTTTACAATTTCGGCGGTGCCATTATGAACACGCTGTTCTCGTTCATGGCACTCGGCCTGTATTTTTCCTTGGGTGATGGCCGCCCTATCGGCACCGCATGTCTGATCTTTGCATTGATCGGTCTATTCCTTGCGGCGATGAACGGCATCCCCATGCGGGCGGGCCTTGTGGACAACGACGGCAAAAATGCGCTTTCTCTTGCAAAAAACCCGGAAGCCATGCGTGCATTTTATCTGCAGCTGAAGATCAGCGAACAAACAGCTGCCCATGTGCGCTTGAAGGATATGCCGGAAGAGTGGTTCACCCTTCCCGATGAAAAGGATATGAACAACGCCCTTGTGGCGACAATGGCGGTATTTGCGGCAAACAGGCTTCTTGATGCGCACCGGTTTGACGAGGCGGATGCGCTGATGGAAAAGCTGACGGAAGGAAAAAACGCCGTGCTCGGCGTGCATAAAGGCCTTCTTGTATGCGACCGCATTTACTGCGAAACGATCCGTGAAAACCGCACCGAGGCGATCGAAAAGCTGCTCACCAAAGAGCAGAAGAAATTGATGCGCAGCATGAAGGATTATCCTTCCGTTCTGCGCACGGAATACGCGCTGGCGAAGTCAGGCGGAAAGGGCGAAGCACAGGCAGAAGCTATCCGCAGGCGGTTTGAAAAACGTGCCGAAAAGTTCCCCTATCGGGGCGAGATCGAAAGTGAAAGGGAGTTTATGTCCCTGGTCGGATAGGCAGGTCCTTCGCATCATTTATGAGGGAATTGCAAATTGAAGAATTCTGTAGAAAAGATCATAAAAAAGCCATCCGGTTTGCGATTACCGGCATGCAGTTCAACTGGTTCTTTGAAAAACGCTGGATGATACGCCTTTACGGCAGGTATTTTTGGTATCAGGAACTGTCGAAGGCCACGGAGATACACGCAGCCTATTACGGCGGCGAGCTGGCAGGCGTGCTGCTTGCCAAAATGCAGGGCGAAACGCCGAAGTACCGCACACGCACCATGGCGCTTTATATGCGCCTCTATGCGCTTTTCTGCCGCCTGACGGAAGGCGGAGATGAACTTTATCAGGATGCCAACAACGACATGTTTGCGGCGTTTTCGCAGCATACCGTGCCTGATGGGGAGATCCTGTTCCTTGCGGCAGACCCTGCCGTGGCGCAAAAGGGAATCGGCAGCATGCTGCTTCGGGAATTTGAAAAGGGAAAGCAGGGAAAGACCGTTTTCCTTTATACGGATAACGGCTGCACTTACCGCTTTTATGAGCACCGTGGGTTTTTCCGCATCGATGAACGGGATGTGGAGATCACGGCAGGCGAAACGAAACGGCTGCTGCGCTGCTTCCTGTATGCAAAGACAATACAATAGAAGACAAAACCGAACCGCCCGGCAAAGCCGGGCGGTATCCTTGCGCAATCAATACCGTAACGAAAGAGTGAAACACGCTGCGGGGCGGTGCTGTTTCCTTTGAAAGCGGCGAGTTTCTCTGCCTGCTGGCGGCACTGCTGTACGCCTGCGCCATCATTCTGACGGACCGCCTGTCAAAAAAAGAGGATCCCCTTGTGCCTGGGATCCTGCAGGTGGGCACCATGGGCGTGCTTGGGCTCGCATTCGGGTTTCTCTTTGAAATGCCGCACCTGCCTGCGGGCGGTGTGCAGTGGGCGGCGGTGCTGGGGCTTGCCATCGTCTGCAGCGGCTTTGGCTTTACGCTGCAGCCCGTGACGGCGGCGAAAGCTACGATGACGGCAGCTATCGCAGCTCCCGGCGCTCCTACCGGGGCAGCTACAGCGGCCACGGCAAGGAAGAAATGATCGAACAGATGGAGGAACTGATGGAAGAAGCCGGTTCCGAAAAAGAACGGCAGAAATACCAGATGTGCCTTAAACATCTGAGAGAGATGTAAACGAGAAACCACAACACCCCCCCACAAATCGTGGGGGGGGGTGTGAAGCGGAAAAGGAATGAGAACCCTATTACAAACATATTACAAACAAGCAAAAGAAAAAAGCCCTAAAATAGGGCTTTTTTGGCACCCGGTAGGGGAGTCGAAATCGGCCATCGGCAGGCCGTGCTTGCGTTCCACGCAGCGCACATCACGCCTGGGCACGATTTCCCGGGGCGGGAAAACGCTGCACCGCAGCCTTTTCTGATCCGCCCTTCGACTCCCTTCATCAAGGCAACAAAAAAACGCCTTCCGTTGGAAGGCGTTTTTTGTTGGCACCCGGTAGGGGAGTCGAACCCCTGTTCCCGCCGTGAGAGGGCGGTGTCCTAGGCCACTAGACGAACCGAGCTCAAATCTCACGCAAACTATTATATCGTATTTGCGGAGAATGTCAAGCCCCGGTTTTTGAAAAATCGGCAGGAAATACAAAAAAGTTTTTGTCCGGTCATTCGGTATCGTATTGCCTGCAGGCAAGGGGTGTCTTTCGCTCTGTGCAGAGCGTTGGCACATAGGAATCATAAGAATAGTTGGGACTCCAAAAAGGATCGCCCTCCGCCAGCAGGGGACGAAGCGTATCGTAGCAGCGCTGCCGTGTTTTTTGATCCGCCTTGGCGATTTGCGGCATCTCCCCGTGCAGGATGAGCGATGCAAAGGGCGTATACACGCAGGCGAGGTTTTTGCGCATCAGCCGCAGGCAAAGGTCCGCATCCGCACCGGCTTCAAGGAAGGTTTCATCAAACCCACGCATGCTTTCAAAGGTGGCTGCACGGAGCATCATGCAGCTGCCGCTCAAAAGGGTGACCTGCCGTGCCGTGTTGATGAACGTGTTCTTTCGTGCTTCGGCGGTGTTGTCGGGCTCATTCCGGTACGCTGTGCCCACCCAGCCGCACAGCCCTGTCACAGCCCCTGCGGAAAGGATGCGCCTTGTTGGGCTGATGAGCTTGCCGCCCACGGCACCCACGCCGGGCAGCTGCAGCATTTCACGCATGGCACGGAGCCAATCCGGCGTAAGCACCTCACAAGTGCTGTCAAGAAACAGCAGCGTTTCGCAGTTTGCCTTGCCTGCGGCTGCATTTGCGAGGGATGCAAAGCCTTTCGTGCCGCAGCGGATGACCTTTGCGGCTTTGTTCGTTTCAAGGATATCGTAGTAACGAAGTGTACGCCTGTCGTCGCTGTCCGCATCCGCAATGATGAGGGAATACTTTTCAAAGGCTTCGTATTCCTCAATGCTTTCAAGCAGCCGCCTGAGCGTATCCGTGTTGTTGCGGCTGGGGATGATGATGGCTGTCTTTGCCTTGCCGGCGAGGGCAGGGCGGATGCGGAAACTGCCTGCACAAATGCCCGTGGAGGCACTGCCGTCGAGCCCCTCCGCTTTCATATATGCTTCAAGGGCTTTGATGCCTGCCTGCGACGGAATGGGCAGCGGCCGCTTGCTTCGTGTGCAAAGGATGTGCGGCAGATGGATGACCTTTTTGGCAAAACGGGAAAGCCGCAGCACATAGTCATATTCCGCTGCAGGGATGCTCATGTTGTCCGCCGTGGGCATGCCGCCTGCCCTTTTGTAAAGGGATCTTGAAACGGCAAGGGGTCTGCCGGCAGCATTGTGGGAAAGGGCGGTAATACGGGAAAAATCGCCCTTGCAGCAGGCCTCGCCCCGGCTGCCGTCCGCAAGCAGCACATCCTCATCCGCATAGAGCATATCCGCCTCCGGTGCGGTGCAATGCGCCTTCGCAAAGCGAAAAAGTGCATCCTCCGAAAGTGTATCCCCTGCTTCAAGGAAGATGATGAAATCGAAATCCTCCTGCTCCGTGGGCATCAGCGACCATGCTTCGTAGCTTTGCTTTTTCAGGGAAACTTCCGTTCGGGCAGCTGCCTTTTCGCTGCCGCCCGGGAACAGGCAAATGAGGAAATGGGGCATTTTCGGCAGCGCAGTCTCCCGCTGTGCGGCAAGGTCGGCCGCCGTGGGCATGTTTGCCGCAAGAAAGGCAGCGTGGTCTTCTTCAGGGCCGAAACAGATAGGCGCCGGTTTTTTCTCCGCAATGGCGGCAAACAGGGCTGCAATGGCATCAAGCTTTTTGTTCATACCGCTATTGTGGCGAAAACGGCGTTCCGTTATACGAAAAAAGCCGCTCACGGGAGCGGCTTTTGCGGTTTTTTCTTACAGCTTTACGGGTTCAACGACTTCGCCTTCGTTTTCAAGGGTGACCTTCTTGATGGTGACCATCACCTTGGGGCGGTCCATCATGCCGGTGGGAACGGAAGCGATGGCATCCACCACATCCATGCCTTCCACGACCTTGCCGAAAGCGGCATACTGACCGTCAAGGTGCGGCGCATCCTCATGCATGATGAAGAACTGGGAACCGGCGGAATCGGGATGCATGGCACGGGCCATGGAGATCACGCCGCGCTTATGCTTGATGGGGTTGTCAAAGCCGTTGGCCTTGAATTCGCCGGGGATGTGGTAGCCGGGACCGCCCATGCCGCTGCCTTCGGGGCAGCCGCCCTGGATCATGAAGCCGGGGATGATGCGGTGGAAGGTAAGGCCGTCATAATAGCCCTTTGCGGCAAGGGAACGGAAGTTCTTTACGGTGTTGGGAGCGGCGGTCTCGTCAAGCTCCAGCTTGATGGTGCCGAAGGATTCCATTTCGATGATGATCATATCTGTTCTCCTTATGTTGATTTTTCAGCGAAAAAGCTGTTTTTTGTGTTGTGTCGGCTTCTATTTTACCCGTAAAGGAAGGTCATTGCAAGAGCGCCGTATACATTAAACAGAATGCCGAAGGCGGCTGCCATGCATTCCCACCGGCGGAAGGCGGTGCGCTTTCCGAGGAGGAAATAGGCGAGGGCGGCAGGGAGCATATCGCAGGTATACCTTGCGCCGAACTGCCAGCCGCCAAGGGTCTTGTGCCAGCAAAGGAGCAGCAGGTTTGCCGCCATCGAAAGAAGCAGCGCAAGGCGGAGGGCATCCATCCTTTTGTGGCGGATATCGCCGATCACCGCCCCGAACAGGACGAGGAAAAAGGGATTTGCCACATAGAACATGAACCCGTCAAAAAATGGATAGGAAAGGGAAAGATCCTTTTCGAGGGCAACGGGGCGAAGGAGCAGGTTTTTGAGGTTCGTGAGGATATAGGAAAGGTGGAACTGCCCGTGTTCGGACTCCGTAAATTCGGGAAGGTAGTTGTGACCGAATTCCAGTACGGAATCGAAGCGTGCAGCGTTATACCACATGTAAGCCGCTGCCACCGCCATGGGGATGAGAAAGGCTTTCCATTGTTTGAACGCTGTTTTAAGGAAGCCGACCCCCTCTTCGCGGTCCTCAAGGTAACAATACAGAAACAGGGGGAAGAACATAAGTGCGCTGAAGGGTCTGCAGCCCACCGCCAGAGCGATGAGCGCATAGGCGAGGATGCGGCGCCCAAGCATGGCGGCATCAAGCGCCCAAAGAAGCAGCAGCATGTTGATGGCCTGCGCCATGAACCATACGCCGCCATCGGTGCTCATCCACATCATGTTGCTGCCGAAGGTCAAAAACAGCGCACCGAGGGCGCAATGGGCATCCTTCATGCCCGCGCGGCGCAGGCAGCGGAAAGCGAGGGCGGCAGATGCCATCGTGACCGCAGCAACGATCAGGTTGTTGGGGGTGTTTTCACCGAAAATGAAGGTAAAGGGCAGCATCACCACGGAGGGGAAGGGAGGGAAGGAGACGAAGTATTCCCCCTCATACACCGCAAGCTCCAGCCACGGATAGTTTTGCCCGAGGGACAGGCTTCCCCGGCGCCAAGCCATGGCCTGCAGGGTATAGCTGTCCCATGCGGAATGGGCGAGCAGCGTGCCGCCGAGAAGGTCGTGCAGGAGCACGTAAGCAAACGCCATCAGCGCCAGCATGCACAGAAGTGCAGCGGTGCCGGAATGCTTTTGATTCGGTTGGTTCAGCCTGTTTTGTTCCATAGGGGTATCATACAGCAAAAGCAGCTGCGGCGCAACATCAGGCACGGATGGAGGGGTAAATGCCGGCACAGGAGGCATCCGTTCCGTGCAGCAGGTAATCCGTCATCACGCTGATGAACTCCGTGTTGGTGGGAACCCAGTCCCCGTGAAAGGAGGCGGAGAACAGCGAGGAAAGCAGCTGCCTGTTTCCCGATTCCCATGTGCGCAGGATGGCGAAGCGGAGGTTGCGGTCAAGGGCGGCACGGGAACAGCCGAACAGCTCCATAATACGGGGATAAACGGCCTGTGGCAGGCGGTAAACGGCCTCCGGGTGGGCAAGGGTATACTTGAGGATCTCAAGGCTGCAGCCGTAGCCGACGTACTTTGGGTGCATGCCGATGGCACGAAGTGCGGCGGCAGGGGCAGGGCATTGCGTTGACATGGTGGAAACACCTCCTGAAAAAAGAAATTCCGGTTCATCCGGTGCGAAGGGACTATACCATGGGAATCAGGTGCGCCGCAACCGTTATCGAAAAAAGAACAATTCATTGTCAAAAGCCGTCATTTTGGATCAGGGACGCCCGGAAACCACAATATATTGTGGGTTTATGACGCAGCGATGCAAAACGGAGCAAAAACACCACGAAAAAAACGGGAAAGAAAAAACCGTGATTTTCTTTTGAAAATACCATTGACAGGGAAGGTATAAATAGGGTATACTAATCCCTGCACGTGGGAGCTTAGCTCAGCTGGGAGAGCATCTGCCTTACAAGCAGAGGGTCACAGGTTCGAGCCCTGTAGCTCCCACCACAGTGGCCCGGTAGTTCAGTTGGTTAGAATGCCAGCCTGTCACGCTGGAGGTCAGGGGTTCGAGCCCCCTTCGGGTCGCCAATATGCCTCGGTAGCTCAGTTGGTAGAGCAAGGGACTGAAAATCCCTGTGTCGGTGGTTCAAGTCCACTCTGAGGCACCATCTGCGGGAGTAGCTCATTTGGTAGAGCGCCGCCTTGCCAAGGCGGAGGTGGCGGGTTCGAGCCCCGTCTCCCGCTCCACTTATGGCGCCATAGCCAAGCGGTAAGGCAGAGGTCTGCAAAACCTTCATCCCCGGTTCGATTCCGGGTGGCGCCTCCACAAAAAATAAGCACCCAACCGGGTGCTTTATTTTTTTGTGCAGGCGCAAATGATGAGCGGAAAATTTCTGAACGATGCGGATGTATTCTCACAGCTGTTCAAAATGATAGGCAAGAAAGCAAAATAAAAATGCGAAAAGGGACGCCGCGGCGTCCCTTCTTTTTTGATACATTATGCCTTCTTTCCCTGCTTTTCCTTCTTCCGCAGCATGATAAAGGCAACGAGCACCAGCACGCAGCCTGCACCGGAAACGGCGGGCGGCAGCGTAAAGGGCACGGCGATGCTTTCCATGGCCACAAGGGGCGTTTCACGCACGTTGCCAAAGGCATCACGAAGGGTCAGCATGCCCACGATCTGCCCTGCTTCCACACGCCTGCCGATCTTTTCAAGGTGCGTTTCGGCGAAGATCTGCTCACCTTCCTGCGCAAGGATGAAAAGGTCTTCCTCAATGGTCAGCGGCAGATCTGCCGTTTTGCTGCCCTGCATGGAGGTGCGCAGGATCTCGCTGCCGGCGGTGAAGCCTGTTTTTTCAAACCCCTGTGCGTAGCGGAACAACTCTATGGTGCTCAGGTAATGGGAGTAAAGCGTGCTGCCCCGGCGCTCTACCTCACGCCCCTGCATGACCACGCTGTAAAAGGTCAGATCGCCCTTTACCATGCAGGCGGAAAGGTTGTAGCCTGCATCACGGGTGGAGCCGGTTTTGATGCCGATGATATCATCGGAAAAATTGGTCATGTAGGCAGGGGTGGAACGGGGCGACATCACCCGGTTGGTGGTATTGTAGGTAATGGCTTCCTTGCGGATGCTGTTGGCAGGGAGCCGACCGCTCCTTGTGGCGACAAGCTGGCGGAAAAGCGGGTTCTGCATGGCGTAGCGTGCAAGGGTAAGCATATCCGCAGAACTGATGCTTGAATGGGTGGAAAGGCCGTGTGGATCGGCATAATGGGTGTTCATCATGCCAAGCTCCACCGCTTTTTCATTCATCTTTTTGACAAAGGCGGGGATATTTCCCGTTACATACATGGCAAGGGTGGTGGCAGCCTCGTTGCCGGAGGCTACCAGCATGTATTCCATCAGGTCATAAACCTTCAACTCCTCGCCCACAAGCAGGTGTACCCGTTCCATCCAGGAACAGTACTGTGCCGATACCGCATCCGCAGGCACGGTATAGGTGCCCGAAAGGTCGCCGTCATGCTCAAGGACAAGCATGGCGGTCATTACCTTTGTCATGCTGGCAGGCTCGTTGCGTGTTTCGATGTCCTTCGCATACAGAAGGGTATTCGTGCTTTCTTCGTAAAGCAGCGCCATCTCCACATCCGGAAGGGCGGGGGCATCGGACGGGATGATGTCGCCGCCTGCCGCCTCCTCGCCGGAGGCAAAGGCTGCGCCTGCAGGAAGAAGGATAAAAAGTGCAAGCAAAAGCGCTGACAGCCGTTTGATCGATCGCATGGCAAAGCTCCTTGGTCATTGGGATGAATGGGGAAGTGTGTCGATGATCCTATTATAATGCAGCGGCGGATAAGCGGCAAGAAACATAAAACAGGCAGCGGAAAAATCCGCTGCCTGTTTGCATGAATGTGTGTCAGATCGCAGGGTAGAAGATGCTGGTGCCGATGCCGATGGGAAGGCCGGTGAGCAGCCAGACGACGATCAGCAGGGCGAGTATCGCAAACAGGGCGATGGAGTGGGGCAGCTTGTTGCCAACACGCTCGATGCCGTTGAGGCAGCGGTTGTAAAGGCTGACCTTGTTTTCGTTTTTCTGGGACATGGGCTTCTCCTTTGTATCGGTATTACATAAAAAAGTCCGCCGCATTGCGGTCGGCCATCATGGCATTGAAAAAATGCCCGACATTTTTTATATCAAAATCATACATACAATGCATTACTTTTTTTGAAAAGTACGAAGAAAAAAGGGAAGAATCCGGTTTACATGCGTCAAAATGTATAATACAGCTGTTTTACAAGCAGCTTTTTGATACAAACTGAAGATTTGTTCAAACCGAAAAGGTTACGCTTTTTCTTCGGTGCCATCTGTGGTATAATAAATACCGGTCAACTCTTCTCTGTTTCTCAATTCAATTCAATAAAGGAGAACGAACAAATGGATACGAAGCGGTTAACAGCAGCATTGGATAAGGCATTACAGCGTATTACGGATGAGACCGGCCTTGTGGGCGGTGCTATCGCCATCACCAAGGGTGAAGAAGTGGTCTACACCTATAACTACGGCTATGCCGACAGGGAAAACAAGATCCCCTCTTCTCAGGATACTCTTTACGATGTTGCCTCCACCTCCAAGGCATGGACTGTCATGCTTGCGGCACAGGCTATCGATGAAGGTCTTCTTGAATGGGATGAGCCCATCAAAAATCACATTCCCTGGTTTGAAATGATGGATGAATACGCCGGCAATAACCTTTCCGTGCGTGATGCTGCCAGCCACCGCAGCGGTCTTCCTTCCCATGACTTCATGCGTGAAAAGATCCTTGGCGACAGGGAAAACCTGACCCGCAAGCTCAAGTATCTTGATTACAATGTGGGCTTCCGCAGCAAGTATCAGTACAATAACCACATGTTCATCCTCCTCGGCTACCTTGAAGAGGTCATCCGGGGCGGCGAGACCTGGGAGACTCAGATCCACGAGCGCATCGCCAAGCGCCTTGGCATTTCCCCCATCTTTTCCCGCGGTACCAATCCGGATCTGACCGGTGTCGAAGTGGCAACTCCTTACTGCAGCAACGGCTTTGAAGCCAAGATCTGCGCCCATGCGGACAACCTCTACAGCTCCCCCTGCGGCGGCATCCGCATCAGCATGAAGAACATGGCAAAGTGGATCATCGCCATGAGCCGTGGCGGCAAGACCCCCGACGGCGGCAGGCTCTGCAGTGAAAAGCAGTTCCAGGAGATCATCGCCCCCGTGATCGCTTCTGCGGAAGAAGATTACGATATGATCAAGAGCAGCACCTATGCTCAGGGCTGGCATAACGCCGATTACCTCGGCAAGACCATCATCTTCCACAGCGGCGGCCATGAGGGCTTCTGCACGCAGGTGGGCTTCCTGAAGGATGAGGAAGTGGGCTATGTGATGTGCTTCAACACCGGTACCACCCCCGGCGATGATGTGGCACGTGCCATCGTGCTCGATGCCATCGTCACAGGCGATGTCAAGGATTCCTACGACTACCTGATCGATAAGTGGCTCAAGCGCCGTGACGATATGGTCGCCAAGGTCAAGGGAAATACCGAAGGCACCCCCATCACCAAGGAAAGCGATCCCAACCTGATGGGCGTATACGTACATCCTGCCTATGAAGAGTTCGTGATCGATGAGGCGGACGGCCAGCTGCGCTTCACCTACGGCACCTTTACCGCAAAGGTACAGCGTGAGGCGGACGGCAGCATTTCCGCTTACAAGGGCAGCTACGACGGTCTGACCCCCGATCATGTGAAGCTCAAGGTGGTAGAGAACGGCGATCTGCAGCTGTACACCAGCGATACCAGGTACTGGCTCACCTTTAAAAAGCAGGCATAAATCAAGCTTGCATAAACGAAAAGAAACCGAAAAGGCGCATCCTATCGGAATACCCCGAACGGATGCGCCTTTTTTTCGGATATGATTCATGGTATAATTCATTATAGTATAATTCATTATATTCAATTCTTCCACTTTTCAATTCAATAAAGGAGAACCGATAATGGATACGAAGCGGTTGACAGCAGTATTGGATCGTACATTACAGCGCATTACGAAAGAAACCGGTCTTGTGGGCGGTGCTATTGCCATCACCAAGGGCGAAGAGGTGGTCTACACTTATAACTACGGCTATGCGGACAGGGAAAAGAAGATCCCTTCTTCTCAGGATACCCTTTACGATGTCGCCTCCACTTCCAAAGCGTGGACCGTTATGCTTGCGGCGCAGGCTATCGATGAGGGCCTTCTTGATTGGGATGCACCCATCAAAAACTATATTCCCTGGTTTGAGATGAAGGATGAATACGCCGGCAATAACCTTTCCGTGCGTGACATGGCAAGCCACCGCAGCGGTCTTCCTTCCCATGACTTCATGCGTGAGAAGATCCTTGGCGACAGGGAAAACCTGACCCGCAAGCTCAAGTATCTTGATCCCAATGTGGGCTTCCGCAGCAAATATCAGTACAATAACCATATGTTCATTCTCCTCGGCTACCTTGAAGAGGTCATCCGGGGCGGCGAAAGCTGGGAGAACCAGATCCATGAGCGCATCGCCAAACGCCTTGGCATTTCACCCATCTTTACCCGCGGCACCAACCCCGACCTGACCGGGATCGAAGTGGCAACGCCCTATTGCAGCAACGGCTTTGAAGCCAAAATCTGCGCCCATGCGGACAATTTTTCCAGTTCTCCCTGCGGCGGCATCCGCATCAGCATGAAGAACATGGCAAAGTGGATCATCGCCATGAGCCGTGGCGGCAGGACTCCCGACGGCGGCAGGCTCTGCAGCGAAAAGCAGTTTCAGGAGATCATTGCCCCCGTGATCGGAACGGGGCAAAGCTACGGTTTCCTCAAGAGCATTGCGTATGCGAAGGCATGGCACGTCACCGAATATTACGGCAAGACACTGCTGTTCCACGGCGGCGGTCATGCAGGCTTCAACACGCAGGTGGGCTTCCTGAAGGATGAGGAAGTGGGCTATGTGATGTGCTTCAACACCGGCACCACGCCTGCTGCCGGCATCGCCTGTGCCATCGTGCTTGATGCGATCGTGAAGGGGGATGTGGAAGACAGCTATGACCGGATGATCGACAAGTGGCTGAAGGACCGTGATGAGATGGCGGCACAGGTCAAAAGCAATGCCGAAGGCACGCCCGTTACCGTGGAGAGCGATCCCGATCTGATGGGCGTTTATGCGCACCCTGCCTATGAAGAGTTTGTGATCGACGAGGCGGAAGGTCAGCTGCGCTTTACCTACGGTAACTTTACCGCAAAGATCCGGCGTGAAGCGGATGGCAGCATTTCTGCCTACAGCGGCGGCTATGACGGCCTGACTCCCGACCATGTGAAGCTCAAGGTGGAAGAGAACGGCGACCTGCAGCTGTATACCAGCGATACCAAGTTCTGGCTTAACTTCAAAAAGCAGGCATAATGCACTTTGATGCAAAAAAACGGGAGCATCCCTTAGCGGATACTCCCGTTTTTTTGCGCTCTCACAATGTTTTGCCAAAACAGCAAACAGGCCAAGCTATCTCAGTTGGCCTAAAATTTGCATGCTCACTAACGGGGGCTAGCTTATTTGGCAGCCAGTTTGACTGCAAGCTGAGCCTTTTTGCGGTTCGCAGCGTTTTTATGGATAACGCCCTTCGCGGCGGCCTTGTCCACAGTGCTCACGGCATTGACGTAAGCAGCGTTGATTGCGGCCTGGTCATCGGAAGCAAGAGTCTGATCGAAGCTCTTGACCGCAGTCTTGACCTGGGACGTGATCATACGATTACGAAGGTTCTTTTTCGCGGTGACACTCACACGCTTCAAAGCGGACTTATGGTTTGCCAAAGAATTCACCCCCCTGTTTTTTACTCGAACAGTAGAGATTATACCATGTGAAACTGCATATTGCAAGCCCATTTCACCTTGTACAGGTCACTTTTTTCACAAATATTTTCCACTGCCGCAGGGGATACTGTACACTAAATTTTGCTTGTGTGCAAGGAGGTTTTTTATGGCTTTTTCCATCCGCACGGATCTGGCGGCGGAAGCACGGGAACTGCAGCCGGAGCTTGATGGCGTCAGGGAGGAAACAGAGAAGCGGGGCAGCATCGTCTGCACCCGGATCCATATCGAAACGGAGGCTGCGGCAAAGGCGCTCGATAAGGAAAGGGGCAGCTACATATCCCTTGAACTGCCGCAAAATGCGGAGTATCAGGGCGATGTGCTTTTGGAGGGGAGCCGTGCGCTTGCGGCGGAACTAACGTCGCTGATGGCGCAGTATTCCCCCTTGGAAAGCGCCCTTGTGATCGGGCTTGGCAACAGGGCGGTGACGCCGGATTCCCTCGGCCCACGGGTGGCGGAGGCGGTGTATGTGACACGCCACATCAAGCAGTACCTGCCGGATGTGCTGCCAAAGCCCGTGCGCGCGGTGAGCGCAGTGGCGCCGGGCGTGCTGGGCATTACGGGGGTGGAGACACTGGAGATCGTCAAGGGCATTGCGGCCCACTGCAAGCCGGATCTGATCCTTGCGGTGGATGCCCTTGCATCAAGGCGTACGGAGCGCATCGGCACGGTGGTGCAGCTGAGCGATGCCGGCATCTGCCCCGGCGCCGGCGTGGGAAATGTACGGCAAGGACTGACAATCGAGACGCTTCATGTGCCGGTGATCGCCCTCGGCGTGCCGCTTGTGGTGTATGCAAGCACCATTTCCCGGGATACCATCGGCCTCATCGCCGGGGAAATGGGGCTTGAGGGACAGGAAGAGCAGCTGAAAACGCTGGCGGAAAAGCTCATTTCCGAGCACACCGGCGAGCTGATCGTCACGCCGAAGGATATCGACAGCATCCTTTCCGATATGACCCGCATGCTGGCGGACGGCATCAACATGGCGCTTTTCGGTGCGGATCACGAAACGGTGCGCTCGCTTATCGCATAAACATGTCCGACCGCTCATAAACATGGAAGCGGAGGACAGAACCATGCGGGAAAGGAAAACACCCACACGGGCGGAGGCCCGGGCAGCATTGATCCGAAAGCGAGCAGCGGCAGCCATCCCCTTAACGGGGTTTGCTTTGGCGGTGGCGCTGTTTGCCGCATCCGCAGTGCGCATTGCAAAGGGCGGCAGCGCTGCGGCGGAGCTGTTTTCGCTGGGGTTCCCCTTGGCATACCCGGGCGGCAGGGAGATCCGTGCAGAAGATAATACTTCGGAGTACTCTGAACTGCCTTCGCCGATCCTTGTGCCGCAAACGGATGTGGACAGCGGCGTCAGCAACAGCGTGCGCATCGAGCTGCTGCAAACGGAAACGGCGGAAAGGGCGCCCATCGACCTTTCCGGTGAAGAACCACGCATCCTCATCTACCATACCCACGCTACGGAGGCGTATTTTCCTGCGGAGGGAGAGGAATATGCGGAAACGAGCCCATGGCGCACGGCGGATGAAAGCCGCAGCGTGATCGCCGTGGGGGAAAAGCTGGCGGACCTTCTTCGGAACAAGTACGGCATCAGCGTCATACACGACACCACGAACCATGAGCCGCCAAAGCTGTCCACCGCTTATTCACGCAGCGTGAAGACCATGGAACAATATAAGGAAGAATATCCTTCCGTTACCATGTTTATCGACCTCCATCGGGATGCCTACGGCAACGACCCTAAGGAGAAAAAGGATTATCTCATCCTTGACGGAAAAGAGGTGGCACGGATGATGTTCGTTGTGGGCACCGGAGAAGGGGCAACGGGCACGGGCTTCGGCGAAAAACCGGATTTTGCCGCCAACTATGCCCTCGCCAAAAAGCTGACGGAGTATCTTCTGCAGATCGATGCGGAACTTATGCGCAACATTCGGGTGAAAACGGGCCGCTATAACCAGCATGTATCGAACCAATGCCTGCTGGTGGAGGTGGGGCACAACGCCAATACCCTCACGCAGGCGCTTAATGCGGTGGAGTACCTTGCACAAGCCATCGCAAAAACGGCAGAAATCGGAAATGCAGCGCCCGAAGCCGCAAAGACGCCGCTGCCCCTTGCGCCGTGATCGTATCAAAGCGGGGGGGTGGCTTGGCAGTCCATTGACGGTTTTCTCTGATTCCCATAGAATGAAGGGAAGAGGTGACCCGATATGACTGATAAAAAAACATTCGGTTCGTTCATCAAAGCCAAACGAACAGAGAAAAGCTATTCACAAAAAGACCTGGCAGAAATGCTTCTTGTTACCGAGGGTGCGGTAAGCAAATGGGAGCGTGGAGTATCCTACCCCGACATCACGCTGATCGCCGACATTTGCCGCGTGCTTGACATAAGCGAACATGAACTGATCACAGCATCGACAGATACGGATGCAAGGAAAATGAAGCATGAGGCCAAGCTGTTCCGTGCGATCCGCAGTACATGGTTTTGGGTTCCGACGATCTCCTATGCCGTTGCGCTTGTCGTCTGTTTTATTTGCGATCTTGCCGTAAACCGTACACTTTCCTGGTTCTTTATCGTATTGGCAGCCCTGATCTGCGCCTATACGTTTGTACCTACGGTTACTTGTTTCTTTCCGTCGAAGAAGCTGCTTGCTTTTTCCCTTTCAACGTATCTGTCTGTTT
This sequence comes from Clostridia bacterium, assembly GCA_017435905.1. Classification (GTDB taxonomy): domain Bacteria; phylum Bacillota; class Clostridia; order Christensenellales; family CAG-138; genus UBA1685. Next base: position 50,123 of record JAFSEB010000080.1, on the reverse strand, counting down.
GCCTGCTTCTGTTCACCTGTGCGGTTTATACCAAGGGTTTATCGTGGTGGCTCACAGCCTGCATTGGCATCCTGATGGGGTATGTGCTGTTGTTTGTACCGCTTCTGTTATCAAAAACAAGCTATTCTCGCTATAAGTTCATCATTTCTTTTGCGGTTACATTTGTGCTGACCGTTTTGCTGCTGATGCATATCCGGATCCGGCAGCCGTTTATGCTTGGCAGTGCAATTCTGATGACCGCATACGGCTTTGTGCCGGTTATTGTGTGTGCGGTGATCTGCGCCCTGCGGTTTTCTCCATTGCTCAAGGCCGGGATCTGCACCGCTCTTATCGGGATCACACTTTATTGCGCAAACCATGCGGCAACAGCCTTGTTCGGGCCTTATTCCGGCAATTCCTATCGGGTGGATCTGCGCAACTGGGAACAATGCATGAACGGAAATATTCAATTGATTGTGCTGCTGTCGTGTTTGCTTGTGAGCGCCGCCTTTTTGATCACATGGTTCCTTCGTGCCGGAAAAAACAAAAAGGGCAGTTCCCATTTTTCTAAACGGTAATAAGGCAAGCTGCTGTATCGGCGCCCGACATGAATTGCGAACAAATGAAAAAAGCCGGGCTGCAAGGGGCATCCCGTTAAGAAAACATCGGTCTAAGAAAGGCAATACCGGCCCTATCCGTGTGTTGTGCGGTCTTGAAATAGTACCACTATTCCTTCGCCCACACGCCTGCCGATAGAACCGGTCTTGCCTTTTTAGACTCTTCGACCGCAAAATGGATCGCTTTCGGGTAAATGCAAGAAAGAGGAGGAAGGCATATCCGTCGATATTCCGACCGACGATGACGATGCAGTTGACCGGAATGGATTCGTTTTGCGGCGATGTTTTCTTATTGGAATACCCCGAACGGGCTCTTTTTGTGTTTCTTCCGTTTACAGCAGGGTGATGCCTGCCTTTTTGCAGCTTTCGACGGTCTCCTTATCCCAGATGGAGGACTGCACCTCGCCGATGTGCGCCTTGTTCATCAGCAGCATGCAAAGGCGGCTCTGGCCGATACCGCCGCCGATGGTAAGGGGCAGTTCGTTGCGAAGAAGCATGCTGTGGAAGGGCAGGCTGCGGCGCTCGTTGCAGCCGCGCTCGTTGAGCTGGCGGTCAAGGGCTTCCGCATCCACACGGATACCCATGGAGGAGATCTCCATGGCGCAGTCCAGCAGCGGGAAATAGAACAGGATATCGCCGTTGAGCGTCCAGTCATCATAGTCCGGCGCACGGCCGTCGTGGGGCTCGCCGTTGGAAAGCTTGCCGCCGATCTGCATGAGGAACACGGTCTTGTATTCCCGAACGATAGCATGCTCACGCTCTTTGGGCGTCAGGTCGGGGTAAAGGTCAAGAAGCTCCTGCGAAGTGATGAACTTCACATCCCTCGTCAGCTCCGTGGTAATGTGCGGATAGCGTGCCTTGAGCGCATCAAGGGTATCGCACACGCAGCCCACGATGGAGCGCACGGTGCTGCGAAGGGTATCGATGTTGCGGGTATCCCTGGTGAGCACCTTTTCCCAATCCCACTGGTCCACATACACGGAGTGGAGATTGTCAAGGGTCTCATCCCTGCGGATGGCATTCATATCGGTGTAAAGGCCTTTACCGGCATAAAAATCGTAGCGGTAAAGCGCCATGCGCTTCCATTTCGCAAGGGAGTGCACCACCTGCGCATCTGTCTCCGCACAGGGGATATCGAAGGTAACTGCACGTTCAAAGCCGTTCAGGTCATCGTTAAGGCCGCTCTGGGGCTCCACAAAAAGAGGAGCGGTCACACGCTTCAGGCGCAGCGCACGGGAAAGGCCGTCCTGAAAAGAACGCTTGATGAAGCTGATGGCGTCCTGCGTTTCATAAAGTGTCATCGTGGGGCGATAGCCCTCGGGAATGATGGTGTTTGCCATAAATACCTCCTTGTGCAAAGGCGGCTTGTATGCCGCACGGTATGTTTTTGCCAAGTTCCCCTATTATATCCCATATGCCATCTTATTGCAAGAAATTCTAATGTCTACCATTTTGTTTTTTCATGTTTCTGTTTATTGGGAATGCCCTGTTCTGCAGGAAAGCAATGTTTTGTTCATAGTCTGTTAACACGGCAGCCTTTTGTTTTCGGAAAAAAAGCGGTATAATGCTTGCATACAAAAAGAAGGTGATATCATGTCAAACAATAAAAAAGCAGGCAGGGTGCTGCTCATCCTGCTGTGTGCGGCGTTGCTGCTGCTCATTGCGGTGGCGGTGATCTTCTACGGGCGCATCAGCAATGCGCCGGAAACGCTCTTTGATGACCCGCCGCAGGCGGAGATCACGCCGGAAATGACCGAACCGCCGGCACCGACGCCTGCCCTGACGCCCAATGCAGCCGGTGTGCCCACACCCACGCCGCTGCCCACGCCGGAGCCTACCCCCACCCCCATGAGCGAAGCGGAGATCGAGGCACTGAGCGACCTCAGCTTCATGAAAAACCGGGTGAACATCATGGTGTTCGGCATCGACAGGAGCGAAGAGCGCCTGGCTTCAGGCTCCTTCCGCACGGATACGATGATACTTGTCACGGTGAATTTCAAAAAGAACACCGTGGATATGATCTCCATTCCCCGGGATACTTACGTTAAGCTCTATAATAAAAAAGGCATGCTCATCGACGAGCTTGACCCCTACAACAAGATCAACAGCGCATTCTCCCTGGGCGGCGGTCTTAAAAAAGGCGGCTACCAAAGCGCCATGAACACGGTGAGCGCCCTTCTTGGCGGCATTCCCATCAATTATTATGTCAGCGTGGATATGAACGCCGTGAAGGATGTGGTCAACGCCATGGGCGGCGTGGAATATGAGGTGGATATCGAGGTCAGCATGAACGGACGTTTGCTCCACCCCGGTCTTCAGCACCTTGACGGGCAGGCGGTGCTCGACTACTGCCGTCAAAGAAAGGGCAGCAGCGATGTGGCCCGTGCGGACAGGCAGCAGCGGATGCTTCTTGCCATATTTGACCAGCTGAAGCAAAGCGGCCAGATCGCCAACCTTCCGAAGATCTACAAGGCCGTGGAAAGCAATATCGATACAAACCTGAGCTTTGAGCAGATCTGTGCCCTTGCCCTTGTGGCGGTGCGCATGGACTTTGCAGACCTTGACCGCCACATGGTGCCCGGCGCTTACATGAGCCTTTATGAAAGGGATATCTGGGCGCTTGATGCGGAAAAGCTGCAGAAGCTCATCAAGAATGTGTTCAACGCCGAGATCGTGGTGGATCCCAATGCGGACGGCGAAACGCTTGCCATGCTCGCGGAACAGAACCGCATCGCCATCGCAGCGGAGCTTGAGAGCGCAAACCGTGCCTATGCGGACGGAAAGTATCTTTTGAACAACTACGGCAGCTCCATCCCCTCGGAATCAAAAAGCAGCCTGAAAACTGCCATGAGTGAGCTTTCCACCGCCATCCGCCGGGAAAACAAGGCACTGCTTGATGCCTATGCCCCCGTTGTCAGAAGCCTTGCGGACAGCATTTGGGCTTCCCTCGGCGGCAGCGGGTCCATTCCCTCCGGCGAATATGACAGCTACGATTATTACAGCAATTGGAGCGGCAGTTCGGCAGGCATCGGCAGCATCATGGGCGAAAGCAGCGTTCTCGATGACGAACCGGATGATATTTGGGCGGATGATGATACGAGCACCGGCGGGCTCGGCGGTGATCTTGCCTGGGATATCGGCTGAAAAGGAGTTTTGCATGAAAATCAAAAGCATTCGGGAATGCCCCGAGCGCATCGGTGAGGCGGCGAACTGGTTCCACGAAAAGTGGAAGGTGCCCGTCAGCGCCTATACGGAAAGCATGGAAGCAGCGCTTTGTGCGGAAAAAGGCGTGCCGAACTGGTACATGATCGAAGACGGCGAGGGAAAGCTGATCGCCGGCATCGGCATCATCGAAAACGATTTCCATAAGCGCCCTGACCTGACGCCAAACCTCTGTGCGCTGTATGTGGAGGAGCCTTACCGCAAAAAGGGGCTTGCACGGGCGCTTCTTGACCGTGCCTGCAGCGACCTTGCAAAGTGCGGCGTGAAGGATGCCTACCTGATCACCGGTCACACCTCCCTGTATGAGCGCTATGGCTTCGACTTTTTCGGCATGGTGGAAGAGGATGACGGAAACATGATCCGCATGTACCGCAAAAAAACAGAATAAAACAGCATACAAAAAACGGCGTGATCTCTCACGCCGTTTTTGCATGCTGTTTTAGATGAGGTTCATGCCGGTTTCCTTGTTGAACATATGCACCACGTTGCCGCCGAAGGTAAATTCCACCTTTGCGCCGAAGGTGAATTCCTCTTCACGGGCGCCGAGGTCAAGGGTGGGGATGATGATGACAACATCCTTGCCGCCCATGTTGGCATGCATGTGGATGGAGCTGCCCATCATTTCGGAAACATCCACCGTAGCGGTGATGTGTGCTTCCTCGCCGCCCTTGGAAAGCATGATATGCTCGGGGCGGATGCCGAGGGTGATATCCTGCGCCGCAGCGCCGGCAGCTTTCAGGGCTTCCTGCTTCTCTTCGGGGAGATAGACCTTTGCGCTGTCGAGCACCACGCTGTAGCCCTTTTCGTCCTTTTCAAGACGGGCATCGAAGAAGTTCATCTGCGGAGAGCCGATGAAGCCTGCAACGAAGAGGTTGGCAGGGTGGTTGAATACCTCATGAGGAGTGCCGATCTGCTGAATGAAGCCATCCTTCATGATCACGATGCGGTCGCCAAGGGTCATGGCTTCGGTCTGATCGTGAGTAACGTAGATGAAGGTGGTGTTGATGCGCTGACGGAGCTTGATGATCTCCGCACGCATCTGGTTGCGCAGCTTGGCATCCAGGTTGGAAAGGGGTTCGTCCATCAGGAATACCTGCGGATCGCGGACGATGGCACGGCCGATGGCCACACGCTGGCGCTGACCGCCGGAAAGAGCCTTGGGTTTACGGTCAAGATACTGGGTAATGTCGAGGATCTCGGCAGCTTCACGCACCTTCTGATCGATGACTTCCTTCTTCTCCTTGCGGAGCTTCAGGGCGAATGCCATGTTCTCGTAAACGGTCATGTGCGGATAGAGGGCGTAGTTCTGGAATACCATTGCGATGTCGCGATCTTTGGGCGGCACATCGTTCACGAGCTTGTCGCCGATGTAGAGCTCGCCGGAGGAGATCTCTTCAAGACCTGCGACCATGCGCAGCGTGGTGGATTTGCCGCAGCCCGAGGGGCCGACCAGCACGATGAATTCCTTGTCTGCGATCTCAAGGTTGAATTCCTGGACCGCTACGACGCTCTTGTCATAGACCTTCTTGACATCCTTTAATGTGACCTTTGCCATGTTCCCGGCTTTGACGGCAGAGCCTCCGCTCATGTCGCCTCACACGCACAGGCATGCTGTGCCGTGCATTACGGCAGGTCTCCACACTGCCGCACCGCAAGCCCTGCGGAAAAAGTTCCTCCTTTTCTTTCGTACCGCCATGCATTTTGTGGAGTGCAGGGCAGCCGCATATTCCTTGATGGGAACGTTCCCATACTTGGTAATATTATACCCGTCTTTCCTGTTTTTGTAAACAGGGACGCAGAGGGAAAAACGCCCGAAACGGGCGTTTTTTGGCTGTGTTACAATTCAAGTTCCAGCGTATGTTCTTCCTTGTTTGACGAAATGACGGAAAACCCCAGCGAAAGATGCATCCTGAGCGAAACATCATTCCATCGATAGACCGTGGAACCCGTTATTTTGGAAAAGCCCAGCATGCGAAGCCGGTCGATCACAGCCTTCATGACAGCTGTGCCGATCCCCCTGCCCCGAAACCGTTCAAACCAAATGGCGATGGGCGGATTTTCCGCCTTCACCGTCACATCGCCGATGGGCAGAAACGCTCCGTTTTCAAGGGTTTCGATATAATACAGTTCGCCATGCGCATCAAGGTAATCACACATGCCCTTCACATAGGCAAGATCCGGTTTTTTGGCATCATCGAAGATCCCTTCCGAATTTCGGTACACATAGGGATCCTGATATCCCGGAAGCAGCAGGGCATAATTGCCATCGTATTTTCTTAAACGAAGATCTTCCCGGATCGGAATGATCTCCGGCTGCGGAACAGTTGCAAGCGGCATATTATTCCTCCCCATCCACCATAGCCCGCAGCCGCTTTGCAGCCGCTGCTGCCCGGGCAAGGTATGCTTCCGGTGAAATGCCGCTGTAGCGGTCACGGTGGTAAAGCTCCAGCATCAGCGTGCCTTGGTAGTGTACTTCCCGCAGCATCTTCGCCACATAATTGTAATCGAGAGTGCCGTCAAAGGGAATAAGGTGCTCATCCTCCCCCGTTATGCCGTGGTTGTCGTGGATGTGGGTGGTCAGGATGCGCTTGCCGAAAAGGGGCATGTAGCGCATGCCGCCCGCAAGGCTTTGTTCGTGGCCGCAATCCCAGCAGAAGCCGGCGGCAGCAGCGTCAAAGGTCTCCATTGCCCAGGCGAGGTTCGCAAGCTTTCTTTGGTTCTCAAAGGCGATCCTGACGCCTTTTTTTGCCGCATATTCCACAAGGCGGGCAAAGCGCAGCCTGCCTGCATCCGTTACGGGCGGTGCATCCACGCCGGAGGAAAGGTGCACCACGGCGATATCCGCCCCGACGATGGGGCATCGGTCAACGCATTCCTTCAGCTCTTCCAGCATGGCATCGCCGCCTTCCCCGGGAAACCAGATATCGTTGATGTGGGAAAAGGGGGCATGCAGCGTTTCGCACAGGATCCCGTGCTTTGCACAAAGCGCCGCAGCCGCTTCCTGCTCTTTCAGCGGCAGCGTTTTCATGAATGTGGCCGTGAAGCCAAGGGCTGCCATTTCCCTGAGAAGGGCGTTATCGTTGAGCCCGTTTATCACATGCATGTTCATGCCGATCCTGCGCATGCTGCCGTTCCTCCCCGTCAAAGATATTTCTTCTATCATTGTACAGGCTTTCCGCCGCCCCGTCATCTGTTTCTTTTTCTAAAAGAACAGCCGAAGCCGCCCGGCAAAGCTGTCGGACGGCCTCGGTATGGGGATCATGCATTGCAGAGTTTTGTTTCGGTTTTAGCCTTCTGCCTTGAGGGCGTAGGAGGCGCCTGCAGTAACGTCGGTCATGTCAACGCCGGTCATCGCATATTCGCCGTCAATGTAGAATGCCCAGTAAAGCGCATCCTCTTCCCAGCTGAGGGTCTCGCCGTTAACGGTGGTCACATAAAGGCCGTATTCGCTTTCTTCGCCGGCGATGAGTTCAACGGCAAGCAGCGCTTCGCCGACGGTGGTCGCATCGGTATTGACAGTCACAGCAATGGTTTCGCCGTCTTTGCCGGTGATCTCAAGGGCAAATGCGGTCGCACCTTCGCCAAGGGTATCGCCGTCTTTTGCCACGGCTGCGGCTTCGCCGCCTTCGGTCTGACCGGCACAGGCAGCAAGGGACAGCGCCATCACAAGCGCAAGGATGAGGGCAAGGATCTTTTTCATGTTTCTTTCTCCTTTTGTTTTGTATTCCCCGTGCCGGAGCCCGCGGCGCTTTTGGGGGTCACGGTCCGCCCCTGCCGACTTGCGTTCTTCGCTTCACGGCGGCGGTCACGTACAGGCTTTTCACCTGTTTGGCAGACCGTGCTATCTTTCACAGCAAGCTGTTAAGATCGTTTCGCAGGCAACAAAAAAGCGGCAATTCCTGTTTGGAATCGCCGCAGCCGTTTTCCCGCGTCGGTTTCATCTTCGCCCGTACTTGCAGGCAAAGAAGAATAAAACCGTTTGAGCAGTTCTCCTGACTTATGCATCATCAGCCTTCACACAGCCTTCTCAGGTTTCCCCAATGGCCGGTTTTCACCAGGTGTGAAGCCTCCGCAATTACAGTGGCGGTACCGTTCGTGATTCTGACACGATTCTCTTTCACTGTGGGGCTTTGCGCACCCACCGTTACTCAAACGATGATTCTGTTGTGCCGTAAGGATAACACCGCCCCGAAAAAATGTCAACCGCAAATTTTCCGATTGCGAACATGCAAGAATTGTGTTAGTATGTGTTTGCATGTGATGACATGCATTGCAACCGATCAAAGGTTTCGGAATGGGGAAATCCCAACGGTACCAAGCCGCCGTAGACGGACATGATCGCCCGGTGTTCTCATTGGCAAGTTTGCCGAGAAGAGACACCAAAGTGGGCGTCCGGAGTCGGAATACAGGTCTTTGATCCAGTTTCGCAGGACTCTTGGGGGCTGTCCTGTGCGGCTTTTGCACCGTGTATCCGCTCCCGTTTTTCGGGAGCTTTTTCTTTTTTCCGGAGGTCATATTCTTGAAGCAAGATGCGTTTTCCCGCTGTCACCCGGCGGTGAGCTTTCTGTTTTTTATTCTTGTCATGCTCCTTGGCGTGCTCATTCAGCACCCGGCATTCGTGGCTGCAGGTGTGTGTGCAGCCCTTGCATACTATCTCCTTCTGACGGGAACGAAAGGGCTGAAGCTGCTCCTCTTCTCCCTGCCGCTTCTCATTGCGGTGGCGGTGTTGAATCCGCTTATGAACCGCACGGGACGGACTGTCCTTTTCACGGTTTTCAGCATTCCCTACACCCTTGAATCCCTGATTTACGGCACCGTTCTTTCCGGCATATTCCTGCTGATGATACTTTGGTGCGGCTGCTACGGCGCCGTGATGACAAGCGATAAATTCACAAGCCTGTTTGCGAACCTGATCCCTGCCCTCTCCCTGCTTCTTGTGATGGTGCTGCGCATGATCCCGAACTTCATGCGAAAGGGCAGGCAGATCACCGGCGCACGGATGGCCATCGGCAAAAGCGTTGCCGGCGACGCCAAATATACGGAAAAAGCAAAAAACGGCATGCTGCTTCTCGGCAGCCTCACCGATTGGGCCCTTGAAGGCAGCATTGTGACCGCAGACTCCATGCGAAGCAGGGGCTACGGCACAAAAAAGCGTACGAGCTTCCTGCAGTACCGCTTCACCCTGCGTGACGGCATCCTGATGTTCATGACGCTGTTCCTTGGCGCAGGGGTCGTATTCTCCATGCTGCGGGGCGATACCGCCGCCGCCTTCACGCCCCTTTGGGACGTGGCGCCCCTTTCGCCCTTCGGTCTTGGCTGCTATCTGCTGCTTTTGCTTCTTCCCACATTTCTGCACCTGAAGGAGGCCCTCACATGGCACATTTTGAGATCCGGGATCTGAGCTTTTCCCACGCCACCGCACGGGGAAAGGCCTGCCTTTCCCATGTGGATCTGACGGTGGAAAAAGGCGAATACATCGTTCTTTGCGGCAGGAGCGGCAGCGGAAAGACCACACTGCTTCGCCACCTGAAAAGCGTGCTTGCCCCCGGCGGCAAAAAAAGCGGCACCGTGCTTTTCAACGGCATGCCCCTTGAGGAAGTGCCTCCCTTTGAGCAGGCCGCAAAGATCGGCTTTGTGATGCAAAACCCCGATGATCAGATCGTGACGGACAAGGTTTGGCACGAGCTTGCCTTTGGCCTTGAAAGCCTTGGCGTTGCACCCAACGCCATGCGTGCCCGTGTGGCGGAAATGGCCTGCTATTTCGGCATACAGGATTGGTTCCACCGGGATGTGGAGACCCTGAGCGGCGGTCAGAAACAGCTTCTCAACCTTGCTTCCATCATGGCCATGCAGCCCGAGGTGCTCATCCTTGATGAGCCTACAAGCCAGCTTGATCCCATTGCCGCTTCCGATTTCCTCAACACCGTCAGAAAGATCAACATCGAACTTGGCACCACCGTGATCCTATCGGAACACCGCCTTGAGGATATCTTCCCCTATGCGGACAGGGCCATCGTGATGGAACAGGGCCGCATTATTGCGGATGATACCCCGGGAAATATCGGCGCAAAGCTTTGGGCGCAGAAAAGCGACATGTTTGCCGCCATGCCTGCGCCGGTGCGTGTATTTTACGGCGCTCATTGCGAAGGGACAAGCCCCCTCACCGTCAGGGATGGGCGCACATGGCTCAGCCGCAGCTTTCCGCAGGGCGCTTCTATCCCCTCCCTGCCCGATACGCCTGCACCGGCAGCAAGCGAGCCCCCTGCCCTTTCCCTCAGGGAAGTCTGGTTCCGCTATGAAAAGGACAGCGCCGATATCCTCCGGGGCGTGCATGCGGAGATCCCCACAGGCTGCATTTACGCCATCGTAGGCGGCAACGGCGCAGGAAAATCTACGCTCCTTAAAGCCATTGCCGGCATTGCAAAGCCCTACAGGGGAAAGGTCTCCCTCTTCGGCAAGCCCAACAAAGGCGCAAAGCTGTTTAAAGGTACCCTCGCCATGCTGCCGCAGGATCCAAAGAGCCTGTTTGCGGCAAAAACCGTTCGGGAAGAGCTGCTTGAAATGTGTACCGATGAAGAGAAGATCGCCGCCGCCGCACAAAGCTGCGACATCCTTTCCGTCATGGACAGCCACCCCTATGATCTTTCCGGCGGCGAGCAGCAGCGTGCAGCCCTTGCAAAGGTGCTTTTGACGGAACCGAAGCTGCTGCTTCTTGATGAGCCCACAAAGGGCATTGACGGCTTTTTCAAGGAAAAGCTGGCGGAGACCCTCAAAAAGCTGACAGCGGAAGGCATCACCGTGATCATGGTATCCCACGATGTGGAATTCTGCGCCAAATATGCGGATCTTGTCTCCATGTTCTTTGACGGGCAGATCATGACCACGGATACGCCCCGTCGATTTTTCGGCGGCAACAGCTTTTACACCACCGCCGCCAACCGCATGAGCCGCCACGTATTCTCCATGGCGGTAACGGCGGAGGATGTAGTCGCCCTTTACCAAAGGAACACCGCTTCGCAGGAAGGGTAACGCATGCACTTTGCTACCGAAGAAGAAAAACGCCTGTGGGCTGTTCGCCTGCTGGTTCAAAAGGCGCAGGAGCTTGGCCGCACCCCCTGCAAAGGGGATTTTGACGAAACCACCCGTGCCCGTATCAAAGCATTTCTCGGCCCGTGGCCAAAGGCATTGCGCCAAGCCGGCCTGAAGGAAGAAAGGAAACACACCATGGAACAGGAACTGACGGCACTTGCAAAAGAAGAAGGCTTCCTCGTATCGCTCCTTCCCACGGAGGAAGTGCCCGTTGACGGCAAATTCCGCCAATTCTGTGAGCAGAACATCTGCGGCAGGTACGGTGCCAACTATTCCTGCCCGCCGGATTGCGGCAGCGTGGAGACGCTCCATGCGACCCTTCTTGCGCAGCCCCACGCCCTTGTGATCGAAACCATCCACCCCATTGACGGCTACGAAAACAAGGCTGCCGTTCTGCAGGCGAAGAAAGAGCATAATGCCGCCGTTCTGCGTTTCATGAAAACGATGCGTGAGCACGGCTATGAAGGCTTTTGCACCGGCTATAACGGCTGTCCCCTTTGCGATCCCTGTCTGAAAACGAAAGGGCTCCCCTGCGCCCATCCGGAGCAGCGCATCAGCTGCATGAGCGCCTACTGTATCGATGTTGCAGCCCTTGCAGAGCGCTGCGGCCTGCCCTTTGCATGGGATCCCACCAAACTGCATCTTTTTGGGCTGATCGCCTTCCACAAAAACGGGGAAACATGATCTTTCCCCACAGGAGTACGAAATGAAAAAGACAAAGATCCTGACGGCTGTCTCCCTGCTGCTGATCCCGTTGACGGTCATTTTCGGCAGGAAGCTTCCGGGGCGTTCCTACTACATCACAAGCCTGCTTGTGATATTGGAGATCATGATCCCCTTCTTTCTTTCCTTTGAAGGAAGGAAGCCCGAAGCCCGTGAGCTCGTTCTGCTTGCGGTGCTCTCTGCCCTTGCCATCGCAAGCCGTGTGGTGATCCCCATCCCCAACTTCAAAGCCACCTATGCAATGATCATGCTGGCAGGCATCGCCCTCGGTGCGGAAAGCGGTTTCCTCGTGGGCGCCCTCACTGCCCTTGTCAGTAACTTTTTCTTCGGGCAAGGGCCTCACACGCCGTGGCAGATGATGGCTTACGGTGCGGGGGGCTGCCTGATGGGCTTTCTGTTCAGGCGTGGGCTTCTTCCCCGTAAGCGCCTCCTGCTTGGGCTTTTCGGTGCGGCGGCAGTCATCCTGTTCATCGGGCCGCTCCTTGACACGAGCTCCGTCTTCATGATGCTTTCCCGTCTGACACCGGAAACGGCGCTTGCCATTTATCTTGCAGGCTTCCCCGTCAACTGCACACAGGCTGTTCCCACATTCCTTGTGCTGTTCTTCCTCGGCAAGCCCTTCCTTGAAAAGCTCGACCGTGTCAAGCTTCGGTACGGCATGGGCGATATGGCCGGATAGCTTCAACGTCAAAAACGGGCACACTTCATATGAAGTGTGCCCGTTTTGATTTGTGTTTCAGCTGTAAAGGTGGCATGCCACGTAATGGTCGGTATCCACCTTGTGGAAATCCGGTGTGACCTTGGTGCAGATATCCTTGCAGTAATCGCAGCGGGGTGCAAAGCGGCAGCCTGCCGGCGGATTGATGGGCGAGGTGATCTCGCCCCGGAGCAGGATACGTTCCGGCCTGTTGTGCAGGCTCGGGATCGGAATGGCGCTGAGCAGAGCCTTGGTGTAAGGATGCATCGGGTTCGCAAAGAGCGTTTCCGACGGTGCAAGCTCCATCATCTTGCCAAGGTACATCACGAGGATGTCATCGGAGAAGTAGTTGACGACGCTGAGATCGTGGGTGATGAAGATATAGGTGATGCCGAACTCGTTCTGCAGCTCCTTGAGCAGGTTAAGGATCTGCGCCTGAATGGAAACGTCAAGGGCGGATACCGGCTCATCGCAGACGATGAACTTCGGGTTCAGCGCCAACGCACGGGCAATGCCGATACGCTGGCGGCGGCCGCCGTCCAGCTCATGGGGATAGCTGTTGACGAAACGGGGCGCAAGACCCACGATGTCCATCAGGCGGAGCACCTTCGCATCACGCTCAAGGCGTGAGGAGAACATGCCGTGCAGACGCATGGGCTCACCGATCAGCTCGCTGACGGTCTTTCTCGGGTTCAATGATGCATAAGGATCCTGGAAGACGATCTGCATATCCTTACGCACTTCACGAAGCTCGTTCTGGTTCAGCTTGGTGATATCCTGCCCGTTGAAAAGCACCTGACCGGAGGTGGGCTCGTGCAGCCGCAGGATGCAGCGGCCGGTGGTGGACTTACCGCAGCCGGATTCGCCGACGATGCCGAGCGTTTTGCCCTCATCGATGGAGAAAGAGATATCATCCACCGCATGGAGCATGCCGCTCTTGGTTTTGAAATATTTGACAAGGTTTTTTACTTCAAGCAAAGGCTGGCTCACTTGATGTCACCTCCCTCGATCTTGACGCCGGTGCCTTCTTCATAGGCAAGGCACTCCACATAATGGGTATCGCTCAGGTATGTTTTCTTGGGCTGGCGCTTGGCGCATTCCGCCGTTGCGTACTTGCAGCGGGGATGGAAATAGCAGCCGGTGGGCAGATCGGAAGGATCGGGCATCAGACCCTTGATGGGTTTGAGCTTTTCATGGCGCTTCTGCAGGTTCGGCAGAGAACCGAACAGGCCTTCCGTGTAAGGATGCTTGAAATCGTCAAAGATCTCTTCGATCTTGCCGTATTCGATGATGCGGCCGGCATACATGATGGCCACCGTATCACAGATATCCGCCACCACGCCGAGGTCATGGGTGATGAGGATCATGGCGGTATCAAACTTCTGCTTGATATCACGCATCATGGAAAGCACCTGTGCCTGAATGGTCACGTCAAGGGCGGTAGTGGGTTCGTCCGCAATGAGGATCTTCGGGTTGCAGGCAAGGGCGATGGCGATGATCACTCGCTGCTTCATGCCGCCGGAGAACTGGTGCGGATACTCGCCTGCACGGTCGCCGGAAATACCGACAAGTTCCAGCATTTCCTTCGCCTTGGTGCGTGCCTCCAGCTTGGAAACACGCTGATGCCTGCGGATGACCTCTGCGATCTGGTCGCCGACGGTCAGAACCGGGTTCAGGCTCGTCATGGGATCCTGGAACACCATGGAAACGGTGCTGCCCCGGAGGGCATCCATCTGCTTTTCGCTGTAGGGAACGATATCCTCGCCCGCAAATTCGATCTTGCCGGAAACAAGCTTGGCCGGCGGATCGGGCAGCAGCTTCATGATGGAAAGCGCCGTGGTGGTCTTGCCGGCACCGGTCTCGCCTACAAGGCCCATGGTGCTACCCTTGGGTACTTCAAAGCTGACATCGTTGACCGCATGCACCACCGCATCTTCCGTCACATATTCCACAACAAGATTTTCTACTTTCAGTTCGGGAATTTCATGTGCCATAGTTCATTTCCTCCTATCGCTTCAGGCGCGGGTCAAGCGCATCACGAAGACCGTCGCCGAGCAGGTTGAACGCAAGAACGGTGATCACGATGGCAAGTCCCGGGAACAGGACAAGGTAATTATACTCGCGCATGTAGCTGCGGCCGCTTGAGAGCATGGCGCCCCATTCGGGAGCCGGGGGCTGCACGCCAAGGCCGATGAAGCTGAGGGAAGCGGCAATGATGATAGCCGCCGCCATCACGATGGAAGCCTGCACGATGATGGGCGCAATGCAGTTGGGGATGATCTCACGGAACACGATGGTGGTGGTCCTGGCGCCCGCTGCCTTGGAAGCCTCGATGTATTCGCTGTCCTTGATGGAAAGCACCGTGGAGCGAAGGATGCGTGCGAAACGGGGCACGTCGGAAATGGCGATGGCAAGGATCAGGTTGAACAGGTTCGGGCCGAGTGCCGCCACAATGGCAAGCGCCAGCAGCATGTTGGGGATGGCAAGGAAAATATCCATGATGCGCATGACGATCGCATCAAACTTGCCGCCGAGGTAACCGGAATAAGCGCCGATAATGCCGCCTACCGACAGGGAGAATGCAGTGGAAAGCAGTGCGATCTCCATGGAAAGACGGGCGCCGTGCACGATGCGTGCCAGCACATCACGGCCGAATTCGTCGGTGCCGAGAGGATGTTCAAGGCTGGGGGACATCAGCGTTGCGCTGTAATCGGGCATGATGACAACTTCTTCATAGTCATAAAGCAAGTCCGCAAAGATCGCCACGAAAGCGATCAGCGCAATGATGATCAGGCCGATAACAGCGCCCTTGTTTTTGCGCAGTCCGCGCCAAGTCTCCGCAAGAAAGCTACGCTTTTTGTACTTCTTGAGGATCTCCATTTCTTCCGGGCTGAGCTGGAAGTCGTTCTTTTTGGATTCTTTTTTCATCATTCTGTTCCGCCTTTACTGATATTGGGCCTTGATGCGCGGATCAATGAACGCATATACGATGTCAACAAGCAGGTTCACAACGCTGAACACCACCGTGAACATCACGATGCCGCCAAGCACGCAAGGCGTATCCTTTGCGCTGATGCTCTTGAGCAGGAAGTCGCCCACGCCGTTCCAGGCAAACACGTTTTCAATGATGACCGTGCCGCCAAGCATAGTGCCGAACTGCAGACCCGCAACGGTAATAACGGGGATCCAGCAGTTGCCCATCGCATGCTTGAGCACCACCTTCATTTTGCCGATGCCCTTGGACTTTGCGGTGCGGATATAGTCCTGGCGGATGATCTCCAGCATGGAAGAGCGGGTAATACGGGCGATGTTCGCTGCGCAGGAAACGCCGTTTGCCACCGCAGGAAGGATCAGATGCTTGAAAGATCCGCTGCCGCTCGAAGGAAGCCAGTCGAGCTTCAGGGAGAAGGAAATGATCAAGATCAGACCAAGCCAGAATGCAGGCATGGCGATACCGAGCAGCGCCGCCACCATGCCCACGGTATCAAACAGGGAGTTCTGTTTGAGGGCGGAGACGATACCGATCGGAACGGAGATCACAAGCGCAAAGATGATGCTTGCGGAAGCAAGCTGCATCGTTGCGGGGAAACGTGCAAGAAGCTCATCGATCACAGGGCGGCTGGAACGGTAGGAAGTGCCAAGGGAGCCGCGGAGCATATCAAATACGTAACGGAGATAGCGAATGGGCAGCGGATCGTTAAGCCCCTGCTCCTCACGGAAAGCCGCGATCGCTTCTTCCGACGCCATATTGCCAAGTACCATTCGTGCAGGATCTCCGGGAGTGAGATCCATGATAAGGAATATGATCAGCACAACGCCGAGAATGACCGGGATCAGCTGAACCAGCCTTTTTAATATGTATCTATGCATATTGTTATTCCTTCATTGCTGTCACAAAAATTTAGAAAAGCTTCGGGATATCTCGAAAAAGCCGTCTGCGGTATGTATGCCTTTCGGCATACATACCGCATTCGTTATTCAATAATGATCCGTAAAACGGATGAGCCGGTGTTATTCGGCAACGGTCACGAACTGGAAGAGGTGCATCATGGTCGGGTAAAGCTGAATGCCATCCACGTTGGAGCGGGTAGCGACCATACCCTGTGCGGAGAAGAGCGGCCATACAACGGCGTGCTCCGCAACGAAATCGTTGATCTGGGTGTAGTAGGACTGACGCTCTGCGGGATCGGTGACGGAGAGAGCCTTCTCCATCAGCGCTTCGATCTCTTCACCGGGGTAGCAGCTCCAGTTGTAGCCGCCGGCGCCGATGAGTTCACGGGAGAACCAGGGACGGTAGGTGTTGTCGGGCTCGGAGTTGGCAGTCCAGTTATCCATACCGGCATCATGCTTCGCACCGCCGCACTTGTCGACCATGGAGCTGTTGTCGAGGATCTCGATGTTGACCTTTACGCCGATCTGCTGGCAGGCAGCCTGCAGAACCTGAGCGCTCTTGGCATTGAGGTCGCCCCAAACAGAGAGGGTGAACTCAAAGCCATCGGGATAGCCGGCTTCCACGAGGAGCTGCTTGGCCTTTTCAAGGTCATACTCACGCTTGGTAGCGGGCTCGGAGTAACCGATCGCAGCGATGCCGATGGGGGCAAAGTTGGGAACGGCGTTGCCGTTGCACTGCACCTGGATCATTGCATCACGGTCGATGCAGTGAGCGATGGCCTGACGGAGCTTTTCATTGCTGAAGAGGGGGCCGGAGCAGTTGGGGGAGATGTAGTTGAGGTCGCAGGATTCAAAGCGGAGAACCTTCACATCGCTGTTGCCTTCAAGGCTGGCAACGGAGGTGCTGGGAACGCGGAGGATCATGTCAACTTCGCCGGTCTCAAGAGCGATCACGCGGCTGTTGTCTTCCGCAATGTAGCGGAACTTGAGGCCTTCGTTCTTGGCAGCATAAGCTTCGTCAAAGTAGTTCTCGAAACGGACGATCTGGCATTCATCGCCGATGTTCCAGTAATCGAACTTGTAGGGACCGGTGCCGCAGGGTGCATCGGAGAAGGCCTTGCCTTCGCCTTCAAGCTTCTCGGTGTATTCCTTGGGCAGGATGCTGGAGCACTGATGCGCAAGGGAGGAAAGGAGCGCTGCGGATTCATCCACAACGGTGAGCTTGAGGGTCAGCTCGTCAACGATCTCGATGGCGGTGATCATGTCAAGCAGGTAGCCGCAGAAGCTGGATGCCTTCTGGCGTTCAAGGCTGTACTTTACGTCTTCGGAGGTCATAACATGACCGTCATGGAACTGAACATCGGGGGTGAGCTTCAGCTCAACGGTGTTCTTGTCGAGGTATTCCCAGCTCTGCGCAAGGCAGGGAACGTATTCATTCTTGTCGTTCAGACGGATCAGGGTATCGTAGAGCATCCTGGTCACGTTGCCGGAGATGAGGTCGTTGTGCTGATGGGGATCAAGGGTGGTGAGGTCGTTGTTCTGTGCGATCACAACGATGCGGCTGAGGCCGGTGGTCTCAGTCTCGGTACCGGTGCTTTCGGTGCCGGTGCTGGGTTCCTGGCTGGTGGAAGGCTGGGGTTTTTCCTGCACATCACCGCCGCAGGCGGCAAAGGTGCTCAGAACAAGAGCAGCCGCAAGAACGAGCAGCATGAACTTTTTGAGGTGTTTCATATGTGTTCCTCCTTCTTATTTTGGATGCGGATCTCCGCATCAAATCAAACTTATTTGTGCCAGTGCTTCTCCACGAATTCGCGGATGGCAGCAAGGGTCTCCTGCGGAACATCCGCAAAAAAGCTGTGGCCGGAGTTTTCAAAGATGATCAGCTCCGAATTGGGCATGGCTTCCGCCAGCATGCAGCTGTACTTCACCGGGGTGATCCAATCATGCCTGCCGCCGATCACAAGGGCGGGCACATTGGTCTTTTTCAGATCCTCGATGAAATCGAACTCACGCAGACCGTTATTCACGGAGGTGTTGACCACTTCGCTCGAAACGATCATGCGGTCGTTGCCGTTGCGGTTTGCCTCGGTATAAGCAGTCCTCGTAATGCCGTAAAGGTTGTAGAACTTCTCGAACAGCTCCACATACTGGGCATCGCTTTCAAATTCGCCGTTGAAGAGGTATTCGCCAAAGGCGATCTGCTCTTCCGTGCCACGGTTTTTGAGTTCCTGACGGGCGTCCTCCCAGAAGCTTCCCACAGGGGAAGTGCCAAGAAGCAGCACGCTTTCAAGGTTCTCGCCGTATTTTGCAGCGTAACCTGCCGCCACCATGCCGCCGTAAGAGTGGCCAAGGATGACGATCTTTTCAAGGCCGAGGTATTTGCGAAGCGCTTCCACGTCCTCGATATCCTGATAGAGGTTATAGG
This sequence comes from Clostridia bacterium, assembly GCA_017435905.1. Lineage (GTDB taxonomy): Bacteria > Bacillota > Clostridia > Christensenellales > CAG-138 > UBA1685. The sequence goes on along the minus strand of JAFSEB010000080.1, from coordinate 31,480 downwards.
TCTCCTTGCCGGGACGGCCGCTGCGTCCGCTGCCGCGGTTATCGATGTAAACAAGCTGCATGAAGTCCGCCAGGGGCGAAACATCGGGCATATAGGTAGCATGGTCGAGACCCGGGCCGCCATGGATCAGGAAGCAGACCGGCCTTTCCCTCATGATGGGGCCATCCGGCACGAACTGCAGGCCTTCTACGTCAAAAAAGATCTCGGTTCCGTTGATGGATGCTTTCATTGCTTTCTCCTTTTATCTTGCCGTCAGATCGATCGCAGGTCGGTCAGGCGTTTTCCGCCGCCTTCTTTGCAAGCCATTTTTCGGCGGTATCCGCATACAGCGCCGCACCGAAGGGCATTGCGTCCTCATTGAAGCAAACATTGGGCGTGTGCAGAACGCCGTCCACAAACTTGGGATCCCTGCCGCCTGCACCAAGCCAAACATAGCAGCTGGGAATGCGGGAGGAAACATATGAATAATCATCGGATACAAGCTGCGGTTTATTGCGTTTGTTGCGCATTCCCAGCTGCGCAGCACAGCTGTTTACAATGTCTGCCACCGTTTCATCGTTGATGCAGGCATCGGCACTCAGCGGAAAATCCACCGTACACGCCGTATGGTATGCCTTGTCCACGCTTTCGCAGATCTCACGGATACGGGCTTTGACAAGGTCTGCCACTTTGCTGCTGAAAGTGCGAAGCGTGCCGCCCAGCACCGTGGAATCGGGAATGATGTTATGCACCGCTTCCGAACCGCCGATAAAATAGCAGGTGGAAAGCACCGCACCCTCCCGCACATCCAGCTCACGGCCGATCATATTGGAAAGGGAATGGTAGATCTGCACACCCACGTTGATAGGATCGTGAGACTTGAACTGCATAGCGCCATGGGCACCTCTTCCGTGCACGGTGATGTGGAAGGTATCAATGGAGGTGTTGGCAGGGCCGGCTACGCAGGAATAGCTTCCTGCTTCCATTTCCCCACCGGGCATCACATGCAGCGCCAGCGAAGCGCCGATGCCCTTATCCCGGTCAAGAAGACCGTTTTCTTCCACAAGCACACGCATGCCTTCCATGATCTCCTCACCGTACTGGAACACCAGCTTGACCCTTCCGGGAAGCGTGTCCTCCTTGGCTTTGAGGATCTTTGCTGCACCGAGCAGCATGGCGGTATGAAGATCGTGTCCGCAGGCATGCATGCGGCCGTTTTGCGATGCAAAGGATTCGCCGCTTTCTTCAACGATGGGAAGGGCATCCATATCCGCCCTTAAAAGGAATGCATGTTCTCCGCTGCCGATCTCCGCCACGATGCCGCCACGCTCCACACAGGTATAGGGAATCCCCATTGCATCGAGTTCACCCATGACAAAGGCGGTGGTTTCACTCAGTGCGGCGCCCAGTTCCGGCATTGTGTGCAAAGTGCGCCGACACGCTACAACATAATCGGCGATCAGTTCCGGGCATTTCACATTGGTTTTGTGCATTTTTCCGCTACCTCATATCATCTTGTTCTTTTTGCTTTTTCGTTATGTTTTTCATGACATTCTATTATCAAATGAAAATTTGTATAAATGAACATTGTATATATCTAAGATAACCTTTACTTTTTACATCCACAAATATAAAATAGATATAGGGGTTATATCCCCCCGGCGGTTATAGGAAAAATGTCCGTTGCCGTTCTATTTTACATGTGTTATAGTGCAAGTAGACCATTCCAAAGGATCGTCAAAATCATTTTGAAACGGTGGTGGGTTTTCAATGGATATCCAGCATTTGATTTACGCAGTGGAAGTTCATCATTGCGGCTCCATCACAAAAGCTGCGCAAAACCTGTTTGTTGCCCAGCCAAACCTGAGCAACGCCATCAAAGAACTGGAAGAAGAGCTTGGCATCAGCATTTTCAGGCGCAACAGCCGGGGTGTTGAGACCACGAAGGAAGGCGCTGAGTTCCTGCAGTATGCGCAGGGCATCATTGAGCGGTTCAACGTCATGAAGCAGCGCTATGTCAAACAGAAAACGGATGGCGTATCTTTGCAGATCACCACGATGCGCTCCTCCCTTATCCTTGAAAAGATCGTGACTTATATCAACGACATGCTGGAAAAGGGACAGGCGGTCAAAATGCACTTCAAGGAAGCCACGAACCTTGATGTGATCAACGATGTGGTCAGCAATCAGGCAGATATCGGCATCGTGCGTGCCAACAGCGTCAATTTCGATTACTACAAGCAAGTGGCGGAATCCAAGCAGCTGCTTTTACAGCCGCTTCCTTCCGATTGCTATATGATACTGATGTCCCATACCCACCCACTTGCCAACGAAAGCGTCATCACGCCGGATATGCTCAGCCCCTACCTTGAGGTCATCCACGGCGATTTTGAGATGCCCTGGTATCCGTACTTTTCCAACGTGCACGGGCCGAGCCCCACGGGCATCCATTCAAGAAGCTATTTGAATGTATATGACCGGGGTACCCTTCTTGAGGCGGTCAGCAGCATACACGGCGCCTATACCTGGACGACATCGGGCGCCCCAAAGGTGCTTGAAGGGCACGGGCTCATCAGCAAGTACTGCCAGAACTATATTCTTGAAGGCAAAGAGGCGATCGTTTACAAGCCCACCGCCGTCATGCGCAAGGAGATCATGGATGTGATCACCTACCTTAACACGTATAGATAGCACACAAAAAAGCGGCCTTGCCGCTTTTTCTTTTTCCCGTATATAGCCCTTATATAATTTCGATATTACATGCTACTCTCCCCATATAGCATATCATTTTGCATCATGTTATGATAAAAACAGATAAAACACGATCTTTTTCGCCGGTCACCGTACCCGGGATCTCATATAAAGGAGTTCATAGCGCCATGACAAACACAGTGTATTCCATCCTGCAGGATTTTTGCCTGACCCCCTCCCCTTCCGGTTTTGAGAAGGAGATCGCAGAAAAATTCTATCGCTATATCGAGCCCTACTGCGACAGCGTGGAGGTCGATCCCCTCGGCAATGTGATCGGCACGATCAAGGGGCAGGATCCTTCCTTGAAGCCCGTTATGATCAATTCCCATATGGACCGCATCGGCTTCATCGTTTCCACCATTGCGGAAAACGGCTTCCTGCGCATGCGCACCATCGGTTCTCCCAACGAAAAGGTATTGCCGGGGCTGACCCTCTCCGTTCGCAGGAAGGATCATTCCGAATGGGTGAAGGTAGCGGTCGGCACCAAGTGTGCCCATCTGCTGACGGCAGAGGAAGCCGCAAAGGCACCCACCCTTCGCGATGTGATGCTGGATCCCGGCGTTGACAGCGCCGATGAAGTCCGTGCACTCGGCATCGACATCGGCTGCCCTGCCGTGATGACGCCTTCCTTCGCGCCCCTTGCAGGCAGCCGTGTTTGCGGTACAGCCCTTGACAACTGCGGCACCCTTGCAGCCCTTGTGGATGCGGCAAGGCAGTTGAGCGAAGAGCGCCCCCTTCGCACCGTTTATATCTGTGCAAACGGCTTTGAAGAATACAACCAGCGTGCAAGCGCCGCCATCGTGCGCCGTTTCCGTCCCATCGCCGCCATCAGTATGGATATGCTGCTTGCAGGCGATACCCCCGATGTCAAGGGCGAATTCGAGGCTGATCTTGGCGGCGGCCCCGTGGTCTCCTGCTATAACTACAGCAGCAACAGCGATATTGGCTGCATTGCCCACGAAGGGCTGCTTGCGATCGCAGGCGAAGCTGCCGCCGCAAAGAACATCGCCATTCAGCGGTATGTGTGCGGCGGCTGCGGCGACAACGCCTATGCCTCCATGGAAGCGGACGGCCCTGCTGCCATTGAGATCGGTGCGGCGGTGCGCTATGCACATTCCTCCTGTGAAATGGCAGACCTGCGTGATATTGAACAGCTGGGCGTGCTGATCGCCGAAATGGCACGGCGCATTGACGGCGCATTCAGGCAGGAACGCTACACTTTCTGATCAGCAATACGGTTTGCGGAGCGGAAAAGGATTTCTTACCCCATCGAACATAAGAAGACGAAAAGCCGATACCGCCTTCTTATGCCTTCGGTGGGAGAAGGCGTCCTTTCCTCTCCGCATTTATTTTACCTATTGTGTTTGCCCTTCTTTCGCACTACAATACAATAGAGAACATGTGGAGAAACGGAAAGGGTTCGGCATATGCAGCACACCTTTGATATGATAGAGCGGCACAAGATCATCGTCATTGTCAGGGGCGTTGACGGGAAGGATCTCGTCCCCCTTGCGGAAGCGATGTATGCAGGCGGCATCCGTTTGATGGAATGCACCTTTGATGCAAGCGGCAAAACGCCCGATGTGGTCGTGGCAGGCAATATCGAAATGCTGCAGCAGCACTTTGGAGACCGTATGCGCATCGGCGCCGGCACCGTGCTTTCGCCGCAGCAGGCAGAACTCGTTAAAGCTGCCGGCGGTTTCTTCGTTATCTCTCCGGATACAAACCCGGAGGTGATCAAAAGAACAAAGGAACTGGGGCTTGTTTCCATCCCCGGCGCCATTACCCCTTCGGAGATCACCGCCGCACACTGTGCCGGTGCGGACTTCGTCAAGCTCTTCCCTGCCGACCTTTACGGTGCAAAGTACATCAAGGCGCTGAAAGCACCGCTTTCCCACATCAAGCTGCTTGCGGTCGGCAACGTAACACCGGAAGCGGCGGTCGATTATATGGCAGCAGGCGCCCACGGCGTCTGTGTCGGCTCCGCCATCGTGGACAAAAAGCGTATTGCCTCAGGGGATCTTGCAGGCATCACAGCGCTTGCAAAACAGTTCACCGAAAACCTGTAAACGTAAAAAAACGAGGCAACGGGGTATTCCGAAAAGCCTCGTTTTTCTTTTTTGTATCAATCCGGTTGCGGCGCTCTAAAATGTGCCGCCGCATGCAGATACTGCGCTTCAAAGGCGGCGATCGCCTGCTTGCTCATGGGCAAAAAGGGACACAGCATATCAAAGGCATGAAACCCGGTGGGGTACACGTCCACCTCCGCAGGCACGCCTGCCTGCCGCAGCCGTTCCGCATAGCTGACGGTCTCACAATAGAAAGGTTCCCGTGTTCCGACAAATGTATATGCCGGCGGCAGCCCTGTCAGGTCTTTTGCCCTTGCGGGTGCAGCGTATGGAGAAGGATCGCCTGCCGCATTGCCGAGATACAGCTTCCATGCCGCATGGTTGCGCTTCGTATTCCATGGGAAACAGTGGTTATCCCGTGAAGATTCCGTATCCCGGTCATCGATCATGGGGTAAAGAGGCATCTGAAAGGAAAGATTCACCTCTCCCCTGTCCCTTGCATAAAGCGACAGGGCAGCACAAAGACCGCCGCCTGCGCTTTCACCGCCCACCATGATGCGGCTTGTGTCAATGCCATATACCTTCGCATTGTGCTTGAGATAAAGGAGCGCCGCATAGCAATCATAAAGCGCAGCAGGATACGGCGCTTTTCCGGAAAGCGTATATTCCGGTGAAAAAACCACCGCTCCGTATTTGCCTGCCAGCCTTGCGGCACGGGACATATGCACCATAGCAGCAAAGCCCGTTGCATAGCCGCCCCCGTGGATCCAAAGCACAGCAGGCGGTTTTTCTTCAAGCCGTTTTTTCGGTTCCAGTACCAACAGCTTCATGCGCCTTCCGTCTATAGGTACAAAAACGCTTCTTGTCGTGTATCCTTTCATGTTTATGCCTTTCTTGCTTTTGCGGGCAGAATCATCGGGTGGTGTATTTCATCTGCCATACCGGAAAGATGTATCTTGCTTTGGAGCGGTATCACGTCCCCTGCCGCCCTGACGAAAAGCCCGTTTTGGCATAGCTGCCAAAGGCACCTGCTCATTATATTGATCCATCTTCTTTTTGAAACAACGAAAGGCGCAGAAATGCGCCTTTCGTTTTATGTGTTTTGTTGTTAGTCCGCAATGCCAAGCTGCTTACGATATGCCTTCAGCTCGCTGGGAGAGCAGTATACGAAGTGGTCGGGTTCCACTTCCACCATGGTGGGCTGCTCTTCGGAATAATCGTGATCGCGCTCCGGATCATAGTCCACACGCTGGCGGGTACGCTCAGTGATGGGGTTGGGTTCCGGGATAGCGGAAAGCAGCGCCTTGGTGTAGGGATGCAGCGGCTTCGCATACAGGTCATCACCGTTGGCAACCTCTACGAGACGGCCATAGTACATAACGCCGATGCGGTCGGAGAAGTACTTAACAACGGAGAGGTTGTGGGCGATGAACAGGATGGTAAGACCCATCTCTTCCTTCAGGTCGTTGAGCAGGTTGATGACCTGTGCCTGAATGGAAACGTCAAGAGCGGATACCGGCTCGTCCGCAATGATCATGCGGGGCTTGACGATCATGGCACGGGCAATACCGACACGCTGACGCTGACCGCCGGAAAACTCGTGAGGATAACGGGTGGCATGCTCTTCGGTCAGACCGACCTTTTCGAGCATCTCATGAACCATCTTGCGGATCTCTTCCTTATCCTTCATGCCGCGGACAGCAAGACCTTCGCCGACGATCTCTTCGATGGTCATTCGGGGGTTGAGGGATTCGATCGGATCCTGGAAAATCATCGCGATGTTATCGGTCAGATACTGGCGAAGCTCCTTAGTCATGGGGCCGGAGATCTCGCGGCCGTCAAAGATGACCTTACCGTCGGTAGGATCATAGAGACGGATGATGGTACGACCGGTGGTGGTCTTGCCGCAGCCGGATTCACCTACGAGACCGAAGGTCTCAGCAGGACGAACGGCGAAGCTGACATCGTCAACAGCCTTAACGGTAAGCTTGTTTTTGCCTTTACCGGAAGTGAAGTGACGGCAAAGATTTTTAACTTCCAACAGATACTTTTCTTCAGCCATCGATCTCACCACTCTTTCTCATTCTGTCAATACGGGCCTGAAGCACTGCGGGCAGCTCCACTTTGGGTGCCTTGGGGTGCAGCAGCCAGGTAGCCGCATAATGGGTGTCGGAAAGTTTGAAGTAAGGCGGTTCCTGCTCGTAGTCGATCTTGAGCGCATAACGGTTACGGGCCGCAAAAGCATCACCCTTGGGAGGATGGATCATGTTCGGCGGGGTACCCGGGATGGCAAGCAGACGCTCGTTGGTCTGCAGGTCAGGCATGGAGCTGAGGAGCGCCCAGGTGTACGGGTGGGCAGGCTTGAAGAAGATTTCTTCGCTGGTGCCGGTCTCAACGATCTTACCCGCATACATAACGTTGACGCGGTCCGCCATGTTCGCCACAACGCCAAGGTCATGGGTAATGAAGATAACGGAAAGGTTGCGCTCACGCTTGATCTTGTTGATGAGCTCAAGGATCTTCGCCTGAACGGTAACGTCAAGGGCGGTGGTGGGCTCGTCGCAGATCAGGATCTCAGGATCGCCGGCAAGTGCGATGGCGATAACGATACGCTGGCGCATACCGCCGGAGAACTGGAACGGATACTGATCAAAGCGCAGCTCGGGCTGCGGAATGCCGACAGCACGCATCAGCTCAAGCGCCTTTTCCTTGGCAGCTTCCTTGGTCATTTTCTTATCGTTGATCAGAAGCACTTCGGTGATCTGCTTACCGATCTTCATGATCGGGTTCAGAGCGCTCAGCGGATCCTGGAAGATAAGGCCGATGCGGTTGCCGCGGATGTGGTGGAAGTCTTCCTCGGTGACCTTGGTAAGATCCATGCCGCCATACTCGATGCGGCCATCTTCGATGATGGCGTTACCGGCAAGGATACCCATGATGGCCTTGATGCTGACGGACTTACCGGAGCCGGACTCGCCGACGATGGCAACGGTCTCGCCGCGCTTTACGTCAAAGCTGACGCCGCGTACGGCTTTCACAAGGCCGCCGTATGCACGGAAGGAGATGCGAAGGTCTTCAACCTTCAAAACGGTTTCTTGCTTCTTGTTTTCCATATCTTACTCCTCTCCGCGCTGAGAAGGATCGAGCGCATCTCTGAGGCCATTCGCGAACAGGTTGAACGCGATCATCAGGAGGGAGATGAGGATGGCCGGGAACAGCGTCTGGTTCGGGTACTGCAGCAGTACATTCTGGCCGTCCGCAAGAAGGATACCGATGGAGGGTTCCGGCGGGCTGATACCAAGACCGATATACGCAAGGAAGGATTCCGAGAAGATGGCGCCGGGGATGGCGATCATCGCACGGGTGATGAGGGGACCGACGGTGTTGGGCAGGATGTGCCTGAAGATAAGGGTGATATCCTTAACACCGAGGGTGCGGGCTGCAAGCACGTATTCACGGCCCTTGAAGCGGTAGAACTGGGCACGGATCAGACGGGAAGTGCCGATCCAGCCCGTTACGCACAGCGCAAGGATGATGGAGAACATGCCGGGCCCGAGAAGGATCATGAAGAGGATCGTCATGACGATGTAGGGAAGACCGTCAAGAACTTCCGCAAAGTGCGTCATGAGCATATCCACCTTGCCGCCGTAATAACCGGAGATCGCACCGTAGATAACGCCGATGATCACGTTGGTGATAACGGAGAAGAAGGCGATCAGCAGGGAGATACGGGTACCGCGGAACAGACGGGTCATCAGGTCACGGCCGAGGTAGTCGGTACCGAACCAATGATACTGGTCTTCCGGAACACCAAGGTACTTGTAGTAGTCTACCTTTACGTCCACAACGGGGGTGCCCTTGTACTCGTATTCGTTTACGATCTCAATGATGCAGCCCTCGGGGAAACGGTCGGGGTCTTCAAGGCTGGAAGCCTTGCGGTTAGTCAGAACACGGCTGCCGTCGGCAATACCGAGCTTTTCGATGCCCGGGATCTTCGGGGGCAGGTTCTTGAAGGAAACGTTCTGCTCATCATACTTATAGCCGGTGAAGAGCGGCACGATCAGAGCAGCAATGATGATCGCCACGATGATGTAAAGGGAGATCATGGTAGGCTTGCTCTTACCCATACGGCGCATGGCGTCCTTAAAGAAGCCGATAGGTTCCGTCTTAAACTTTTCGTCCTTAATATTTTCCCGCTCAACAAGTTCAAACTGTTCCGCAGGGATATTGAGGATCTCTTCCGGGATGTTATGATCGATATACTTCATTCTTTCCGGCCTCCAATTCTGATGCGCGGGTCGATGATACCGTAGGAGATATCAATGATCAGCACGGTGCACAGGGAAATGGCAGAGTAGAAGATCAGAAGCGCAACGGTCAGGAAGTGGTCGCCCGCAAGGATGGAGTCGATGAGCTGGCCGCCCATGCCGGGAACGGCAAACATCTTTTCCACAACGAGGGAGCCGCCCATAACGCCCGTGATCAGCGGGATGATGGTGTTGGCAATCGGGACGAGAGAGTTCCTGAACGCATGGCGAACCGTAGCCTGCGCACGGGTCAAACCCTTGGTGCGTGCAAGCAGCAGGTACTCGGAAGACAGGGTCTCGATCAATTCACCGCGGAGGTAACGCGCAATGGTCGCGATCGGGTTGAGCGCCAGCGCGATGATAGGCAGTGTAAGGGAGTGCATCATCGCTGCAAAGCTGCCGGCTGCCGAGTCATACAGAGTCGGGAACCAGGGGAGCTTGAATGTAAATGTATACTGCAGCAACGATGCAAATACAAAGGACGGCACGGAGATACAGATCACGATCAGGAAGGAGATCAGCGTATCGATCCACTTGCCGCGCTTCAGCGCCGCGATGGTACCAACGATGATACCCATCGGGATAGAGAACAGCAACGATACCACGTTGAGCAATACCGTAGGCGGAATGCGGCTTTCGATGATCTCGAAAGCGGACATGCCCGGGCGGATCTTGACGGATGTACCGAAATCGCCCTCGGTAATAATACCTTCGATAAAGTAGTAGTACTGCATATACATCGGTTTATCCAGATGCATCTGCTCTTCCAACATTTTCTGGATCGTCGGATGCACGTCGGGGTGCTCGAAAATGCTCATCGGCATAAGACGAATGATCCAGAAGGAAAGCGTCATGACGAGGAACAGCGTTAAAAGCATTGCCCCGAAACGCCCAAGGATATATTTGAACATGTTTCCTCCCATCTTTCTAACAGGGCTGCGTTATTAAGCGCAGCCCTGCCAGACTTGTTCAGGTCAATAGGGTGTGCTGCCGCTTATGCGGCAGCAACCAATGTTTCAGTGCTCGTTAAGGGTATACCTTACTCAGCGAAATCGCCGAATTCGGTACCCCAACCGAAGCTGGGAACGTACTCGTCAACGGGGAGGATGAGCTTGTCGTTGAAGATGTCATAGGCAACATCCTGAACGATCGGGATGTGGATGACAACGTCAAGATAGTGCTCTTCGAGTTCCTGAGTCTTCTTCAGGATCTCTTCGTAATCAGCACCGCTGTTCTTCATCTCATCGAGCTCAGCAAACTTAGCTTCGAATTCCTTGTCGAAGTAGTTGTTGGGGTGGGAACCGTAGCTCTCGAGGTAGTACATGAAGCAGGCATGGGGGTAGGTACGGGTGGTACCGGAAGTCCAGTCGTTGGGGGAGAGGTCCCACTTATCGTCGCCGGTCTTCTTGAACGCGGTAGCGGACATACCGGCATAGGTCACGATTTCAACTTCTACGCGGCCTTCGAAGATCTTGGGCCACTCCTGCTGGAAGAATTCGCCCATCGCAGCATAAGCGGGGGAAGTATCTTCGCAGGTGAAGAGGATCTTGATGACTTCGTCCTTGCCTACGCCTTCTTCTTCGCAAGCCTTGTTGAAGTACTCAAGAGCGAGCTCGGGGTTGTAGCCGTAGGGGCCCCAGCTCTCAACGAGTGCGGTGGTGGCAAGACCGTACTGGGTCTCACGATAACGGGTACCGTCGCCGCCCTGCTGACCGGCTGCCCAGGAAATGTAGGTACCGGTGGGCTCCATGTGACCGAAGAGGTCTTCAGCAACGACTTCGCGGTCGATGGCATGATAGAGAGCCTTGCGGTAGTTCACGTTGCCGCTGATGGGGTTGTTGGGGTTCTTGCAGTTCACGTCGATGTGATACACGGTAAGATCCATGTAGGTCGCAACGCGGGGGTCATCGATGTAAGCGTCGATGGTGTTGGCATCGGGGGTGAAGGAGTCGAGGAGGCCCTGCTCGAAGAGCTCAACGCGGGCGTTCATCTCGGGAACGATACGAACTTCGACCTGGTCATAGTGATAGAGGTCAGCCTGCCAGAAGTCGGGGTTCTTCTTGTAAACATGGATGTTGTCATATTCCCACTGATCGAAGTAATAGGCGCCTGCGCCCATCCACATATCAAGAGTGGTGCCGTAGGTGGTCTCGGTGCGCTCGGCGTTCATGCCCTGCTCGTAGAGGGGCTCGTATACGGGGTATACGGAACGATCGAGGAAGTTGGAGGCAACCTGCTCGGCAGTGTTGAGACCAACAGTGGTGATCTGGATGGTGTAGTCATCGATCTTCTTGATACCGACATCTTCCCAAGCCACGGTGTTCGCATCGCCCTGGAGCATGTACTCGGGAGCGTTCAGGATGGTGATCTGGTAGTCAGCAAGGAAGTTTGCCATCTGGTTGGCCAGGATGGGATCGAGGAGCATCCTGAAGGAATACATGAAGGTATCCGCATTGATGGGATCGCCGTTCTGCCAGCAAGCTTCCTCGCGGATCTTGATCTGCCAGTTGTAATCGTCGATCTGGATGGGCATCTCGGAAGCGCAAACGCCGATGTAGTCCCAACCCCTCAGGCTGTCAGAAGGAACCTTCTTGTAGAGAGGAGCGGAGCAGTAGCTGTGGGGAGTGTTCAGAGTGCCTTCTACGGAGTCATGACCGTTCAGCATCGGAACGTCATCGCTCAGGTAGATGTGGAGCACCTTCTCCGCAGCGGGTTCCTCAGCTTCGGGTTCGGTGGAAGCCTCGGGAGCGGTGGAAGCCTCGGGAGCGGTAGAAGTTTCCGGAGCAGTGGAAGCTTCAGGCGCGGGGGCGGGAGTCTCGTTGCCTTTGCAGCCTGCGAAAGCAGCGAGGATCATGACAGAAGCCAGAAGGATTGCCAGGATCTTTTTCATCTTTTTCTCTCCTTATGATTTTTTATATCGAATCGGAAACCGATTGATATCATGTTGGGTGTGTTCAGGCAAAGATCAGGTCAACGAGAATGGAGGCTGCGAAGAAAATGCCCGCCGTGATCATCAGAAACCAGATGTCCTTATGCTTTTTGCGGGATTTCCTGTACTCAAGGTAGCCATCCTTGAGGGTAGTGGCACGCTGCTGCCTGTTGAAGAAGATCTCCTTCAGGCATTTTGCACCGTAAATAAGGCTTGCGAACATGTCCACATTGCCAACGATATGGATAAGACCGTAGGTGAAGAACACCATACCGATCAGGAAGAGCAGATCTACAACATAAAGCAGGCCGGAAGTGCCAAAATTATGCCGCAGCAGAAAGGAAAGCAAAATGCCGATCACAACCAGAGCAACGGCGGTCGGCCAAAATTCACGGAAGGTATTTTTTTCTTTCATTTATAAACCTTTGTGCGTTTATATGTTTTTTCGGTGGTATGCATTACACGGAAGGCAACTCGTTCCATTGCAAACAGCGAAACGCATATATCATGCGTATCACAATGAATTGGTATTATTAATTCTTATTTATGGATTATACAACGAAGGGCATATGTTTGTCAACATTGTATCAATTCCATTCTGTTTTACTTTTTACCTTTTGTAGATTCTTTCGATGCTCGTTTTCTTTTTTCATGCATGCTCCGCTTGTGCTTTGTATCCCCAAAAACCCCCGTATCTCGGCTGTTTTCCCTTTTTTCACAGATCGCTGCCTTTTTACGGAGCAAAACCCGTACCGCTTTGCAACTCACACTTTTTGAAAATGTATCACGTAAATGTTTGCCTGTCTTATCCGTCAAATTGTCCAGTCCGCCCCTGTTCCGCCTTTTTTCTTTTTCCACACAAAAAGAGGCGCCGCACAGCGCCTCTTTTTCATTTTCGTTTCAGCTTTTCGCAGGAAAGAATACTCTGGACTTATCATCCCGAAGGTTCTGCACGATCTCCAGACATTCGCCGAAGCGCTGGAAGTGCACGATCTCCCTTTCACGCAGGAACCTGAGCGGATTGAGAAGCTCCGGATCATCCGTGAGGGTCATCAGGTGCTCATAGGTAGCTCTGGCTTTCTGCTCCGGTACGACCATGTAAGAACAACATTTCATCAGAAATTCCAGTGAATTTCCACAGGAACGTCCTTTGTCCCCTTGATTCGCTTGCCTACGGACACATAGTCGATCAAAGTCTCCACCATCTCACGGGTCAAATGCGTGAGGTTTGTGTATTGCTCCACAAGATCCCGCCGGTTGTCGCCTGCAGCGATCTTGTCATCGATTTCAGTGAGCTGCTTTTTGCCGTCGGCGATGGTTCGTTCCAATCGGTCACGGTCTTTTATAAAGTTCCTGGTCATGTCCCGATAATCGCTTTCTGTGATCAGCCCATTGACCTTATCCATGTACAGATCCCGAATGCCCTTGGCATATTCCGCCACCTTCTTTTCGTAGACGGCGATATCCGAATGGATGCGGTCTTTCTGCTGCTGCAAACTGCTGCAGAATTCGATATTCCGCTCCAATTCATCCTTGTCAAGGTACCCTGCCGCCAAACGGTTCAGCTCGTCGGTTACCAGCCGCTCCAGTTTGTCAACCGCAATAAAGGAGCCGATGCAGGCATCCTTTGCCACGTGCCGGTTGGAACATTGCAGGTAGTGCTTGCCGTGGTTCTTGGAAGACCGCATGGTGTAACCGCAGGCTGCGCAACGTGCTTTTCTTGCGAACAGGCCGATGGTGCCAACATCAAAGGGCTTTGCCCGCTGTGCGATCATGGATTGTACTCTGTCCCACAGTTCCCGGTCGATGATGGGCTCGTGGGTTCCCTCAACAATATACCATTCGTTCTTTGGGCGGGGTTTGTTCTGTTTGGTCTTATAGGAAATGCTGCCATATTTGCCTTGCACCATGTTGCCGATGTAGATCTCGTTTGCCAGCATGTCGGAGATGGCAAAGTATTTCCACAGCGTGCTGTTTTTCGTCTTGGGCTGCCGGTATCGAAGGCCGTGCAGCCGCTTGTATTCCGTTGGGTTGGGGATACCCCGGTCGTTCAGCATCCTGGCAATGGCGGTTTTTCCATAGCCTTGGGAAAACAGGGTGAATACCTCCCGAACCACCGCTGCAGCCTCTTCATCGATGATGAGATGTCCCTTTTTGTCGGGGTCTTTTTTGTACCCGTACAGGGCAAATGCGCCAATGTGGAAGCCATTGATGCGGCGGTTGGTCAGTACACTTCGGATGTTATCCGACATATCCTCCAGATACCATTCGTTCACAAGGCCGTTGATCTGGCGGGATTTCTTGTTTCCCTTGTTGGCGGTATCCGCATTGTCCACGATGCTGATGAAGCGGATGCCCCATAGGGGAAACAGGCCGTGAATGTACTTTTCCACCAGCTCCAGTTCGCGGGTGAAGCGGGATTGGGTCTTACAAAGGATGATATCAAACCTGCGTTTTTCTGCGTCCTCCAGCAAGCGGTTGAATTCCGGTCTTCGTCGGTCGGCTCCGGCGTAGTCGTCATCGCTGTAAATGTTGTAAAGTTCCCACCCCTGTTCCATAGCGTATTGCATCAGCATGGCTTTTTGGTTCTGTATGCTGTTGCTGTCCTCGGTTTCAAACTGTTTGTTACGATCCTCTTCGGATAAACGGCAATAAATTGCTGCTTTCATGTTCACATCTCCTTGCAGAGACAGAACAAGCTATTTTCTGCTATAGTAATATGAAAGAAATGACTTATCACGGCTGTTGCAATGCTTTTACCGGTTTGTCCTTTTCAAGGAGGTTGATGAGCTCGATCCATTTCTGCGTGAGTTTATCTTTTGTTGTGGCATCGCTGCCGTCTTTGAACACGCTGGTGCAAAGCTTTTCTTTTTCGAGAGATTCCATTTAATTCGACACCTCCATATAGAATTCGTTTCTACACATTATGAAAACCGGCGTGTCCGCTATGCTCCCTTGGGGCACTTACAAAGCAAAACACGCCTGCCGGGAACTCCGACAGGCGCAATACTGTATAAGCTTTCTGCTTTTATTCGTTTTGAAACATCTATCCGATCATCGTGATGATCAGAATATCAGGATTCTGCTCAAAGACGCTTTTTTCCGCAATCTGTGCAGAACTTACCTTGATTGGTCGTGCCGCAGCTGCAGACCCATTCTTCCGTCTTTGCAGCCCCGCATTCCACGCAGAATTTTCCGCTGTTTTCGGTGCCGCATTTGCATTTCCACCGGGTTTGCTGAGCGGATGGTTTGCCTAATATTGCAGCAACAAGGGCAGATGCGCCTGCACGGTTGGAAGCTGCTGCACGCACAGCATCTGCCGCCGCACCGACAATGTGCGCCCCGGCCATGGCCTGGTCCTGCAAAACAGCCGTTTGCTGCAAATCACGAAGCATACTGGCATCGAGCACCGTAACAGATTCAAGCCCGACGGAAAACACCTCGATCCCCCGAAGGCCGCTCCATTTGTCGTTCATAACCTGCCGGAGCTTTTCGCACAATACTTCCGCATGCTGCGGCAGTTCATTGGGGCGAATGCCTTTTTCCGTCATTTGCGCCAGTGCGGGTGCAAGTGCCGTCAGCACTTCCGCATCCATTTGTTTCAGCAGATCCATGCGGTAACGGGCGACCTGAGAACGTATGGCAGCTTTAAAAAACAGCTCGGGATCCGCAATGCGGAATGTGTAGCTGCCATAGCAGCTGATGCCGCCATCCATATCCAGCCCCGTCACTTCATCTTTATAGCGCAGGGGAATGCCGATAGCCCGGATGGCGCCGCCTGTCAGCTCTTTTGTGTTGATATAATACAGCCGCTGGGTGATCGCCACATCGCCGCCGAAGGCGATCCGCTGCCCTACATCTTTTGCAAACGCCCCGAGACCGCCGCCGAATACGCCCTTGCTCCGGTTGCTTTTGAAAGTATGTTCTCCGGGCTGATCATAAATGCCAATGATCTTGCCGCCTTCGGTAGCAATGGCACATTCGCCTTCGCCGACAGCAATAGTGGAGCCATCCGTGATAACGCCGCTGCTGCCTCCGTTTTCGCTGCGCTGCCCCGCCATCCTTTGTGCCCGGATCATCAGGGTCTCGCTGCCCATTTCGCCGGCAAAAAACGCTTCTTTCCATTGATCGGCTGCTGCACCGCGGATGGCACCCATGCCTGCTTTTATAATTCCCATTAATACCCTCTCCTCTGCTGCCCTGTTGTGCATAAATCAGTTGACAAACTATGTTTGACCGTTTTTTTGCAGAAAGATCGAGGGGGTACTATACCCCCTCGCATGGATCAACAGGTCTTTGAACCGGTTTGCTTATCTTTTTACCGGCGTGCCGCAGTATTCGCAGCAGCCGTTTGCATCCGGCATGGTGGTAGCACCGCAGGCGGTGCAGACAACGGCTACCTTGGGTGCGTTGGCTGCGGCTACCGCTTCACGCTGCTCCGTACGGATGGCGGTGAAGGCCGCCTTGATCTCCTCGCCCATCTTCACGTACTCAAGGTACTGCGGCTGCTTACGGGGATCAAAGCTTCTTGCGGCGAAGGCGTTGCGGTAATCCGGCTGAAGCTCAAGGCTGCCGGAATTGAGGTTGAAGTGCATATCGTCAAAATAGGGGTGGTTGACCTGAATGGTCATGGTGAAGTTATAGCGCCAGGTATACCGGGGCGGATTGTAGCTGACTTCCTTACCGTCCTCCAGCTCACGCATTTCCTCATCCCTGTCCTCATCGATGGCAAGATCGCAGCCGGTGACCTGCGCATATTCGAGGATATCCGGGTTTTCATCCAGAAGCTTGCCGGTGCGTGCCACGGTGAAAAGACCCTTATCCTCATCAAGGAGCAGCTTGGTATTACGGCCGAAGCTGCGGGTGACGTTAAAGTTCTTTACCTTTTCAAGGTTGGCGCTGCGGTAGTCAAGCTGTGCACGGATCTCATCCACGGTGCTGTTGCGGCGGTCGTCAAACCAGTAGGAAAGCTTGCTTGCACATTCCTTGCAAAGGTTGCCGTCTTCCAGCTTGCGGTTGCCGAAAAGGCCGATCTTTTCACCGCATACATCACAATACTTTTTGTCAAACAGGCCCATCGTTTTTCTCCTTTTCATCATGATTTGATTGGCTGATTTATTTCACAATAATACTAATGGTATTATACAATGCTGCATCTTTGTTTGTCGAATGCTGATTTGCTATTGCACGCAGCCTTCCAGCAATTTGAACAACTCATCCAGCGTTTTCTCGCCGTCTTCCGGCATGCGGTCGGTGGATACCCGAACGTGCCCTTCTCCGTTCCAGAATTTGCAGACCGTTTGCGTGCCGTCAATACTGACCCACTCCTCAAGATCGTTCCACGTATCAAGACCGTTATCATAAACGAAGCGGAGAAGCGCATCGGCATTCCCGTAGGGGATGCTGAAGCTTGTGCAGGTCTCTTCTTCCCCACCTTCTTTGGCATACATATCGAGGCGCACCTGATCAGGATCCTCGGTGGTGGTGATCACATATTCCCGGCTTTCCTTGCTGCCTTCGGCTGCAGTTTCCGCCCAATATAAATCAAGAAGCATCACATCCGCTTCCCCCTCCCACAAAAGGGATCCGTATTCCATGCTGTTCACCGCTTCGCATTCAAGTTTCACATCATGAGCGGGCATGGTGAACCGAATGATATAGCCCTTGCTGTCATCGTAATCAAAATCGATCACTTCGCCGTCAAGGTAAAAGGAATAATCCGTATCCGTGGCGATCAGCGTAAAGTAAACCTCCACTTCCTGCCCTGCCCGGTAGGCTTCCTTTGCACCTTCATAGCAAAACTCAGCACCGCAGTAATCTACCTTGTACTGTTTTCCGGCGCAGCCTGATAAGCAAAAAGCGACCAGCATGATCAAGACGATCGCTGCAGCAGCTGCCATCATTTCTTTTCTCTCCATTGCTCTGTTGCCTCTCTGATTCCACGCCCCGGGAAATGAACGGTCCTGCGCACAAGGATCTCGCCTGCGATAATGATGAAAGCTGCCCCTGACAAACTGCTTTTCCGGCAGAATCCGGCCGTTCTCCAAGCCCTTCACGGATCCATTGGCCTATATTATTCGATCCGCTCCAGCTTTCCGTCCAGATTGAAATCACAATAGTTCTGATTTTTTGTGATCATGACATAAGAACCGTCATGCAGTTCTTTCCAGCTTAAGGTTGATTCATGATCACCGAAGCGATAAACGTAACCATGCCGAAGAAGTTCGGAATCCGCATCCGCATAAAAGCGGAAGCCCTGTTTCCAATCCTCATTTGGAAACGAAAAACGGAAGCCGTTCTTTGTTTCTTCGAAAATGAGATCCGCCTGTGGGTCAAAATGCCGTTCCGTTACGGTGATCTCGTTTGTCGCTGCGTCCCGCTTTTCCTCCCGGATGCGGACAACGCCCCGGAGTTCATAACCCTCTCCTTTAAGCCAGCAGCCGGATTCGGTAAAAAGAACTGCTTTGTTTTGAAGGACTACGCGCTCTCCGCTGCCAATGATATCTGCATAGTCCACACGCAGACCGCAGTCTATTTCAAGCTTTTCCATTGCTTTGAGGTCATAAGGGGAAAGGTCCCTGTCATCAAGCAATGAGATCTGAAATTCACGGATGCAGATCTGCGGCCGGGATAGCGGATCGCGCACAAAGGCTCTCAGATCTTCCACGCCGGCCGGAAGGCCGTAATCGAAGCTGTCAAACTGCTGCAAGCCATGGGCAGGTGCCATCACATTGCAGGAAAAGAGATTCCCATCAAAGTTCTGATCGATGCCCATGTTTTCAAGAAAATAAGCAACCGTTTCACGCTTGAGCGCTTCCAGCGTGTCCGTATCCATAGCAAAATACACATCGCCATTCACGGTATCAACAGCAAAGTGCTTCGTTTCTCCGCTCACTTCTATAGATCCGCTTGCGTAACCGGTCAGATATACGCTGCGGTCTTCCTTCCACATCTCCGTAGCTGCCGTACATTCGCGCAGCACGGCACCCGGCATGTTTTCATTCAGCCAGGCCCGCATCAGTTCGGCACCCGTTTCGCTGATCCTGTCGGCATCCTGCTGCCCGTATGCAGGTTCGGGAGGATAACAGCCCGAAAAGCAGGCAATGACAGCCAGCAGAACAGCAAAACCGATCAGGGCTGTTCGCATGTTGACGAGCACCTCCCTATACTCTTTTTCCAAAAACAGGTTTCCGCTGTCATCATTTCACATGGTTTATCAGTGTGTCAAACAAAGAATCCAAGTTTTCCTCGCCCCATTCGGGCATATGCTCGGTGGATACGCTGATATGCTCCTCTCCGTTCCAGAAGCTGCAGGCCTTTTTTGCACCATCCGTGCTGACCGCATTCTCCATACCGTTCCAACCGGCAAAGTCGTAGACCAAAGCAAGAGCGAGGCAGTCATCGGCGACCCAATAGGGGATATAGGTGGTCGTGCAGGTTTCTTCCCCACCCTCTTTCTTGATATACTCATCAAGCCGCACCTGATCCGGGGTATCGGTAGTGGTGATCACCAGCCTGTGATAGGCATCTGTCCCCGCTGTTGCCGAGGTTTCGCGGTAACAGTCAAGCAGCATCACATCCGCTTCCCCGTTCCATCCGGAGGGTACATAAGTCATGCTTGCTTTCGCATTGCATTCGAGCTTCACATCATGCTCCGGCATGGTGAACCGAATAACGAAGCCTTTTTTCTCATCATAATCGAAATTGACAGGCTCGCCGTCAAGGTAAAAGGAATAATCCGTATCCGTGGCGATCAATGTATAATAAAGCGTCACATCATCCCCGGCACGGTAGGATGCCTTTACCCCCTCATAACAAAAGTCGCTGCCGTCAAGATCCACCTTGTATCTATTTCCTTTTGAACAGCCTGCAAGGCACAGTATGATCACAAGCACGGACAGGATAAGGATGATCGGCAGCATCGTTTTTGTTTTCTCCTTCGTCATATTGCCTCCTTAAACATCCCACGAGACAAAAGCATCCTGATTTGCCCGGATCCGCTCCGCATCAAGCGGCAAAATACCATAGCAGGGATCCTTGCGGCCTGCCGGGCACATGGTACTTCCACAGAAGGATGCGATCTCTTGGTATACCTGTTCTTATGCCCAGGGATCTGCGGCGGCAGGCACACGGATACCCATCACGATGGCAGGATATTCCCAAAGGAACCACTCATTGCCGCTTGCTTTGCGGCGCAGCGTGATGGCACGGGGAGAATCCGCACCGGCAGAGCGCACATAAAGGCGCATATAATCGGCAGGAAGATCCTGCGGACGGGGATCGGGACTGAAAACAAGGGTGTAAGGCACTGCAGGCGTATAGTTGTTCTGTACGGAAGCACCGTTAAAATAGGAAAGGGGCAAATACGGTTTATCGATAAGCCGGTCACGCAGGAACTGCACCTCAAAGGGGCTCATGGGGCGGGGACCGCGCAGCATGTTGACCGCTTCAACGCCGGCATTTTTATCGAGAGTATAAAGATGAAGCGCCGCAATAAAAAGGGCGCAGGTGTTTTCGGGATTGGAAAGATCCCTCTGCGGCAGGGAAGCAAATTCCGCAAGGGTTTTGGGCAGCGCAGAGAAAATGATCATAGCGTATGCTCCTTCATATAGAATTGATGGATATGCTGTGCGTCAATATGAACTGAAACGAAATGCATTTATATCCCGCGGCGCTTATGCGCCGCGGGATATGCTGTTAGTTGTGAAAGGGTCAGTTGATGATCGCATTGCATTCAAAGCTGCAGTCACTGTTGACCGTGTAGGAGAAACTCTTTTTACTGCTGGGATGCGACCAGTCGCCGTCATTATAGTCGCCGTACCAGTACATAGAATAGGGATAGCTGGTGGAAACAGTGATCTTCGTGCCGGCAGGAACCATGCCGCTGGTAGCACCGCTGTAACCGCCGCCGCTGAACGTGCAGTTATCGCAGCTGACAGAGTAATAAACGATTCCGGCACTCGGACCGGGGTTGTTAGGAGCGGTACCTTCGGGAGTGAAGTCGATGAAGTCATCATCGTCTTCATCTTCATTATCATAGCCATCGTCATAGCCACCATCAAGAGAACCGGAGCTGCTGGAGGAATTGTTATCCTTGTCCTTATCCTTATCCTTGTCCTTATCCTTGCCGGAGCCGGAGTTGGAACTGGAACCGGTATTAGCATTGTTGGTAGTGCTGCCGGAGTTGGAACCGATGCTGGGATCGGCAGTGGTATTGTTGGAACCATCGCCGTTGGTGCCGTTGCCGTTGGTGCCATCGCCGTTGGTGCCGTCGCCATTGGTGCCGTCGCCGTTGGTGCCGTCGCCGTTGGTGCCGTCGCCATTGGTGCCATCGCCGTTGGTGCCATCGCCGTTGGTGCCGTTGCCGTTGGTGCCGTCGCCGTTGGTGCCGTCGCCATTGGTGCCGTCGCCGTTGGTGCCGTCGCTGTTGCTGCCGTTGCTGTCGGTGATATTGGTATTAGAGCTGTCTTCATTGACGACAGGATCTATTTCGCCCATGTCTACATCGATATAGTCGAAGAAGTCGTCATCATCCTCGATGCCGAGGGGATCATCCTCGTCGCCTTCAATGCCGAAGGGATCATCCGCATCATCATCCTCGATGCCGAAGGGATCGTCCGGATTGAAGGGCTTTTCGGGATCGCCGGGGTCCTCACCGATGATGGTATCATCACCGTCGTTGGGATATACGCCAATGATAATGGCGTTTATGCCGCCACCGGGTCTGCTGGTAGCATTGGTGCCGCCAACGGTGCCGCCGTTGGGAGTGGCGCCGGGGTTACCATGGGTGGTGGAGTTGATGCCGCCGGGGCTGGTGATCAGGTTACCGTTGGCATCCACAGGCTTGCCGTCCTTATTGACCAGAATGACCTCATAAACGGTCTCCTCATCAAGGTAACCCACAGCGAAAGAACGCTGATCGCCAAAGTAATAGGGCACGCCGTTGATCAGCCATGCACCTACACGGCAGCCTTCGGGCACGGTGGCTTCAATGTAGAAGGTGATGGTGCCGTTGGAAATGATGCCGCCGGTGAGGGGGTTCGTATAGGGCTCTTCAAACACGAACTCAGTGAAGGGATCGCCGCCGATTTTTCCTTCCTTATTAAAGAAATACATCTGGGAATTGATGGAAGTGACCTTCTTCTCGTTGCGCAGCACAGCTTCCACCACAGCGGAAGACTCTACTTCAAAGGTAAAGGTATCTTCGATCTCATAAAGGAAGTGTTCGCCGTTGATGGACCAGTGGTCAACCGCCATGCCTTCGGGAACAACAGCCACAGCGGTGAATTCCTGCTTCCCGGTAACGGGAACAAGGGTGGATTCGCCGATGACGGCATTAAAGAGCATAACGAATTCGTCAGCATTCTCCTCTTCGCTGGCCTTACCGATGGAGATGGGCGAACCGGCGATGTGGGGGGTCTTAAGCTTGACGTCTTCAGGAATGAAGCCCTGCTTCTTTGCAGCTTCAAGCTGCTGCTGCATGGCACTGAACTGCTTGCTCATGTCGCCGGAAGTCTTTTCGTTGCAGGCAGCGAAAAGCACCAGCACCATCAGCGCACATACGCTCAGCACGATGAGCCTTTTGATGTTTGTGTTTTTCATGGTAACCTCCAAATTATTAATCGAAGCGTTTCCGCTCCGCATGGGGAACAAATGATTTTTGTTTTCGCTTAGGGAATATAGTATTCGCTGAGCGATGTCATGAAGTCGCCCTCTGCCTCATAGGTAACAAGCATACCTTCACCGTTACCGAGAAGCGCACGGGCGGTAAGTGTCTCTATAAAGAGACCGGGATCCACTTCCACAGGGAATACGGGATCATCCTCTGTGATGACTTCAAAGCTGGTTTCGCCGTATTTGTCCGCACGGAGGAAAATGACCTCTGCATCCTTCAGCGGAAGCAGCGCATAATCCATATCGTAGGTATCGGGATCAATGCCGTAATCCGCAAGGCGCTCGATCTCCTGCCAGCCGATGAAATCCATGGGCTGCAGGCGAAGGGTGTAGTAATCCTTGCCGATGTTGGCATTTTGCAGCGTAACATAGGCAAACTGTTTCGCTTCCTCCTCTTCCCCGCTTTCGGGCGGAGAGGCCAGCTTTTCATACTTCGTGCCCTTCACGATGTCCGCACCTTCCCGGGTGTTCAGCGGGTAGAGATAAAGGGCGGCATAATCGCTGATGAGAATGCGCAGCTCCTTGCAGCTCTTGTCAAGCTCCATGGGATATGCCACAGAATCGCCGTCAAAGGAAACATTGGTACGGATGCAGTAAAGCACTTCATCCGTATCCGCACGGGGACGGTAAGCATTTCCCTCGCTGAGGGCATCAAAGGCAAAGACGATGTCGCTGTCTTCCGTTACGCCCCATTCGGAGTATACGCCCCGGTTGTCAAAGGCCGCATAGGTTTCGTAAAAACGGCCATCCTCGGTGAAGAAGAACATGTAGGGATCATCCGCAGCGTAGGGATTTTCCGCTGTCCAAAGGCCGGCAATGAGGGATGCATATTCGTCAAAGGCAGTATCCGCCCAGCGGCCGAAGAGTTTTTCGGCCTGCACGATGCGCAGGTTGAAAAGGATCTTGTCGATATCATCGCAGTAGCTGTCGTACTTTTCCTCATGTGTGGAGGAGAAGAATACATACAGCCAGCCCTGATCGAGCACCACCGCACTGGCGGAATACATGGAAACGCCGTATTCCTTATATTCGAAATAGACGCGCCATGCCTTGCGGCCATCCACATCCATGGGGGTAACGGTGGCATCACGCTGATCGTCAAGCTTGCCCTCGATGAGCTTTTTCACCGCATCCGCTTCATCTTCATAAGTGCCGGGATAGCGACAGAACTGCAGCTCCACAGCATCATCATAAAGATATGAAAGGACAGCAGTGCCATCATCCTCTTTTGTGAGAGTAGGACGGGTGCTTTCCGAAGCAAAATCGGTATCGTAAGTAAAAAGCATCATATCCGCAAGGGAATCCGTTGCCGTGCCTCCGGATACAGGGGCAGACGATTCCGGAGTATCCACCTGACCCAACGGTCCCAAAGCTGTCGGTCCATCCTTTTTCTCACCGCCTGCAGGAACTGCAGTGGCTTCGGGCACTTCGGGGGTGGGCACGGGCGCCGCATCAGGAGCAGGTTCCGGCGTGTTTTTTCCGGCATTGGCGATGATATGGGCAATATCCTTTACCGCATCGGGATCTGCGAGCACATTGCAGCCCACAAAGGAAAGGAGCAGGCAGATGCTCAGAAAGAAACCGATACATTTCATAGGCTTCATCATTTTGCAGCACTCCTTCTGTTAATACGGCTCCGCCCAAAGGCGGAGCCGTATCCGCAGGGTCATTTTTTATTTTTTCTGTTCAAAAGGAAGATAAGGGATCATCAGCTTTGCAAGCTTGCTGACGGTCATCGTCTGCAGGTGTACCTTGCCGGGGCCGGTGATAACGGTGTCAAAGAGACCTTCGCCGCCGAAGATCATGTTCTTTGCGCCCTTCACCATCTGCACATCCATCTGGCAGGTAGCATCCATGATGGCAAGCACGCCGGTATCACAGATGAGCTGCTCGCCGCTCTGCAGGTTATATTCCTGACAGAAGCCATCCACTTCGAGGAACACCAGACCAGGGCCGGTGATACGCTGCATGATGAAGCCTTCGCCGCCTACAAGACCTGCGCCGAGCTTCTTCTGAAAATGGATGGCAAGGTCAATGCCTGCGGTGCCGCAGAGGAATGCGCTCTTCTGACAGATGATGCTTTCACCGGGCTGCAGCACACGAGGCACGATCCTGCCGGGGAAAGAAGACGAGAAGGCGATCTCTGCAGGAGCCTGTGCTGTGTAGCGGCTCATGAAAAGGCTGTCACCGGAAAGCATGCGGCCGAGGGACTTGCCAAGACCACCCTCCGCCTTGGTTTCAAGAGCGATGGGGCCACGGCTCCAGGTACGTCCGCCGGACTGACTGATGAGGGTCTCACCGGGCTGAAGGTTGATAATAACGCACGGCAGGCTGCCGCCTTCGATCCTGTACTGCATAGCAGATCCTCCTTTTTTGTTTTGGTTGCGTTGTAAGGTTGTAAACAGGTTATGATTAGTCGTTCAGGCCGCTGGACCAGGAAGTGCTGTTCCAGGTCTCGTTGCCATTGGCAACCTTGAAGCTGATCACGAGGAACTCACCGTCTTCGGTACCCCAACGGTATACGTGATAATCATCCTCCCAGCTGTCCGGATGGGTCTTGGCAGCATCACAGCCAAGCTTGTCGCGGATCTCTTCATAGGTGGGCCTTGCATAGCCGCCCTCAGAGCCGGTAGCCTGACGGAGCCAGGTGAAAGTGGACTTCAGGGTGTCAAAGCTCACGATACCGGTCGCATCCGCAGTAGTCTTGCCGTAATCTTCGCCGCTGCTGCCGGCATCCGTGCCGGCATCGCTGCCGCTGTCGGCATCAAGAGCAGCCGCATATTCGTCATAACGGGGAGGCAGTACATCATTCTCCTCATCCCAGGGGGTGCCATCCACGCGGAGACAGAGGTTCACGGTCCAGCCGTAGTCGCCGCTGTAGTGATCGTAGGGGAAGGAGAATACCAGAGTGCCGTTGGGCAGCAGGTGGCCTTCAAGATCAGCTGCGTCATCAGCCTCAAAGTAGGTGTCGTAGAACCAGGCATCTTCCACACCGATATCGGGGACAATGGTGTTTCCGTCTTCAATCTCCATGTACATGGAAAGCATGGGATTATCCGGCAGGCCGTCCTGATAGACCTCGAAGTAAGGCTTATCCGCAGTGTTCACGTAGCCCCATACATCGTAGAAGCCTTCAAGGGGATCGACGCCGTAGTAATCAGTGTAAGCCATCCAGCCATACCAGGTGCTGGGGTTTTCGATGGTGGTGGTCACAGCCGCACTGCCGCCGCTCATGGAAGAGCCGGAAGAAGCAAAGGCATCAAGGAAGTTGGCTGCCACATTGCCGTTCGCAGCGGGAGAAGAGGAGCCGCCGGAGGAAGCGCCGCCCTGTGCAGCGCCGCCCTGTGCAGCACCGCCGGAGGAACTGTCTTCAGCCTTCTTGAACTTCATCACGTTGCCGTCAAAGTCAATCACAACGATGCCGTCTTCCACGGTGTATTCGATTTTTTCACCGCTGAAATCAATCTCGCCCTTCTTCCACTTGCCGTTATCCGGCTCTTCACCGGAGAATGCAAGGGTAACGGTGCCGTCCGCCCTGAAGTCGATTGTAGCCATGGCTTCGCCCATCATGGCGAGGGTAGCCTCATCAAGAACAGTTCCGTCATCGGTGATGAGCTCGCAGATGTTGTAGAAGCCCACAATGGGATCCACTTCTTCCTGCTTGCCGCCTGCAGTACCTGCCTGCGCAGCAGCTTCTTCTTCGCTCACGCCGCCGCGGGTCATCACGTAGATGATATCGCCGTACTCGATAGTCAGAACGCCGTTTTTCAGCGTGCCGTTAAAAGGTTCCTCAATGGTAAGGAAAGAGATGGTGCCGGTGAACGTTTCACCCTCAAGTTCCCACTCAAGGTTGAACTGATAGCCCTGGTTGTCGAAAAGGCCCTTGCCGTTCTTTTTAAGCTCAACATACTCGCCGCCAACAAGGTATTCAAAGCCATCGACGCCGGTGACTTTGATCGCCTCATACTTGCCGGTCACATCGGGGCCTTTCTTGCAGGCGATGACGGCAAAGAGCATCGCCGCCGCAAGGAGCAGTGCAAAGATTTTTTTGAACTGTTTCATGTGTGCCTCCTAAAGTGTTGCTGCGCTTACGCAGTGGTAAGGGAGTTGATGATGGCCATTACGGTATCGCTCTTGCAGGCATCCATGGATTCTTCAGAGGAAACGCTGAAGTTGACGCCGTACCAGCCGTTGATCTCGCTGCCGTAGTTCACATGCACATTCATGCAGTAGCCGTAGAGAAAGTGCTCATAGGTAATCATGGTGGCATCAAAGCCGTTCACGGTGAACTCTTCCTTGGTGAAGCCGTCATAGCCTTCATAGGTAGCATAGCCCTGAAGGGTCGCATCGTGGTCCTCTGCGCTGATGTTGCCCACAATGCCGATCTCCACGCTGCCATCGAGTGCAGCAACGGTATCAAGGATAGCTTCTTCATCCACGAAGAAGGTGTCGGTGGGGTAAGTCAGGTAAGCACGGCCGCTGCCGCCGATGTCATAGACCGCCGTGGGGCTGCTGCCGAAGCCTGCTGCGCTGCCGGTGGAGGCACTGCCGCTGCTTTCGCTGCCCGCAGCACTGCCGGAAGAGGCGCTGCCGCTGAAGGAAGCAGGTGCAAAGCCGACGGAGGGAAGTTCACCCGCTGCGATGGCGGATTCGTAAGCGTTCACAGAGGGAGGCAGAAGCTCGAAATCACTGGCGATGTCAGCCGCCCAGCTCTGGCCCCACTGCTTGATGAAGATGGTGTAATCAAAGCTGCTCTCGCCATCCTCGATGCAGTCGGAAACAGTATACTTTTCCTTATAATCGGGGGTGGGAAGGAAGGTATAGTTGTTTGCATTCATGGGGAATCCGCCGGCCATGGTGCCTTCGATGGCATTGAGGCCGTAATCGGTAGCCTGGCAGGTAGCGGTGGCAAAAGCATCGCTGACGCCGTCAAGATAGACGCTGAAGCTGCCCTTGCCGGAACCGTCCACATCCACAACGGTGTAGATATCATACGAATCCGCAGGAACGCCGGCGAAATCACCGGTAGCTTCGTAAACGTACATCAGGCCGTACCAGGTGCCGTCCCACTGTTTTTCAAGGGCGCTGACTTCCGTGCTGCCGCCTGCATTGTCGGGAGCATCGGGAGCATCGCTGCCGCCATCGGAGGTGCCGGGCACAGGAGTGAAGCCGCCTTCCTTCTCGAAGGTAAGGTTCACGCCCATGTCAAGCACATTTTCAAGGGTCATGACGCCGCTGTCAAGGGTGCCGTTGCAGTCAATACCGCCGCCCTTTACGTTGAAGACACCGTCTTCATTGGTCCACTTGCCGTTGGCATCCTTGCCATCGATGAAGATCTTCGCCTTACCCTTATCCTTCAGTTCGATGCTGAAGCCGCCGCTCCAGATATCGCTGACGGCCATTTCGATGCCCCACATTTCAGCGGTGGTGGCTTCGTAAACGCCGAGGTTGGGATCGCTGACAGCGCCGTCCTTGCCGCCCTTGCCGCCAAGAACGAGCACGAGCACCACGATGAGGATCACGATCGCTGCCGCACCGCCAATGATGAAGGGCAGTGCCTTGTTCTTACCGCCCTGACCGGACGCTTTGGGAGCCTTCGGAGCTTTGGGAGCCTTCGGAGCTTTGGGGGGCTTGGGCGGCTTGGCAGGTTTCTGCTGCTGAGGCTGCTGAGGCTGCTGATACTGCTGCTGAGGCTGCTGGTACTGCTGCTGGGGCTGCTGGTACTGCTGCTGGGGCTGCTGATACTGCTGCTGGGGCTGCTGGTACTGCTGCACGGGCTGCTGGTACTGCTGCTGGGGCTGCTGGTACTGCTGCACAGGAGGCTGATACTGCTGCACGGGAGGCTGCACAGGCTGCGCTGCAGCAGTGGGGAAAGTATAGCTGCCGGTAATAACTTCGGGTTCTTCTTCCATCACAGGCTTGGGTTCTTCCACCACAGGGGCGGCGTATACAGGAGCCTCAACTACGGGAGCAGGCTCTTCCACTACAGGAGCGGCGTACGCGGGAGCTTCCACCACGGGAGCAGGCTCTTCCACTACAGGAGCGGTGTACACGGGAGCTTCCACCACGGGGGCAGGCTCTTCCACCACGGGGGCGGGTTCTTCCACCACAGGAGCAGGCTCTTCCACCACAGGAGCGGTGTACACGGGAGCTTCCACCACGGGAGCAGGCTCTTCCACCACAGGAGCGGTGTACACGGGAGCTTCCACCACGGGAGCAGGCTCTTCCACTACAGGAGCGGTGTACACGGGAGCTTCCACCACGGGAGCAGGCTCTTCCACCACAGGAGCGGCGTAAACAGGAGCTTCCACCACAGGGACAGGCTCCTGCACAACAGGTGCGGTGTAAGCAGAGGGCTGGACGGGAGCGGCTACCTGCTGGATCGGTGTGCCGCAGTTTGGGCAGAACTTGCCGGAATCGACTTTTGTGCCACAATTGGTACAAAATGCCATATGGAATTCCTCCTTTTCATTGGAACATGTTTTTTATGGTAAAGATACGTATGAATCTTTACAAACTGCATCCTCAAAGAGGCTGTAAACAGAGTGTGTGGAAATGATAACCGACTCGAAGCATGATAGTATAATTCGCCTTGATGGAAAAAGCAATTTATAGTATAATAAATAAATTGCTGAAAAAAATCCGGGTGCTTTACAGCAGCTGATCAAAACATTGTATCGGAACAGGCGCAGCACCGCAGAAAAACAGAGCGGAATACTTGAATGTCGATTGCAGGAACGGGGATATCCGGCGAGGCAAAGAACGCAGCGCGGCCGAGCCCTGCAATCCATCGATAACAGCACGCAGCAGAATGGTATGATTTAGTTATATAAGAACAAAACCCTGCTGTCCACACACCAAAGATGTTTTTTTACCAAAAGTGTGGGAAAAAGTGTGGGGAAAAGTGTGGGTTGTTATTGCCGGTTCACGTGGATTCCGGGGAGAATATATGAAGAAAACAAGTCAACATAAATACACCGCAGCGCTCCTGCTGCCGCTGTTTCTTTTTCTGAGCGGCTGCAGCCGGATCGGCGAAAAGGCGAGCAGCATCGGCATCGTATACGCCATCATGGCTGTATGCTCTTTTTTGCTGCTGCTCGGTTATTGCTTTCTGGTGCACAAAAAGGATGCCTGGTTTTTGCTGCTGTTTGCATCGGTACTGGTGGTGAACATCGGCTATTACTGCCTTTCCATTTCCAAAACGCTGGAAGAAGCCCTTCTTGCCAACCGCATCGCCTATCTTGGCAGCGTAGTTCTCCCCCTTTCCATGCTGATGATCATACTGGGCGTGGTGGGAATGCGCTGCAAGAAATGGATGCAGGGCGCACTGATCCTTCTCAGCCTGCTGGTATTCCTTGTGGCAGCAAGTCCCGGTTATCTTGATATTTACTACAAAGAAGTATCTTTGGAATTCGTTAACGGCGTGACGATGCTCAAAAAGGTCTACGGCCCTTGGCATGCGCTGAACCTTGTGTATCTCTTGTTCCACTTTACGACGATGATCATCGTGATCGCCTATGCTGCGTTGAAAAAGCGGACCCGCTCTTTCTTCCATGTGCTGATCCTTGCAGCAGCGGTGCTGGTGAACATCGGCATATGGCTGCTTGAACAGTACGTGAAGCTGGATTTCGAGTTTCTTTCCGTTTCCTACATCATCAGCGAACTGTTCCTTTTAGGCCTTTCTCTGCTCATGCAGGAAGAAAAGCAGTACGAACAGACGGCGGAGCTGCAGGAAGCGGCGGAAGCCCTTACGGTGCAAATGTCTGCTGCAGAGTCCTCCGTGCAGGAAGTTCTTCCTGCGGAGGAGCCTTTGGTGCAGCGGGAGGAGATCCTGCCGGAAGCCGCCGAGGCGGAGCTGAAGCGCCGCCTTTCCCGTTTTTCATCAAGCATTGCAACGCTGACCCAGACGGAGCGCACCATCTATGAGCTTTACCTTGCGGGCAAAGGTACCAAGGATATCCTTGCAGAGCTGAACATCAAGGAAAACACCCTCAAATACCACAACAAGAACATCTACAGCAAGTTGGAGGTATCATCCCGCAAACAGATGATGGAACTTGCCCGGGAGCTGAATGCCCCGAAATAACCATACGAAAACAGTAAAAAGGAGTCGAAAGGCTCCTTTTTGTTTGGAATGTGCTTATTCCATCGCTTCTGGCCATGTTGCTTTTATGCGAACGCAGCATCTGCTGCAAGATCCTCCACAAGGTCCGCAATAGGATCGCCGGTGCACTGGATATAGCTTGCCATAAACGGTACGCCGTTGGGATCCGCCGGGTACACGCCCCTGCCGTGGATGGTGTAATAGCCGATCAGCCCTGCCGCCTCGATCTCCTCCAGGCTTGCACCTCGCATGCACTGGTAGATCATGGTGCCGATCATCTCCCAGTGGGCCATTTCTTCTGTACCTACTTCGCAGCAGGAAATGATGCAAAACGGAATTTGGGCGGACAAGCAGCCTGTTTTGGGGCTGTTTTTGCATGAAATCAGGACGAGAGATAAGGTCAGGAAGTACGACCATCTTACCAACCGGTATGCCTTTGACGATACCTTATCGGTTACGACAAGCCATGCTGAAACGATAATCCGGCTGTATGCCGCCAATGCATCAGTAAAAGCACCTTCACCGTAAAGGGGCATCCCGTTAAGAAAACATCGGTCTAAGAAAGGCAATACCGGCCCTATCGGTGTGTTGTGCGGTCTTGAAATAGCACCACTATTCCTTCGACCACACGCCTGCCGATAGAACCGGTCTTGCCTTTTTAGACTCT
>JAFSEB010000079.1 GCA_017435905.1 Clostridia bacterium | reverse complement strand
TATGTGGATACAGCAGGAAAGAATGCAAAGAAAATAGAAGAATACATCCGACACCAGCTAGATGAAGATAAGGCAGGAGAACAGTTGACGATGGGGAACTTTTAAACCCGTTTACGGGTAGCAAGTAACAAAAACCTTCGCGGCTGGCGGATCGTACTTGCACGACGTGACGTGCATGCTAGTATTAAAGGGTTTTACCCGTCTATGAAAAACCCCCGGCTTCGCCGGGGGATCATTATTCGTTATCCATTCAATAAAGAAATACCGGATTCAACGGTTCTGAATCGGTGGGCTTGTTGATGATGTAGTAGGAGCCGTTTTGTTTGACAACAGCATAACCGTCCGAGAAGGGCTGTGCTTCTTCATAAACAGGCTGGATCACATATTTGCCGGCCGTGTCGATATAACCCCAAAGATCTGCAGTCGGATGCTTGGCCGCAGCAAGACCGCCTGAAAAGGATTGGAGAGAAGCAAATTCCGGTTCGATCACCATGACGCCCTTTGTGTTGATGAACCCCCAAAGTCCGCCCTGACATACTGCGGCATAGCCACCTTTGAAGGAAAGCGCATCTTCATATTGATCCTTGAATGCGGTTTGACCGTAGCTGTTCATAAAATAGGCAAGGTCATCTTCCCGGATCAGGGCGAACCCTTCCGAAAACGGCGTGCCGTACTGCCGCATGCTTAGCGTTGCGATCTTCTCACCGACCTTGTCGATGATATAGCTGTTATTGGAATCGGAACGAACAAAGGCGACATCTTCTGAGAAATCACCGGCAACGGGCCATTTTTGGGATACGGCAATATTGCCCTGAATGTCGATATACCCGTAGCTTGAGGCACTTCTTGCGATGGCACGCCCACAGTGGAAACTGCCGACCTCACGGAAAATGTAATCGATCACAAGCTTGCCGGTTTCATCAATGAATCCCCATTTTCCGCCGGATTCCACCGCAGCAAAGCCTTCGGAAAAGGGAAGAAATGCATCCCATGAAGGCTCTGTGATCCAAAGACCGTTCTTTGAAAGAAGACCAAAATATCCGTTTTCGGCCGCAAAAGCCATCGTACCGACAAATTCATGGGCAGCGGTAAAGCGAGGTTCGATAGCAACTTCACCGGCAGTGTTTTTATAGCCCCAAAGACCGTTCTGCTGGAAAGGGATCAGCCTGCCCACGGTGGAAACAGGCGCTTTTGTCGGGGCAGGGGCGGCAGAAGTTTCAGGTGTTTCCTGCTGCGGATCGGCTGTGGAAGGTATTTCTTCCGGTGTTCCGGTGCTGTCTGAGAAAGAAGAGTCAGATGCAAGCAGCATCTCCGCACCGCCTGCTGAGTAAAGCAGCGCAAACAAACCGACAGCCGCAATAAGTAAAGCTGCAATGATCAGATCGATGCGCAGCATAGAGAATCCGCGCTGCGCAAGAGGGACTTTGCCTGCGGGCTTATTCATGGCGGTGTGCACCTGCTGCAGTTGCGTTTTCCATCACGATGCTGATGAAACGTTCGGCGGCAACGGAAAGGGGAACTCCGTCAAGGGAAATAAGACCGATGCACCTTGACGGCATGGGAGTCGTAAGGGGGATCTCAAACAGTTCGCCGTTGTTGATGGATTCCGCAGCAAACTCCCGTGTTACGCATGCGATACCAAGGCCGATCCTTGCAAATTCAACCAGAAGGCTGTGGGCGCCAAGCTCGATCTCAGGGTGAAGGGTCACGCCGTAAACGGAAGCGAAATCATCGAGATATTTTCTTGAGTTGGAGGCTTTTTCAAGAAGCACAAGTGGCTCGTGAGAAAGCTCCTCAAGCGTAAGCGGACGGTCTTTCAAATGTGCAAAACGGGAGGATGCCACAAAAACATCGTGCACGTCAAGCACTTCCCGTACCTGCAGCGCACTGTCGCTGACAGGAAGGTTGACAAGTGCGATATCGACCTTTCCCACCTTGAGAAGTTCGACCGTATCGGGAGTGGTGCGGTTAGTCACCTGCAGCTGGATATCCGGATATTCGGAATGGAATTTTTCAAGATAGGGAAGAAGGAAAAACTGGCAAAGCGTATCGCTGGCACCGATCATGAGACCGCCGGACTGCAGCGTGCGCATTCTGTTGAGCCTGTCCTCTGCAGCAGCGATGAGGCTGACGGCTTTTTCTGCATAGCTGTAGAGCATGCGCCCTTCGCTGGTCAGGGAGATGCCGCGGCTCGT
This sequence comes from Clostridia bacterium, assembly GCA_017435905.1. GTDB lineage: Bacteria > Bacillota > Clostridia > Christensenellales > CAG-138 > UBA1685. The sequence goes on along the minus strand of JAFSEB010000079.1, from coordinate 23,488 downwards.
GCGGGTAAAGAGCGTGCAGCCGAGAGCGTACTCGAGCCTGTGCATTGACTGGCTGATGGCAGGCTGGCTGACATAAAGCTCACGGGCAGCATGGGAAAGGCTGCCGCAGCGAGCAACGGTGCAAAAAATACTGTAAAGATCAAGATCGGTTGCCAAAGCTTTTTCTCCTCCCGGCGAAATATCATAACGCCGCATATTAGTATAATAATTTATTATGCATTGATTATATAGCGGAGAAACACAATTTGCAATAAGTATTGCTAATAGATGAAGTGCTTTTTTGCAAAAAAACACAAAAAATGTGTTAAAACGGTATTCTGAAAGGCCAAACAAAAACAAATTGGATATTTGCTGCCGGAAAAAATAAAAACCTTGGAAGAACGCCATGGAAAACGTTTTCAAACAGGAAGCGGAAAGAGAACACGAGAACGGTTTTCTCCAATAGGGGAAGCAGGAAGCAGATGGATTCGCACATAACAAAAACAGTGAAGCAAAAGAGGAGGAATCGGTTTGCCGGCATCATTTATCCATAAAATGTTCTTATCACAACCATGAAGACTTTCTTTATCAAAGATAAAGGAATAGCCGTTGATAAATCTGATGAAAAAGGAAGGATTCTTTGTTATACTATTCAATAAGATCTGCTATTGCTTATTATTTTAACACCTTCGTCGATTTTTCAAAGAAGAGGTACTGTGATGCGCTACGCTTGGGAAACGCTGTATGCAACGCTGCAGGGCTGCAAAGGATGCGGTCTTTCTGCGGGAAGAACGAACATCGTGATAGGAGACGGTAACCCGAAGGCAAAGATCATGCTGATCGGGGAAGGGCCGGGACGGGATGAAGACCTGCAGGGTATTCCTTTTGTGGGTGCTGCAGGAAAACTGCTCGATAAGATGCTTGCTGCGATCGATCTTGACAGAAACAATGTTTACATTGCTAATATCGTAAAATGCAGACCGCCGCAAAACAGAACACCGCTTGAAGAAGAGGCAGAGGCGTGCATCGGGCACCTTCGGGCACAGGTGGCGCTCGTGCGGCCTGCGATCATTGTCTGCCTCGGTGCAACGGCGGCACGTTATGTCTACGACAGAAACGTCCGTATCACCCGTGACAGGGGCATATGGAAATGCTCGAAAGGGGTCTGGATATTGCCCACATATCATCCTGCGGCACTGCTTCGGGATGAAAGCAAAAAACGGGAAGCCTGGGATGACCTGAAGAAGCTTCGTGCTAAATATGAAGAATTATATCCCGAATCTGCCTTAAAAGCCGATTGAGGGGTTGAACTGTTCCTTTTAAGGATGCTATAATAAAGCGTTGATTTTACCGGGAGGAAAATGATTTATGTCTGGACATTCCAAATGGGCTAACATTAAAAACAAAAAAGAAAAGACCGATTCCCAGCGCGGCAAGATTTTTACCAAGATCGGCCGTGAGATCGCCATTGCTGTTAAAGAGGGCGGAAGCGATCCCGCCAATAACTCCAAGCTGCGCGATGTTATCGCAAAGGCAAAGGCAAACAACATGCCGAACGATAATATCACCCGCTCCATCAAAAAGGCTGCCGGTGAACTTGGCAGCGTAAACTATGAAGAGATCACCTATGAAGGCTACGGCCCCAACGGCATTGCCATCATCGTGGATGTCGTGACAGATAACCGCAACCGTGCTGCTGCGGATATCCGCCACCTGTTTGACAAGAGCGGCGGCAGCATGGGCGCTACCGGCTGCGTTTCCTGGATGTTCGAACGCCGCGGTCAGCTTGTGATCGAGCGCAGCGCCACCATCGATGAGGATGAACTGATGATGGCGGCTCTTGATGCCGGTGCCGAGGACTTTGAGCCCTCCGATGACGTCTTCGAAGTTTACACCGCCGTTGCGGATTTCTCTGCTGTCCGTGAAGCCCTTGAGGCTGCCGGCTACAGCTTCCTTTCCGCCGAGGTCACCATGATCCCCAACAATACCGTGGATGCTACCGATCCCGAACTTGCTGAGAAGATCGAAAAGATGCTCGAGCGCTTCGAAGATAACGATGACGTGCAGGAGATCTATCACAACGCCATCCTTCCCGAAGCGGAAGACGAGGAATAAGTTTTCTGCTGTCCCCAAAAAACGATACCCCCATCCATTTTTCGGATGGGGGTTCTTATTATCCTTTTTTAGAGAAGCCGAAGGATATTATGCATGGTAAATGCAATATTCTCCCTTGTATGGGGAGAGCTCTCCGATAGCGGCAGGGGAAGGCGGTTGATGGAAAATACGGCACGGATGCCTGCATCATAGAAAGTGGAAAGAAGATCCTCCGCACCGCCCACAACGGCGATCACCGGTACATTTGCACGTTTGGCACGGTTTGCAACACCGAAGACGGCCTTCCCGGAAAGGCTTTGCGAGTCGATCTTGCCTTCGCCCGTAAAGACCACATCCGCATCTGAGACGATGTCATCAAACCGAACCGCATCAAGAACCGTTTCGATGCCGCTTTTTAGCTTTGCTCCGAAAAACGCAGCTGCGCCTGCACCCATTCCGCCTGCAGCGCCGCCGCCGGGCATTTGGGATATGGATATGCCGCAGGTTTGCTCCATGACCTGACCGATAGAGGCAAGCCCTTTATCGAGTATTTTGACCGTTTCCTCATCCGCACCCTTTTGCGGTGCAAAGATATATGCCGCTCCGTTCGGACCGGAAAGAGGGCTTATCACGTCGCACATGGCAACGATCTCGATCTCCTTTATGCGCTGATCCAATCCCGATACATCAATGGATGCAACATCCGAAAGGGTACCGCCGACGGGCACAAATGCATTTCCGCTGCGGTCCGAGAATCTGACGCCTGCAGCTGCCGCAGCACCGCATCCTGCATCGTTGGTGGCGCTTCCGCCAAGGCAGAGGATCAGTTTTTTTGCACCGCTGTCAACCGCATGAAGCATCAGTTCGCCAACGCCGTAAGTTGTTGTATGGACAGGATCCTTTTTGTTTCCCACCAAAGGAAGCCCTGCGCACGCAGCCATCTCGATCACCGCAGTTTTGCCGTCTGCAAGCATTCCGTAAAACGCCGGGACAGGCTCAAAAAACGGACCTGTTACAGTTGTATTTATCGTGCGCCCTCCGCATGCGGAAAGAAATGCAGACACGCTTCCTTCGCCGCCATCCGCAAGGGGGACGGAGATGATTTCGGCATCGGGAAAATGAGACCGGATGGTTTGCTTCATCACGTCCGCAACAGCGCTTGAAGAGAGCGTTCCTTTGAAAGAATCCGGAATCACAACTGCTTTTTTGATGCGATTGATGGGTGAAAGAGACATCATCATCGGTTCCTTTGCTCATGTGTTGGGAAAATTATATCTTTCTGCCTCAAGTCCTGTCAATCAACATCAAAGCAGGCGAAAGATAAAGGCGAAATTTGGTACAATTATGACAAAACAGGCCATCGTCTTGCAACGCAAAGCGGTACAAACTATAATGAAAAGCAGAAAAACGAATGGAGGAGGCATGAACATGGCACAGAAGATCCTGATCTGCGATGACCAGCCCATCATTCATGAAACGCTTGGCGTCTACCTTGAAAATGAAGGGTTTGAACATATATCTGCATATGACGGGGTGGAGGCACTTTCCGCTGCACGCAGCCAACGGCCGGACCTGATCCTGCTCGATTTGATGATGCCGAAAAAGACGGGTATTGAGGCGTGCAGGGAGATCCGTATGGAAAGCCGAACCCCAATTATCATGCTGACGGCAAAAGGGGAGGAGATCGACCGCATTCTTGGTTTGGAGCTCGGTGCGGATGATTATATCGTAAAACCTTTCAGCGCCCGTGAAGTGGTGGCCCGTGTTAAAGCAGTGCTTCGCCGCTTTACGAAAGAGCAGGAAGAACCGCAAAAGGTACTGCGTTTCGACAACCTTGAGATCAATATCAACAATTACGATGTCAGGGTGAACGGGGAAAAGATCCCGTTCACGCCGAAAGAGGTGGAGATCTTTCAGCTGCTTGCCTCCTATCCGGGAAGGGTGTTTGAACGGGAACAGATCCTTTCCAAGGTCTGGGGCTATGACTATTTTGGTGATACAAGGGCTGTTGATACTCAAATCAAGCGTATACGCCAAAAACTTCCGCAGGAAGGGTTGAATTGGTCGATCAAGACCGTTTACGGCGTAGGCTACAAGTTTGAGGCAGGTCAATGAGAAATACGTTTTTACGGAAAATACTGGCTATCGTTTTGGCGGCGGTCCTTTTGAGCGCCGTCATGACGCTGCTCGTTTTTCGTATGACGGGTATCGGTGTATATTCCGAGATCCAACTGAATGAGCTGCAGCCGAGGGCTGCTTTTCTTGCAAAGCGTTCTGCGCAGTATCTGCTTGGTACCATCGGCTACAGGGAATACCAGTCCATCGTTGTGGAAAACAACAGTATATGGGGTGCAGCCCCCTATATTTTCACTGTGGATGGAACGTTGTTCGTCTATCCGCCCGATACGGATACGGAAGCAGGAAAACGCACCCTTTCCTTTGTGGAATCCTATCTTCCCACCGTGCTCTCAGGAAACAGCGTATCTATCAGAAGCAGCTTTGCAGCAGACACGCTGATCGGCGAGCCGATATACGGAAAAACCGGCAATGTGATCGGTGCGGTATTTCTTCTGAAGCCGTTAAGTGAGCTTCGGACTGCAATGAAGAGCCTTTGGACAGCACTTCTTATAGCTGTCTGTGTGATCACGCTGCTGATGATCCTGCCGGCATACCTGGTTTCAAGGCGTGTTGCAAAGCCGCTTCGGCAGATGAATGAAGCAGCTCTTGCCATGGCGCACGGCAACTTTTCCATCCGGGCAGATGTTCGCGGAAGCGATGAAGTTGCACAGCTTGGCAGCTCCATCAATTATTTATCCGAGGCATTGTCTAAAACCATTTCCGATCTGATTTTTGAGCGAAACCGCCTTCGTACCACGCTTGACGGGCTCGGAGAGGGCGTGATCGGTTTGAACGCCGAGGCACGTGTTATGCAGTATAATCCGGCAGCTGTTATGCTGCTTGGCGGCTGCGAGCAGGCAAACCTTGGATCGATCCCCGTTTTCGCCGATACGATCCTTCCCAAAGCGGCGGATGCTATTGCAAAAGCAGAAGATTTTTCCTTTGAAGAAAAAGTCGGTGAAAGGATCATCAGCGTTTCGCTTTCCCTTCTTAAAGGGGCGCAGGGCAGCATTGCAGGCGGCATCCTTCTTGTCCGTGACAATACGGAAAGCGCAAGGCTTGAGCAGACACGCCGTGATTATGTTGCCAATGTTTCCCATGAACTTCGCACGCCGCTTGCATCTATTCGCAGCCTTTCGGATGCTTTGAGCGATGGGCTTGTCAAAAAAGAGGAAGACAGGATCCGCTATTACGGATACATTCAAAAAGAATCCATGCGTCTTTCAAGGCTGATCGATGACCTTCTTGAACTTTCACGCCTGCAATCGGGAACGATCGCATTTGAAAAGCGAAAGATGGATGTTGCGGAACTTGTTTATGATGTGGCGGAACGTTATAAAATGAGTGCGGAAGAAAGCGGACACCGGCTGCAACTTCGGATGCCGGATGTCATCCCGTTTGCTTATGGCAATCAGGATAGAGTCGAACAAGTGCTGATCATCCTCCTTGATAATGCATTTAAGCATGCTTCCGAAAACAGCGCTGTTTCACTTGCCGTTGCAGAGAAGACAGACAAGCTTGAAATCACCGTTTCCAACAAGGGGACGATCGACAGGGAAGATCTTCCGCATGTATTTGAACGTTTTTATAAAGCGGATAAAGCACACACCGGAAACGGAACGGGGCTCGGTCTTTCGATCGCCAAGGAGATCATCAAGCTCATGGGCGAAACCATTACCGTGGAGTGCGAAGATGAAACAGTACGCTTCCGCTTCACAATTTCAACACATCTTCAAAAAAATGCGAAGCAAGTGTGAAAAACAGGCAGATTTATCCGCATTCTGTTTTTTCACCGGAAAACATGTGTTATAATAACGAAAAAACAAAAGGAACGGAGGAATTGGTGAAACATGAGCGCAAACAGGATCCTCATTGCGGATGATGACCGCATTGTTCATGAATCCCTTGGTATATATCTGCAAGCTGAAGGCTATGAATGCGTTGATGCATACAACGGTGCGGAGGCGCTTGAAAAGCTGGATGGCGATATTTCACTTTGTGTGCTTGATATTATGATGCCCATTATGTCCGGTCTTGATGTATGCAAAGAGATTCGCAAAACATCCCGTGTTCCCGTCATCATGCTGACGGCAAAGGGTGAGGAGATCGATCGTATTCTTGGCTTGGAACTTGGTGCAGATGACTACATTGTGAAGCCTTTCAGCCCCCGTGAGGTTGTAGCCCGCATCAAGGCGGTACTTCGCCGCACCACGGAACAGCAGCAATCTTCCGATGAGGGCATCGTTACTTATGACGGTCTTGTGATCGACATTAAGAGCTATACTGTGACTCTTCGGGGGCAGCCTGTGATCTGCACGCCGAAAGAGATCGAGATCCTTTACATGCTTTCTTCCAACCCGGGACAGGTATTTACCCGTGAACAGCTTCTTAACAGGGTCTGGGGCTATGATTTTGCCGGCGAAACACGCACGGTGGATACCCACATCAAGCGCCTGCGTGCGAAGCTGGACAATACCGGTTTCAATTGGAGCATTAAAACCATTTATGGAGTAGGCTACAAATTCGAGGTCGAATAACCATGAAAAGCATTTTCCTGCGCCGGCTTTTGCTGGCGCTCGTCATTATGATGCTCATTGCCTCCGCTACAATGGTCGGAGGCTATGTTTTCATAAGCCGGGATACATATACGGATATCAAACTCGACGAGATGATCCCAAAGGCTGAGGCGGCAAAACAGCTTATCATCGAATATATGAACGGGGAGATAGGGGAAGAGGCGCTTGCACGGCTTTCGGAGACCCAGATCCTTGCAGTAAACGGCGCCACACTTTTTGTTGACAAAAGCGGAAACTACATCAAATATTATGACGCTGTTTTCGGTGTTGGGCAGGATGAAATGCTTTCAGCGCTCAAAGAGGAGATATCCCTTGCCCTCTGCGGTGAAAAAGTACGTTCCGGCGAAGTGAAGATCCCCCAAACGGGAGCCTCGGCACTTGTTGCCGGAATGCCGGTGTTCCTGCCGGATGGCTCCATTGCAGGCGCTGTGTTCATCATCAAATCCGCAGAAGAGATCATCGGTACGACAGCAAAGCTTTCCACAACGCTCATTTGGATCGCAGCGATCGTGATACCGGTATCGGTGCTTGTGATATCCTGGCGCATTCGCTGCATTACAAAACCCCTTCACAAAATGTCCAAAGCTGCTATCGCCATGTCCAAGGGTGATTTAAGCATCCGTATGGATGAAGAGCAGGTGGGAGAAATCGGTGTTCTTGCAAGGGCACTTAATACGCTCAGCGCAAGCCTCTCGCAATCGATCTACCAGCTTCGGAGCGAAAAAAGTCAGCTTGATGAGATCCTGCAAAGCCTGACCGACGGTGTTGCCGCAACCGATGAACTCGGCATGCTCACGCATTATAACTCTGCTTTGATGCGCATGTTCGGCGCTGTCAGTGTAAAAAACAAGGAAGAGCTGATCGCAGATCAGAAGATATGGAATGCATTTGACGAAGTGTTCAGCTCCGGCATTGCCCAAAGCTTCACATATCCGATGGCGGGCGACAAGACCCTGTGGATCACCGTTGCGCCCGTTGCTACGGGCAGCGGAACACGGGTTGGCGTTGTAGGCCATTTTAAGGATGTAACGGAAATGGAACGTGTGGAGGCGATGCGCAGAGAGTATGTTGCCAATGTTTCCCATGAGCTTCGTACGCCGCTTACCGCTGTGCGCGGCCTTCTTGAGCCTCTTGCTGACGGCATGGTCAAGGAGGAAGAGGATCGGCAGCGTTACTATCGGATCATGCTGCATGAGGTCATGCGCCTTTCCAGGCTTATTACCGATATGATGACGCTGAGCCGCCTGCAGTCCGGAACGGAATATATGGATGTAGTGCAGGTGGATATCAATACACTTGTTCGGGATATTGTCAGCGGCTATTCCGGACCTGCACACAAAAAGGGGATCGACCTTGTGATCGATTGTCCAAAGCCCGTTCCTGATGCAATGACGGATCCTGACAGGATTGAGCAGGTTTTGATCATCCTGATCGACAATGCAATGCGTTATACGCCCGAAGGCGGTACCATTACCATCGGTGTAAGAAACGCAAAGGAATCCATTGTGCTTACGGTGGCGGATACAGGCTGCGGCATCTCTGAAAACGACCTTCCGCATATATTTGAGCGTTTTTACAAGGCGGATAAATCAAGGGGCGAAGGCGGTACGGGGCTCGGTCTCTCCATTGCCCAGTTCATTATGAACAAGCTTGGCGAAAGCATTAGCGTAGAAAGCGAAGTGGGGAAAGGCACCTGCTTTACTTTGACCGTAAAACGCTATGTTACAAATGCCATTGCCCTCGGCCCTGCCGGCGAGGAGCGTGCCCGCTATGGCGATGAAACGGAAATGGATCCGATCATGCGCAGGGAAGATGAGCCTTCCGATATGATCGTGGATGCGCATTTTGAAGTGATTCGAAACAAAGGAAAAGAACCGGGGAAGCGTGAAGGCGGAACCAGAAAGGATCCTGCTTTTTAGCGGGAGCAGGGCAGATAAATGGTCTGCAATCTTTGTCCACGATCCTGCGGAGTGGATCGGGCGATCAAACCCGGCTTTTGCAGTGCGGGTGTATTGCCGCAAATTGCACGGGCGGCACTCCATTATTGGGAAGAGCCTGAGATCAGCGGAAAAAACGGATCCGGTGCGATCTTTTTTTCCGGCTGCAATCTTGATTGCGTTTTCTGTCAAAACCATGAGATCAACCACACCATGGTGGGCAGGGAATGGGATGCAGAGTCGCTTTCGGATCTCATGCTTCATTTGCAGCAAAAAGGCGCTCATAATATCAATCTTGTAACGCCAACGCCCCATGTAGATACGATCATTCCTGCGGTTTGGCTTGCAAGAGAAAAAGGGCTTCTTATCCCGATTGTTTACAATACAAACGGATATGAAACGATCGAAACGCTTCGGGCACTTCGGGGCACTGTCGATATTTATCTGCCGGACCTGAAATATGTTACGCCGCTTGTATCAAAGAAGTATTCCAATGCACAAAACTATTTTGATTTTGCATCAAAAGCGCTGCAGGAAATGCACACGCAGTGCGGCGAGTTGTGTACCGATGAAAACGGAATTGCAAAGCGCGGCATGATCGTGCGGCACCTCGTGCTTCCCGGTTCTGTGGATGAAACAAGAAGAGTGATGCAGTTTCTTGCCGATACGTTGCCAAAAACCGTGCACATCTCCTTGATGGGGCAGTATATTCCTTGTCATAACGCTGATTTTGTGCCGCTCAACCGAAAATTGCTTAAACGGGAATATGACCGGGCGATCGATTATTGCCTGCAGCTTGGTTTTGAGAACATCAGGATACAATCGCTTTCCTCGGCCGAAGCGGAGTATGTTCCGCTGTTTGACGGATCGATCGAACTGTGATTTCAGCCGATCGGCTGACACGGTGAACAAAATGTGAATTCCCATCAAATTGCCACGCAGAACGCCGGCAACGGCTTGCATTCTCCCCCTGTGAGTGATAGGATTAATGCAGGGCAAGTGATTGCCCTGTGCCCGGGAAAAGCAGAAATCTTCTTCATTGTTTTCCTCCTATCGCAATACTTTCTAATTTGGCAGCGCCATGGGGCAAGGCGCTGGTCGATATTTTCCAAAAATCCGGGCATCTGAAGGGGCTTTGCAGCGGCAAAGCTCCTTTTTTTCATGGCGACAGCATATCCTTTACCGTTGGAGGTATGGGTTATGTTTGGTCGAAACAGGATCATCGGAAGCATATTGCTCACGATAATTTTGATCGGTTTTCTTTTCCTTGCGCCCCCTTTTTTGAGCAGGGGGAACAGTGCGGAGGAAACCGCACAGCAGAAAGACTATTCGGGCATCATCCGCATCTGGCATGTGGTCGGATTCAAACCGTATTCGGGAAGCCTTGGCAACACGCTTTCCTCTGTTGGAAAGGAGATCGAAAAAACACACAGGGGTGTGTTTTTTGAAGTGAAAGCCATGGATGAAGATGAGTATGAGATGCGCCTTGCACGGGGCGAACATGCGGATATTCTGTCCTTTCCGCTGTCACTTGCCTCTTCTGCTTCGCTGCTTACGCTTTCATCCTCTGAAGAACTGATGCTTCCCGATGCATGGCGAGGCATTGGAACGGCGCAGGACGGAACACTGCATGCGCTGCCGTATACCGCTTCCTCCCACATACTGCTTGTAAACACCGGTTTGCTGCAGGAAATGAGCGAAACGCTGCCGGAAGGCGCTGTCAGCACGGAAATGCTGCAGCAGATTTGCGATCGCATTGCATCTGCGCTCAAGGAAAAAAACAGAAAAGGGATCGGTGCGGTCGCAGGCACACAGAATGCACTTCAAGCCTGTGGGATCGCAGGTGAAACGGCGGAATACGATGTGTTCCGAAAAGGAAAAGCCGTTTTTGCTGCTGCAGACCTTCGTGCCGTAGCAGAAATGCGTTCTCTTGAGAAAAATGGAAAAGGGTTTGCGTTTGCGGCTTATCCGCTCATCGTTGAACAGCAGGAACTCATACAGCTTGTTTCTCTTGACGAGAGAATGGATGATGCCAAAATGCCGTTTGCCATGGAATATGTATCGTTGCTCTTCACGGAAAAGGTGCAGAAAACATTGCTTGATCAGGGGCTGATCTCGCCCTATACCGCATTGCATTCGGATGATGAACCCCGGGATCCTCTTCTCGTGGAGGTACAGAAAGCTTTTGATCCTGCATCCATCCCCAATATGTACGGAGCAGATAGAAAACGAAGGGCGGAATAAGTGCGTGTCTGCACGCAAAAAAACTTGTGTGAGAAGCATAAATCAAGTAAAATAATATGTTGAGATAATAGGATGGAATCGGTATGCCCGATCTCCGTTTTCCCGAAAGGAATATGAACCATGCAGGATCGTTTTAACGCATTTTGTTCGGCATTAAGCGGCATCAAGCTGCAGCAAAACGTGCCGATGGCACAGTATACATCCTTCCGCACGGGCGGTCCGGCCCGTGTGCTTGCGGAACCTGATTCCGCAAAAGCTCTTTGTGAAGCTATCTCTCTTGCAAAGAAGTTTGAATTACCCTTTGTTGTGATCGGAAACGGATCGAACCTTCTTGTGTCCGACAACGGTATCGAGGCTGTGGTTTTTCGCATTGCCGATTCCATGGCCGGGATCTGTTTTGATGGACTTCGGGTATACCTTCAGAGCGGCGTACTGCTTTCTACTGTTGCAAAACGTTCCGTTGAACTTGGCTATGCAGGCCTTGAATGGGCAGCCGGTATTCCCGGAACGGTCGGCGGTGCCGTTGCTATGAACGCAGGTGCTTACGGCGGCGAAATGAAGGATGTTTTGACCCACGTGATCTGGATGGATCCACAAACGGGTGCTATTACGGATTCCTCCGTTTCAAAGGATGATTTTTCCTATCGAACCAGTCCGTTCCATGCCCCTGAGCGCATCGTTGTGGCGGCAGAATTGCTGCTTTGCCGGGATGAGGATGGATCTGCAAAGGAAAAAATGGCGGAGTATACTTCTAAACGCCGTGAAAAGCAGCCTTTGGCATGGCCGAGTGCCGGAAGCACCTTCAAAAGACCGGAGGGCGCCTTCGCAGGTGCATTGATCGAACAGGCTGGTTTGAAGGGATACCGTATCGGCGGTGCGGAGGTCAGCAAGCTTCATGCAGGGTTTATCATCAATACAGGTTCTGCCACATCTGCCGATGTGTATACGCTCATGCAGCATGTAGCCAAAGTAGTAAAAGATAAGAGTGGATATACTCTTCAGCCGGAAGTTTGCTTCCTCGGTGATTTTACATAAGGAGAATGCAGTGAATCTCTTGATCGTGACGGGCCTTTCGGGTGCAGGAAAAACACAGGCGCTGCGCCACCTTGAAGACAACGGCTTTTTTTGCGTGGACAACCTTCCCTGCAAAATGCTGGAGGGTTTTGTGCAGCTTTGCAAAAACGCAAAACCGCCTGTTGAAAAGGCTGCAGTTGTCATAGATAGCCGGGAACAGGTTCTCGGTTCCAATATTGAACAGGAGCTTCTTATGCTGGACAGGCTTCCTGTTTCTTATCGTGTTCTTTATCTTGAGTGCCGTGATGAGGTGCTTGAACGCCGCTTCAACGAAACAAGGCGCAGCCATCCTCTTTCAAAGGATGTACGTGATGGCATTGCCGCAGAACGGGATATCCTTGCAGGCTTTCGTGAAAAAGCCGATATTATCATTGATACAACCACACTCAAGCCCCTTCAGCTTGCGGCAAAGCTCAGCGGTCTTTTTGCTGAAAAAGAGGATGCTTCCTTTCGCCTGACGGTCGAAAGCTTTGGATATAAGCGAGGTGTTCCGTACGAAGCCGATATGGTGTTCGACATGCGCTTCCTGCCCAATCCGTTTTATGAACCGGAACTTCGTTCACTTTCGGGAGCAGATGCCCCGGTGCAGGAATTTCTCCTTCGGGAAAAAGCTTACGGTGATTTCCTGTCCCGTGTGGAATCCATGCTGCAAATGATGATCCCGTGCTTTATTGCTCAGGGAAAAAAGAGGCTCCTTGTTGCCTTTGGCTGCACAGGCGGACGTCACCGCTCCGTTTCTACTGCCGAACTGCTTGCAAAGCGCATGGCGGGAAAATATGATGTCAAGCTCATACACAGGGATACTTTTGTGGAAGCTTCCGACATCACCGAACGCATCGGAACATAGAAAGGAAATGAAATGTCGTTTTCTTCCTCCATTAAAGATGAATTGACCCTGATCCGGCTGAAGGATGATAATGCACGGCGCATCATGCTTGCTGCGCTGACGCATACCGCCGGTTCCATTACCCTTGGAAGGAAGGGTATGGGGATAGAATATGTAACGGAAAACCGCAACGTAGGGCAGCTGATCGCACAGATCGCAGCAAAGCTTTACGATGTGGAAGCTTCCCTTTCCCTCCGTGAGCATGAACGGCTGAAAGCAAAGAATACAGTCGTTTCCCTTGTGGGCTCCGGCTGTGCCGCTATTTTGCAGATGAGCGGATGTATTCCCGGTGATGATGCGGAGGATGAAGAGTTTGATATGGGAGCCATCCCGCAGGAACTGATCGCGCGGCCCGAAGACATCCAAAGCTTTTTGCGGGGTGCGTTTCTCGGTTCCGGATCCGTGAGCGATCCCTCCAAAGGCTATCATCTTGAGATCGTTTGCAGACACGAGGCTTTTGCTGCGGAACTTTGCAGACTCATGGAAAGCATCATGCTCAATGCCAAAAAAGGAAAACGGAAATCCGCCTTTCTTGCATATGTCAAGGAAGGGGAGAGCATTTCCGAATTTCTCACATTTATCGGTGCAACAGAAGGCATGCTTGCCTTTGAAAATGCACGTGTGATGCGTAACGTGGCGAATGACCTCAACCGCCGGTCGAACTTCGAAGATGCAAACATGCAGAAAGCAGCGCAGGCAGCGGCACAGCAGCTGCTTGATATTGAACTTCTCCACAAGGAGATCGGTATCGCCAATCTGCCTCCGAAGCTGCGTGAAGCAGCCGAGGTGCGCATCAATAACCCGGAAGCGACCCTTATGGAACTTGCCGAAATGCTGAACATCGGAAAATCCGGCATGAACCACCGCCTCGGCAAGCTTTCACTTATGGCAGAGGAGATCCGCCTGCACTGAGCGCTCAGGAAGAAAGGAGCAATATGCGCGATTTTGTCCACCTCCATGTGCATACACAATACAGCCTGCTTGACGGTGCTGCACGTATCAGCGACCTTGTTTCCCACGCAAAGACGCTTGGAATGCATGCACTTGCCATCACGGATCACGGTGCAATGTATGGCGTGATCGATTTTTATAAAGAGTGCATGAAGCAGGGCATCAAGCCCATCATCGGCATGGAGGCTTATGTTGCGCCGCGCCACAGGGCGGAAAAAGAAGGCGGCAGGGAAAACGCACATTTGATCCTTCTTGCAAAAAATGATGTGGGTTATAAAAATCTCATCAAGCTTTCTTCGAGTGCATTTGTGGAAGGCTTTTATTACAAGCCCCGTATCGATTACGATCTTCTTGAAAAACACAGCGATGGCTTGATCTGCCTTTCCGCATGCCTTGCAGGCGATATTCCGCAGGCGCTTTTGAACGGGCAGCCGGAGAAAGCACGTGCCATTGCCAAGAGGCTGAAACATGTCTTCGGGGATGATTTCTATATCGAACTTCAGAATCACGGACTTCCCGAACAGCAGGAGGTTTTGCCGCAGCTGGATGCGCTTGCAAAGGAACTAAACCTCAAAACTGTCGCTACAAATGATATCCATTATGTGAAGAAGGAAGATGCCGAGGCACAGGATGCGCTTTTGTGCATCCAGACAGCTAAGTATGTGGATGATGAAAACCGCATGCGCATGTCTGCGGATGAGTTTTACCTGAAGGATGCTTCCGAAATGGAGCAGGCACTTTACCGCTACAGGGATTCCCTTGATACCACGGTGGAGATCGCAGAAAAGTGCGATCTGACATTGACCTTCGGTGAGCGCCACCTGCCGAGCTTTCATGCGCCCAACGGCATGGAAAACTTTGCCTACCTGACAGAACTTGCAAAAGCCGGTCTTATACGCAAAATGCCGGATGCCGACGGAGCTGCATTTGAACGCCTTTCGCTGGAGCTTTCCATCATTGAGCGAATGGGGTTTGTGGACTATTTCCTGATCGTATGGGATTTCGTGGACTATGCGCACCGCAATGGGATCTTTGTTGGCCCCGGCCGTGGCAGCGGCGCTGCAAGCCTTGTGGCATACTCCCTTGATATTACGGACGTTGACCCCTTAAAATACGATCTTCCTTTTGAGCGTTTCCTCAATCCGGAACGTGTTTCCATGCCGGATTTTGATATCGACTTCTGCATTGAGCGCCGTCAGGAAGTGATCGACTATGTGGTCGAAAAATACGGAAAAGATAATGTAGCGCAGATCATCACCTTCGGTTCCATGGCGGCGAAGGCTGCCGTGAAGGATGTGGGACGTGTGCTGCATATGCCGCTTCAGGAAGTGGATAAGATATCCAAACTGATCCCCCGCACCCTTGGGATCACGCTTTCACAGGCACTTGATGTTTCCTTTGAACTCAAGACCCTTTATGATACGGACGAGCGTGTTAAGAAGCTGATAGACCTTTCCTTGAAGCTTGAAGGACTTCCCAGGCACGCCTCCACTCACGCTGCAGGCGTTGTGATCAGCGCAAAGCCCATCACAGAATACGTTCCTTTGCAGCGAAACGATGAAGCCATCACGACCCAGTTCCCGAAGGATACCATTGAGGAGCTTGGCCTCCTCAAAATGGACTTCCTGGGGCTGCGTACACTTACCGTGATCCGTGATGCGCTGGCGATGATAGAGGAACAGGGCAAGCCTGTACCCGATCTGAAAACGCTTGCGTTTGACGATGAAAAGATCTACGCCATGATTTCCGCCGCAGATACGGACGGCGTGTTCCAGCTTGAATCCGCCGGCATGCGCCAGTTTATGCTGCAGCTTCGCCCCGGCAACCTTGAAGATATCATTGCAGGTATCTCCCTGTTCCGCCCGGGTCCCATGGACCAGATCCCCAAATACCTTGCAGGTAAAAACGATCCGCATAACGTGCGCTATCTGCATGAAAAACTGCGCCCTGCACTGCAGGCAACTTACGGCTGCATGGTCTATCAGGAACAGGTCATGCGCATCGTTCGGGATATTGCCGGTTACTCTATGGGGCGAAGCGACCTTGTGCGCCGTGCAATGGCAAAGAAAAAGCATGATGTCATGCTGAAAGAGCGGGAAAACTTTGTAAACGGTATTGTGGAAGACGGCGTTGTAAAGGTCCCCGGCGCTGTGCGAAACGGCGTTCCTGCCGATATAGCCAACAAGATATTCGATGAAATGGTGGACTTTGCTTCCTATGCGTTCAACAAGCCCCACGCAGCCTGTTATGCTGTCGTAGCTTACAGAACAGCATATCTGAAGCTGTATTATCCGGTCGAATTCATGACTGCATTGATCAACAGCTTCCTCGGAAACATTGATAAAATGGCAGAGTATATTGCCTCTGCAAAAAAAATGAAGATCAGAGTTCTTCCACCCCATATCAACAAAAGTATGGAGAAATTCAGCGTGGAAGGCGGAAATATCCGCTTTGGTCTTGCTGCCATCAAAAACGTGGGCGAAAGCGCTATGCGTGACATTATTGCCGAGCGCAGGCAGCACGGTCCTTTCCTTGACTTTGATGATTTTATCAAACGTGCGCCGGGCATCAATAAGCGTATGCTTGAAGCCATGATCAAAGTGGGCTGCTTTGACGGACTCGGCGCCAACAGAAATCAGCTTCTTTTGATTTACGAAAGAAGCCTCAGTGCCGCTGCAAGCGAACGCAAGCAGGCGGAGACCGGTCAGATTTCGCTGTTTGACCTCGGCGGCGGTGCGGAGATCAAAAGCAGCATGATCAAGCTGCCGGATGTGCCGGAATTTAAGCCGGAGATCATGCTTTCCCTTGAAAGGGAGGCACTTGGCATCTATTTGAGCGGACATCCCCTTGAAGAATATGAGGATACGCTCAAAAATCAACCTTATGATACAGCTGCTTTGCTTGAAGCCGATGAAAGCGGAAAGCTGAAAGAAGGCAGTAAAGTGCGCATTGGCGGTATTATTACCCACGTGCAGAGAAAAATGACAAAGAACGGGAACGGTGTGATGGCGTACTGCACGCTGGAAGATCTTTCCGGTTCCATTGAAATGCTTGCTTTCCCGGCAGTATTTACAAAATATGGAAGCCTTCTGAGCGAAGACAGCAAGGTACTTGTGACCGCAAGGCTGAATGTAAGGGAAGAGCAGAATAATATGCTTCTTGTGGATGAAGTGACACCGCTTCAGAAAGAAGCAAGTGCGCAAAAGATCTATCTGCGTTATGATACAGCTGATGCTGCTCTGCATGACCGTGTTTTGACGCTTTTGAAACGGTTCCCGGGCAATATTCCGGTGTTGATCCATAACCCGGTTTTGAAAAAGACGCAAATGGTGCCAAAGGAGCTTTATATCAACGCATCCGAAGCACTGCGGGATATTCTCGAAGAATTGCTTGGCGCTGACAATGTAAAGCAGCGCTGAAGCAGCCGTTACAAGATCGGTTACCAATTTTTCCGAAAAGGAGTTAATGATTATGAAGTGTATTGGTGTTTTAACATCCGGCGGCGATACTCCCGGCATGAATGCTGCCATTCGTGCGGTATTGAAAGAGGGCGAGGATCGCGGCATCAATGTAATGGGCATTTACCATGGCTATAAGGGCCTGATCGCCGGCATGGTGAAGCAGCTTTCCCATCAGGATGTGGAAAATGTGATGCACAAAGGCGGAACGGTACTGAGGACCGCCCGCAGCAAGGAGTTCACCACGCAGGAAGGTTTTGTGAAGGCTGTCGATATGCTGAAGGCATATGATATCGAAGGCTTGATCGTCATTGGCGGTGATGGCAGCTATCGCGGTGCAAAACTGCTTGCCGATAACGGCATTAAGACCATCGGTATTCCCGGCACGATCGATAATGATCTTGGGTATACCGACTTTACCATCGGCTTTGATACCGCTGTTAATACCATCACCGGTGAGATCTACAAGATCCGTGATACGATGCGTGCACACGACCGTGTGGGCGTTGTGGAAGTGATGGGACGCAACTGCGGCGACATTGCGCTTTGGGCAGGCGTTGCAGGTGCGGTCGATATCATTCTTGTACCGGAATGCGATCTTTCCTGGGAAGATGCGATGCGTCAGCTCGTTACGAATAAACTGAAGGGCAAGCTGACGAGCATGGTCATCATTGCGGAAGGTGCCGGAAAGGCAGAGGATTTCGCAAACTATGTGCGTACGAATTCCGATATTGATATTAAAGCTATCGTACCCGGATATATTCAGCGCGGCGGCAACCCCACTGCTTTTGACCGTGTTCTTGCTGCAAGGCTTGGACAGAGGGCGGTAGAGCTTCTTGATTCCGACATCGGTGGTCGTGCAGTCGGCATCAGGAACAATCAGATCATCGATGTTTCCCTTGATGAAGCGGTCAATTCTGTGGATAACTTTGATAAGAAGCTGTACCAGTTCAACTCCGTTCTTGCAAAGTTCTGATGATGCGATTATAAAAGGGAAGCTTTCGTTTCCCACAGGAGGTTTCAGTGACAAAACGTTTGCCGCCAGTTCAGCGCAATGATGATATTACCTTGACAATACACGGTCTCGGTTCGGAAGGACAGGGGATCGGTAAATACGAGGGTTTTACCGTGTTTGTTCCTTTTGCGCTTCCCGGTGAAACCGTGCGTGCGCATATCATCAAGGTTTCTTCCGGTTTTGCGGTGGGAAAACTGCTTTCTGTAGAAGAGAAAAGTCCGAACCGCATTGCTCCCGTTTGTGCGGAATTCGGCAGGTGCGGCGGCTGCAGCGTGATGCACCTTGCTTATGTTGAACAGCTTCAATTCAAACGTGATGAGGTTTATGCCGCATTGACAAGGATCGGCGGCTTTTCCGATCCGAAAGTGCTTCCTGCCCTTGGCATGGATGATCCTAAGTCATACAGAAACAAAGGAAGCTTTCCTTTTGCGGCGTATGCGGCGGGGAAGGTGGCCTTTGGCTTCTTTGCACCCCGCAGCCACAGGCTGATACCGCTTACAGATTGTGCGATCCAGCGTGATGAAACGCTTCTTTGTGCAAAAGCCGTTGCGGATTGGGCAAACCGCTGCGGAGTATCGGCGTACGATGAAAAAACAGGCCGTGGCGTGCTTCGTCATGTGATGGCCCGTGTTTCAAATGAAAACGGTGCAGTAATGGCTGTTGTCGTAACAACGGGCAAATTGCCGCACCGTGAGGAACTTGTGGCGATCCTTCGTGAACGGGTAAGCGGTCTTTGCGGCATTATCCACAATAAAAACAGAGAAGATACCAATGTGATCTTCGGCAAAGAGTTTTCTACCGTATGGGGAAACGACAGGCTTCCATGTACGATCGCCGGGCTTCGGTTTGATGTGAGTGCTCCTTCGTTTTTGCAGGTCAATCCAAAGCAAACAGAGGTTCTTTATCAGGCGGCACTCAATGCGCTTTCTTTGAAGGGGACGGAGCGTGTTGCCGATGTTTATTGCGGAATCGGCACAATATCACTGATGCTTGCAAAACACGCCGCATCCGTTGACGGCATTGAGATCGTACCGGAAGCAATAGAAGATGCAAAACAAAATGCAGCGAAAAACGGCATCACAAATGCACGTTTTCACTGTGCCCCGGCTGAAATTGCACTTCCAAAGCTTGTAAAGGACGGTTTCCGTCCCGATGCTGTTGTGATCGACCCTCCCCGAAAGGGCTGCGAACGCCCTGTGCTTGATGCGCTGATCGCTTGCGGTGCACAAAAGCTCGTTTATGTGTCCTGTAATCCCGCAACACTTGCAAGGGATGCAAAGATACTTGCGGAAGGCGGTTATTCGCTTGTATATGCGCAGCCGGTGGATATGTTTCCGCAGACCTCGCATGTGGAAACAATTGCCCTTTTCATCCGGGAAGAGTTGAATTGCAAACAGAAGGCTTTCTTTAAAAATGCCGCATTGTTATCCGATATATTTGGGATCGTGCCGCTTATGTACGGATCTTTGGGCTTGGAATACCTGAGCGGCGAATGCTTGAATGCGGATGATATCGATATCCTGATTCCAAAAGCTTTTCTGCAGGAACGCTGGAACGAGTTTCATGATTTGCTTGCGCAAAACGGCTATACCCTGATCGATGCGCATGAGCATACGTTCGAAAAACAAGGTATCCACTATTCCTATGCGCAAATTGAGGAACTGGAGTCTTTTGCAGGGATCGGAATACATGAGATCGAAACAGTCCAAAGATGCGGCTGCACCTTCAAACTGCTTTCGCTGCCCCAGTATCTGAAGGTTTATACCGCATCCTCAAAGGATGGGTACAGAGTCAATGTGAAGGAAAAGAAAGATGCTGATAAAATCGCGCTGATCAGGCAGCTGCTGCAGGAAGATAACGGATAAATCTGCACCAATATGCAAGTATTCTTTGCATCGGGCGAACGGCTGAAAATCTTTTTTGCAAAAACTTTATGTAGGAGATTCCATGTATACGAACAGCAGGGAAGACGAAGTGAAGCTTTTGAAGTCGCTTTGGACAAAACAGCCGGTTCTTTGCCCAAAATGCGGAGAAGCCGAGCTTGTCCATCTTCATAAGAAAGCAAAGAAAAGCGACTGCGATTGGAAATGCCCTGCATGCGGCGAAATATACAGGACGATCGGCATGCTGAAAGAGTTACCCGAACGATAAAAACAAAGGGAAGAACAATATGCAAACAAGAAACATCATCGGCAGGATCAAAGACGCATTTCTTGAAGACACAACGTTCAAGGCATTCCTTCTCTCGATCCTGATCACAGGCCTTTCCTATGGCCTTTATAAGGGCATGCTCGATAATTTCCTTGCGGAAGTTGTGGGTATGGGTGAGATGGACCGCGGTGTCACCGAGTTTTTCCGTGAGCTGCCGGGTATCCTGCTGGTTTTTGTACTGGCTGCATTTTACATGCTTTCAGCGGAAACACTTTATAAAGCAGGTGCCATCATTATGCTTGCCGGCATGGGCATGCATGCGCTGCTTCCTGCGACGCCTGTTCTTGCAACGCTTGCCATTTGCATGTATTCCTTTGGTGAACACATCCAGATCGGAATGAAAAGCACTATATCGTTGCAGTATGCAAAACCGAATTGCGGCGGTGCGGCGCTCGGTGCACAAAGTGCGGTCAGTCAGATCGGTACGCTTGCGGGATATCTTGTGATCGTTTTTGCTTTTTCTCTTTTCTCAAAGGAACAGCCATATACGGTTTTCTTTGCACTGGCTGCGATCCTTGCCGGCATCAGCATGATCGTTTCGTTCCGTGTACAGGGAAAAAGTGAGACCGATAAGAACAAGCGCCGGTTTTATTTCCATAAGAAATACACCAAATACTACATGCTTGAGATGTTTTACGGCGCAAGAAAACAGGTGTTCCTGACCTTCGGGCCCTATGTGCTGATTCTTTTCTACGGTGCAAGCGCAGCAACCATCAGCCTTCTTTTCGCTATTTCTGCGGTCGCATGCTTCTTTGCTTCTCCTGTGGTGGGGCGCATCATCGACAAGCTTGGCTACAAAGCCGTTATGATGGCAGATACACTTATTCTTGTGATCGTTTGTTTCTTCTACGGCTTTGCCCACCATCTCTTCCCGAAGGATATCGCATTCATCATATGCTGTGTGAATTATGTGCTTGATGCGGTCATTTCCCTTGCATCCATGGCTTCAAACCTGTATGTAAAGGATCTTTCCGACAATCAGGACGAGGTCAAGGCAACAATATCAACCGGTGTTTCCATCAACCATGTGATCACTATCTTCATTGCACTTTTCGGTGGATGGATCTGGCAGAGTCTTGGTATCGAACTGCTCTTTATTGCCTCTGCCGTGCTTGGTCTGTTCAACAGCGCATATGCAGCTACCATCAAAACAAAGAAACAGCTTTCTGCATAATATGAAAAAGAAGCCGCACCGATCAGATCATGCGGCTTCCGGCGTATATAAGGCGCACAATATGGTTTTACCGAGAAACAGAGGTTGATTTCCATGCGTGATACGGTCAAGATATATGAGCTTAAAGGGGATAAGAAAGCTTATCTTCCGCTGCTTCTTCTTGCGGATGAGCAGGAGGATATGATCGACCGATACCTTGAAAAAGGCACGGTATACGTGCTTGATGACGGCGGCGTCAAAGCGCAATGCGTTGTTACGGATGAAGGGGATGGGGTCCTTGAGATAAAAAACATTGCGGTACTGCCGCGTGCACAGCGCTGTGGATACGGCAAAAAACTCATTGACTATATCGCCGAACATTATTGCGGCAGCTATTCTGTTCTTCAAGTTGGAACGGGCGACAGTCCCTTAACGGTTCCTTTTTATGAAGCATGCGGATTGATCCGAACGGGTGCCATCAAGGATTTCTTTACCGAGAATTATGATCATCCTATTGTGGAAGGCGGCGTTTTGCTGCGTGATATGATCATTTTCAGTAAAAAACTGTAAGCTTGTTTTTTGCATTCAAAAAGATGGACGTCTTTTCAGGGAAAAACGCCAAGGAATGTGACAATCATTCAAATTGTTTGGCGAAGCTCTGTACAGTTTCGCAAAAACAATGATATAATTCGGTAATGAAAGAGCGGCAGCATCGGAAATTTGCTTTATTTGTTATTATTTATGATTTGCCTGATCCATCTGCCGCCTGAAAATGCAGGAGGAAAAAATGATCAAAATCATTTCCGACAGTACGAGCGATCTGTCGGCTGAACTGAAAGAAAGATATGATATTTCCATTTTGCCTTTGAATGTGCATCTTGGCGATCAAAACTTTCTTGATGGCGTAAACATCACACCGCAGGAGATTTTTGCCTGGTCTGATGCCAACAACACCACGCCGAAAACCTCTGCCGTATCGGTGGAGGTAGCTGTTGAGCTGTTTAACCGTTTTCCTGACGATGACCTGATCTGCTTTGCTATTTCGGAAGATATGTCTTCCACTGCCAATGCAATGCGTCTTGCAGCAGACGAAATCGGAAGGTCTGACAGGATCCATATCGTGAACTGCCAGAATCTTTCCACCGGTTCGGGTCTCCTTATTGTAGAGGCTGCCGAAATGGTAAAGCAGGGCAAGGGAGTGGAAGAGATCCTTGCAAAACTCGATGAGCTGATCCCGAAAGTTCGTGCAAGTTTTGTTGTGGATACGCTTACATATCTTCACCGTGGCGGACGCTGCAGCAGCGTTGCAGCGCTTGCAGGCGGCGTGCTGCATCTGCATCCGAAAATCGTAGTAGAATCCGGCAAGATGCATGCTACCAAGAAATATCGGGGCAAAATGAAGTCCGTCCTTCTTTCCTATGTAAAAGACATGGAGAATGACCTTAAAAATGCCAGGAAGGAGCATGTGTTCATCACACATACTTATTGCGATGAAGCTGTTGTAGCGGATATTCGTGCTTACCTTGAAAGCCTCGGCGTCTTCTCCGAGATCCATGAAACCTATGCCGGCGGCGTGGTCTCAAGCCATTGCGGTCCCGGCACCCTCGGTGTATTGTTCATTGAAGGCTAAAGTCCATAAAAGACCGACCGTACGGGGTATTCCGATAAGAAATCATCGGTCTAAGAAAGGCAATACCGGCCCTATCGGTGTGTTGTGCGGTCTTGAAATAGCACCACTATTCCTTCGACCACACGCCTGCCGATAGAACCGGTCTTGCCTTTTTAGACTCTT